>JAEZLX010000155.1 GCA_023415035.1 Pseudomonadota bacterium | reverse complement strand
TCCGCATCCGCATCCGCATCCGCATCGGCATCCGCGTCCGCATCCGCATCCGCATCCGCGTCCGCATCAGCATCCGCGTCCGCATCAGCGTCACTGTCATCAGGCACGGGATTGCGGTCACCACCCTGGCCTCCACCGTTGCCGCCGCCCTGTCCGTTGCCATGGCGGCCATCGCCGGAATCATCGTCATCGTCCAGCATGCCGGCCAGCGCGCCGACGCCAAGGGCGCCCAGGGCAAACTCACCCAGGCCGATGTCGCCCGCCAGAGCGGGTACGCTCTTCTTGACCAGCAGTGCGGCAGCATCGTCGGCTTCACCGGTCTGGATGATCAGGTCACCACTGGCCAGATCCACCATCACCTGCTCCATGCCATTGGGCTGACGCATGGTGGTAAACGTCGCATCGGATCCGCCCGTCAGCGTTCCCGTGATGAGGCCCTGCTCGCCCCCCTGGCTGGCAAATGTGACCGCTGCCGCCCCTCCTTCGGGCACCACAACCTGGTCACCCAGCAGCAGAGGCGCGGAGTCCTGCACGGCAATGCGCTGGCCGCCACGGATGATTTCGACACCGGGCGTGGCCTGCGAAAGGCTGCCTAGCTCACGCACACCACCGTGCAGGCTGGTCACACCGCTGAGCGCCTGCGACGTCTGCGCGGTCTCCGGCAATGCGGCAACGAGGGTTTCCGAAGAAGGATTCGACGTGGACTGAATCATGAGATCCTCTCTGGCTATTAATGAATTGACAAAATTGAAATCCGCACCGGAAAACGCGATTCATCGAAACTCATAGAATCGGGTTTCCAACGCACCGTTTACACGAGCATTTGCGGGACTGCCCGCATACTCAACCGCAAGTGCCGTGCCTGGAAACGCCCCAAGATACATTTCAGCAATTCACTCGCAAGTTATTGATTTTCAATAGATCATCAGCAACGAAAAGACATCTGCCTGCAAGACAGGGCCGGATGCGCGACGTTGAGCAGGAGCGTTACGTAACACCAGGTCAGTTAGCCGGGTAACAGCAATGGATTTACCCGGAAATACCACCCTTGCGTATCAGGCAGCCAATTGCCCCAGGCCCCATTCCATGGAGGGCGAGGATTTGGGCATCACGGCAAAACTCCGGTGGTCGGCAAAAATGCCATCCATGTAGATGTCCACGAATTCGTGGGATGTACAGAACTGGTCGAGGTCAAGGAGATTGACGCAGTAGCCGTGACCATCGACCAGGATGACCTCCACCTGCAGGGACAGCAGCACCTTGATCACCTGCACGACCTTCTTGCGGCCTGCGGCAGCCGTGCGGATTCGCATGTCGATCATCACGCCGTCCACCTGCCTCAGCCGGCCGTTCCTGGCCAGGTCCGCCAAAGCGTCCATGAACTCGAGCACCCCGGCAGGCATCTCCGCCAACGCCATCAGCGCCAGGAAAGCCTCCCGCTCGAGCAGGGAATACCGTATGTCGTCCAGCGACATCAGTTCGGACTCCCTTTTCTTCTTTCGTGCGCTGCCCCCATCACGGCGGCCGTCAAGCCTGCCGCCGTCGAGCAGATGCGCCATCGAGACATAGCACGGGTGCCTGGTATCCATCTTTCGCACACTCCTTCAGATCGGCCGCCGCGGGTCCTTCCCTCCTACCCTCGGCCCTGCGCCGGAGGAAGCGGCTTACGCGATACATGCAGTGACAGGCGCAAAAGCGATGCCAGGCGTTCCGGAGCTCGGGAGCGGTCGGACCGCCCAACAAAGTGATTGATTTCAAAAGGGATTTTTTGACTGGCGCGCTCCCTCGTTAGGCGTGTTACGTAACAGCGGGGTAACCGCATGTACACACCGAAACAGTTGTCACGACATTGCACCGGACAACGTGGACGAGAGTCCGCAGCGACTCATGCTGGCGGCATGATGCCGCCAGAAACCGGGCGGGCATCGTGGACACCCGCCTGGGGCCGCATCCCTGGCGGCCCCTTCGCATTCACTGTGATGACCGCCACAAGCGGTCAGGAAACCATCACTGGGGCCGCTTGAGGCCAGCCATGCCTTTCAGGTCAAGCTTGCCCAGAACCGTCTTGAGCTCGTCGATGCCCATGCCCTCGCCGTCGAGTTCCAGCATCAGGCCGTTGGGCAAGGCCACCATCAGTTCGGCACTGCTGCCATCCTTGCTGTACTCCTCCTTGATGGACATGCCGTCACGCTGATAGACCTTTTCAACCTCGTCCTGCGTCTCGCGCTCCATCGAGGTCGAAGCCCATGCCTTCATGCCCATCGCCAGTGCCGGCACAGCGCCCACGTCCACCAGCTTCACGTCAAGCCGCTTGTCGCCACTGCCGTAAGAGGCCTCGACCGAAGACATGTTGATGCCCATCGCCTGGTTGGAGACGACCTCGAACGCCGTGCGCTCCAGCCCGCCGATCTGCTCGGGCACGAAAGCCCGCAGGGCGCCGGCGTCCATGGTCTTGCCGCCGGCACCACCCAGCGCGCCCATCATCTCGCCCAGCGCCTTGCCGGCAGCTTCGCTGTCGCCCTTGGCCTGAGCCTCTTCCATGCGCTTGGCGGCCTCTTCCATCTTCTTGCCGGCTGCCTCTAACTTGGCGGTATCCACCTTGATCTCGGCGCCGCCCGGCCCCTTGATCGTCAGGTCGGCCGGTGCCTGGCCCACCATCGACGTCGTGCCGGCGCCCGTGAACATGGAGCTGACCGCGCCAACGATGAGGCCGGCCACGATGCCGCAGACAATCAGCACCGCCGTGTAGGCCAGCGACTTTTCCTGCGGCGTCTTCATCATCACCGGAACGCCGGTATAGAGCAGATAGATCGAGTACAGCGCCGCCAGCAGGCCCAGCATCGACAGTGCAGGCAACAGGTTGAAGATGCCGCCGACCAGCCCGGCCGTTGCGCCATAGGCAATCAGCTTGAAGGCGTTGGGCAGGTTTTTCTCTCCCTGAAAGCTCGGCGCCAGTGCATTGGCAATGAGTGCCAGCACGTAGATCATGACCAGCGCCAGCACGAAGCCCACCACCATGTTCACCAGACCGGTCACGATGGGCACACGGACATGCACGCCGAACGCGCCAATGCCGACCAGGCTCATGCCGATGAAAGTGGCCACCGCGGGAATGGCGGCCAGATACACCAGATAGTTCTTGTAGATCGACGGTATGTCGTCGCTCTCTGCCGCAATGGCTGGCCAGGTCTCCTTGGGTTTGAGCAGAATGTCCTGTACCCGCTGAACGATGTTCATGCGCATCTCCTCTCCGCTTGCAACAATGGTGTTAAAAACGAAACATTATGGAGGTGTTCGCGCCATTTCCCTGTAAATAAGAGCAAGATGACGCTTGGCCGCCACGCAGGCTCAGCGCCCGTCCCCCAGCAGCCACGGCAGGCACTGTGCCGCGCGTTCATGCACGCACAGGTGCGCCACCTCGTCCAGCTCGGTCTCGGAGGGATTGATCACCACCACCATCGCCCCCTGGCGCCGGGCCACGTGGGCCAGCCCGGCCGCGGGATAGACCAGGCCCGAGGTACCGATCACCAGCATCAGGTCACACGAGCGGGCCGCTTGTTCGGCTGCTGCCAGCGCCTGCGAAGGCAAAGCCTCGCCGAACCACACCACGTCCGGGCGGCGCAGGTTGCCACACACCGGGCAGCGCGGTGGCTCGCCCGGCTCGATGCTGCTGGCGCCGCAACAGCTTCGGGGCCGGTCAAGCCAGCGGTCCTGCAAGATGCTGCCGTGCAGGGCAAGGATGTCCCCGCTGCCGGCCCGCTGATGAAGACCGTCCACGTTCTGGGTGACCAGCGTCAGGCGGCCGGGATGGCGTTGGCCGAACCCGGCCAGGGCATAATGCCCGGCGTTGGGCTCCACAGCGGCAATCAGCTCACGCCGGTATTGGTACCAGCGCCATACCCGCTGCGGATCGGCGCGAAAGGCGGCCTCCGTGGCCAGCTCTTCGGCGCGGAACTGAGCCCACAGCCCTGTCTGCGCGTCCCGGAACGTGGGCACGCCCGATTCGGCGCTCATGCCGGCGCCCGTGAGCACGGCCACATGGCGTGCCTGTGCGATCAGGCGCCGCGCCTCAACAAGGTCCGGCCGGGCGGATGCGACCGCGTCATCCACGCTGGCGCAGCGCCTCGTAAAGACACACCCCGCTGGCGACCGAGACGTTCAGGCTCTCGACCGCGCCGCGCATGGGGATGCTCACCAGCTCGTCGCAGGTCTTGCGCGTGAGCTGCCGCATGCCGGCCCCCTCGGCACCCAGCACCAGCGCCACAGGCCCGCTCAGGTCCACCTGGTACAGGGTCTTGGGTGCATCGTCGCTGGTGCCGATGATCCAGATGTTGCGCTCCTTGAGTTCGTTCAGGGTGCGCGCCAGATTGGTCACCATGAAATACGGCATGGTTTCCGCGGCGCCGCTGGCCACCTTGGCGACCGTGGCATTGATGCCCGCGGCATGGTCCTTGGGCGCGATCACCGCGTGCGCACCCGCACCGTCGGCCACACGCAGGCAGGCGCCCAGGTTGTGCGGATCGGTCACGCCGTCCAGCACCAGCAGCAGCGGTGCCTGGCCGCCGGTTTCCAACTGGTCCAGCAGATCGTCGAGCGAGCGGGCGTTCTCCAGCGGGTTCACCCGCGCCGCCACCCCCTGGTGGCCATGGCTGCCCGCCAGCTTGGCAATGCGCAGGCTGTCGGCCTCGATCACCCGCGCGCCGGCCTCCTTTGCCCGCTGCAGGAACTGCCGCATGCGCTGGTCGCGCCGCGAAGGATCGACATAGATCTCGATAATGGATTGCGGCGCCGTCTTCAGGCGCACGCCGACGGCATGGAAGCCGAACAGGACTTTGGGGGCGGATGACATGGACGAATTATCCACCTGCCCCGCAGCTCAGCCGAGCGCGTCTGCCGACGGCACCAGCTGTCCTGCCTCGATGGTGATGCGGCAGTCGCAGCTGCGCGCGATGCCCTGGTCATGCGTCACCAGCACCAGCGTCGTTCCCTGCTCGCGGTTGAGGTCGAACATCAGCTCCATCACCCGGGCTCCGGTCGCGAAATCCAGGCTTCCCGTGGGCTCATCGGCCAGCAGCACCGCCGGCTGCACCCCGAACGCCCGCGCCAGCGCCACACGTTGCTGCTCGCCACCCGAAAGCACCCGGGGATAGTGGCGCAGGCGCGCGCCCAGCCCCACGCGCTCAAGCATGCGCGTTGCGGCGGCCCTCGCGTCACGCCGCCCCGCCAGCTCCAGCGGCAGCATCACGTTCTCCAGCGCCGTCAGGTTGCCCAGCAGCTGGAAACTCTGAAACACGAAACCCATTTTCTCCGCCCGCAAGGCCGCGCGCTGGTCCTCGTCGAGCTGGAACAGGTCCACCCCGTCGATCAGCACCGTGCCGCGCGTTGGCGTGTCCAGGCCGGCGATGATGGACAGCAGCGTGCTCTTGCCCGAGCCCGATGCCCCGACGATGGCCACCGACTGCCCCCGCGGCAGCGCGAAGTCGATGTCGCGCAGAATATCGAGCGTGCCCGTCGCGTCGGTCACGGACTTGGACACATGCCGCACGGCAATGATTTCGTTGGCAGCGGTAGATGGCATGTCAGTGGCGCCCGGCGGCGGTGGAAGGAAAGGAAGAACGTTGAAACGACGACACTGTAACGTGGCCCTGGGTGGCCTGCTGCTGGCCGGCATTGCGCCCGGCGTCCTGGCCCAGGGCAAAGCTTCAGCCAAGCCGTCCACCATCCTGGTGGTGGGCGACTCCCTGAGTGCCGAGTATGGCGTTCGCCGGGGCTCGGGCTGGGTGTCCCTCATGGCGGAGCGGCTGCGCGCGGAAAAGCTTCCCGCTACCGTCGTCAACGCCGGCGTCAGCGCCGACACCACGGCCGGTGGCCGCTCGCGCCTGCCGCCGCTGCTGCGCCAGCACAAGCCGGACATCGTCATCATAGAACTGGGCGCCAACGACGCCCTGCGCGGCCTTCCCCTGTCCACCACGCGCGACAACCTCGTCGCGATGGTGCGCATGGCGAAGGAGGCGGGCGCCCGGGTGCTCCTGGTGGGCATGGAAATGCCGCCGAACTACGGTGCCCGCTACACGCAGGAATTCCGCGAGGTGTTCCCCGCCGTCGCCCAATCAGAAAATGTGCCGCTGGTGCCGTTCCTGATGCGCAATGTGGCCGATGCCCCGAACGCCATGGACCTGTTCCAAAGCGACCGGATCCACCCCAACGAGCAGGCCCAGCCCATCCTGCTTGACAACGTCTGGCCCGCGCTGCGCAAGCTGCTGCCCACCTGAGAAAGCCCGATAATCGGGCATGCCCGTTCGCAAACTTCCTGCCACCGACGCCCTTGGGCAGCTGGCAGACTTTGACGCCATCATCGATGCCCGCAGCGAAAGCGAATACACGCTCGACCACCTGCCCGGCGCGGTGAACTGGCCCACCATGGACAACGAGGAGCGCGCCGAGATCGGCACGCTCTACCGCGATCAGCCCTTCGAGGCAAAGAAGCGCGGCGCCGTCATCGCGGCCCGCAACATCGCGGCACACATCGAGCGCGAGGCGCTGGACAAGCCGCGCGAGTGGCGCCCCCTCGTCTACTGCTGGCGCGGAGGAAACCGCAGCGGCGCGCTGGCCACCATCCTGGGCGCCATCGGCTTCCATGTCACCCTCATCGAGGGCGGCTACAAGGCCTGGCGCGCCGCCCTTGTCGAGGATCTGCCGCGGCTGGCCACGCGCCTCTCGTACCGCGTCATCTGCGGCCCCACCGGCAGCGGCAAGACACGTCTGCTGCACGCGCTGGCCGCCGAAGGCGCGCAGGTGCTCGATCTTGAAGGCATCGCCTGCCATCGCAGCTCCGTGCTCGGACACATCCCCGGCCAACCGCAGCCCAGCCAGAAGCGTTTCGACAGCCTGATCTGGGAGCACCTGCAACAGTTCGATCCGGCGCGCCCCGTGTTCATCGAAAGCGAAAGCAAGAAGGTCGGCAATCTGCGCGTCCCCGACGCGCTGATCGATGCCATGCGCGCCAGCCCCTGCATCGACCTGCAACTGGCCGACGCCGAACGCGTGGCCCTGCTGCTGGAGGACTACGACTTCTTTGTCCGCGACAGCGAGCACTTCTGCTCGCGTCTGAAGGCCCTGACCGAACTGCGCGGCCATGCGGTGGTCGATGGCTGGATCGCGCAGGTGCGTGCCGGGCAGACGCCCGAGGTCGTCCATGCCCTGCTCTCGCAGCACTACGACCCGACCTATGCCGCTTCGATCCGGCGCAACTTCACACAGTATGCGGATGCCAGACCGCTGGTGCTGGCCGACCGGTCGCCTGACAGCCTGACGGCCGCCGCGCGCCAGCTGCTGGCGGAGGGCTGACCCAAAGAAAGAAAGGGAAACGGGCCGCTCAGCCGGCCCGCAAAGTGGCCAGCGCCTGCGACAGATCGGCCTTGAGGTCCTCGACCCCTTCCAGGCCCACGGCAAAGCGCACCAGGCCACCGCGGTGAGGCCAATGCGTCACAGCACGGATCGAAGGCACGTCATAAGGCGCGCACAGGCTCACGGGCCCGGCCCAGCTCCAGCCCAGCCGGAACACGCGCAGGCTGTCGCAGAAGGCATCGATCCGCGCCTGGCTGAAACGCCCGTCGAACACCACGCTGAACAGGCACGCCGCCGCGGTCGCCTGTCTCTGCCACGCCTCGTGGCCGGGAGAGCCTTCCAGCGCCGGATGCAGCACCTGCACCACGCCGTCCTGCCCCTGCATCCAGCGCGCCAGTTCACGCGTGGCCGCGTCCTGGGCCGCATAGCGCAACGACAGGCTCGGCAGCCCGCGCAGCACCAGCTCCGCATCGTTGGCACCGATGCCAAGTCCCAAACGCATGTGGGTGAGCAGCACCTGCCGATGCAGCGCCTCGTCGCGAGTGACCACCGACCCCATCAGCACATCGGCGCCGCCGCTGGGGTACTTGGTCAGCGCCTGCATGGACACATCCACGCCCAGCTCGAACGCCTGGAAGGCAATGCCCGCACCCCAGGTGTTGTCCAGCGCCGAAACGATGGGCCGCTCGCGTCCCGCGTTCGCCTCGCGGATCACCGCCACCAGCGCGACGATGTCTGGGAACTCCAGCGTGATCGAACCCGGCGCCTCAATCCAGACCAGCCGCGTGGCGGGTGTGATCTTCGCGGCCAGGTCGGCCGGGTTCATCGGGTCGTAGTAACGGTGCGTGATGCCCCAGCCCTGCAGCTCCACGTGCGCGAATGACTTGTTGGGGCCGTAGGCGTTGTCGGGCAGCAGCAGCTCGTCGCCCTGGCGCAGGAAAGCCATATCCACCAGGGAGATGGCCGACAGCCCGCTGGGCGCAAGAACGCAAAAGCGCCCCCCCTCGATCGTGGCGATACGCTCTTCCAGCGTGAACGTGGTCGGCGTGCCGTGCAGGCCGTAGGTGTAGCCGCTCTTGTCCTTCCACTCCTGCGTACGCAGCGCGTGGACGTTCGGGAAGAAAACGGTCGAGGCCTTGTGCACGCCCGGCGCCACCGCCTCGAAGCCCTCAGGGGGGCGGTACGGATGGTGAACCAGGCGCGTGGACAGCTCGCTCATGCGCGGACGCGGCGAAGGAAGGTCAGACCTTCCACTTTTCCATCAGCTGCGCGGGACGCAGGTTGTCGTAGCCCTCGAAAGGCTGGTGGATCCAGGGGTTGGTGGGCAGGAATTCCACCGAGTAGTCAGGCGTGAAGACCGACACCGCCTTGGTCCAGATCACGGCGCTGCGCAGCTCGGTGATCGGCTTGTAATGGTTCTTGAGCGTCTCGATCACGGCCTTGAGCGTGTGACCGGAATCGGCCAGGTCATCGACCAGCAGCACCTTGCCGGCAATCTCGCCGCGCGGCGTGGTGATGTAGCGCGCGATGTCCAGCTCGCCCTGTACCTTGCCGCCCTCGGAGCGGTAGGAGCTGGTCGACATGATCGCCAGCGGCACATCGAAAATCCGCGACAGGATGTCCCCCGGACGCATCCCCC
This sequence comes from Pseudomonadota bacterium, assembly GCA_023415035.1. Taxonomy (GTDB): domain Bacteria; phylum Pseudomonadota; class Gammaproteobacteria; order Burkholderiales; family Burkholderiaceae_C; genus Hydrogenophaga. Next base: position 11,801 of record JAEZLX010000155.1, on the reverse strand, counting down.
CGCGCGCCAGGCACAAGATGGTGTCGAATTCCCAGCCCGACTGGTAGATCTTCAGGGCCAGTTTTTCGATGAGGTTGTGGTACTCGTCGTAGGACACGTACAGGTGTTTGCCGTCTTCGGTCAGCATCGCCGCTCCGCGTGGGTAGGTGTTGATTGTTTCGAATTGTGCCCGAAGACCCGGCTCACGCCTGGAACGGATGGTGGATCAGGATCGTGTGGTCACGGTCCGGACTGGTGGACACCACATGGATGGGCACGCCCGTCGTGGCCTGGATGCGGTCCAGGTACCGGCGAGCGTTGGCCGGCAGGTCCTCGTAGCGGGTCACACCGACCGACGACTCTTTCCAGCCCGGCAGTGTCTCGTAAATGGGCTTGCAGCGGGCGATTTCCTCGGCGCCCAGCGGCAGCAGGTCGATGGTTTCGCCATCGAGCTCGTAGCCGACGCACAGCTTCAGCTCGGGCAGCCCGTCCAGCACGTCCAGCTTGGTGATGCACAGGCCCGACAGGCCATTGACCTGGGCCGAGCGCTTGAGCAGCGCGGCATCGAACCAGCCGCAGCGGCGGCTGCGGCCGGTGGTCACGCCCTTCTCGGCACCCACCGTGGCCATGTGCCAGCCCGGTGTGCCTTCCTTTTCCCACTCCAGCTCGGTCGGGAACGGGCCACCGCCCACGCGGGTGCAGTATGCCTTGGTGATGCCCAGCACGTAGTGCAGCATGTGCGGGCCCACGCCCGAACCTGCCGCCGCATTGCCGGCCACGCAGTTGCTCGACGTCACGAAGGGATAAGTGCCATGGTCGATGTCCAGCAGCGTACCCTGGGCACCTTCGAACAGCAGGTTGACGCCTGCCAGATGGGCCTCGTTGAGCTCGCGCGAGACGTCGGCGATCATCGGGCGCAGCTTCTCGGCCTGCGCCATGGCTTCGGCATAGACCGGCTCGAACTGGACCTCGCCATCCTTCATGTAGGGCGCGATGCGGTCGTCCCAGACCATGTCGGCCGAGTGCAGCCAGGTCTTGAGCACGTGGTTGTGCAGCGCCAGCAGCTCGCGCAGCTTGGTCGCGAAACGCTCGGGGTGCTTGAGGTCCTGCACGCGCAGCGCGCGGCGGGCGATCTTGTCCTCGTAGGCCGGACCGATGCCGCGCCCCGTGGTGCCGATCTTCTCGGAACCGGCCTTGACCTTGGCCGCCTCGCGGGCAATGTCGATCGCGGCATGGAACGGCAGGATCAGCGGGCAGGCCTCGCTCACGCGCAGGCGCGAACACACCTCGACGCCGGCCTTCTCCAGCCCTTCGATTTCCTCGAACAGCTTGCCGACCGACAGCACCACACCGTTGCCGATATAGCACTTGACCCCTTCGCGCATGATGCCGCTGGGGATCAGGTGCAGTGCCGTGCGCACGCCGTTGATCACCAGCGTGTGCCCCGCGTTGTGGCCACCCTGGAAGCGCACCACGCCGCCGGCCGACTCGGTCAGCCAGTCCACCAGCTTGCCCTTGCCTTCGTCGCCCCACTGGGTGCCGACGACCACCACGTTGCGCCCCGGTCGAGCGGTGCTGCTGCTGTTCATCATCTGTATTCCGTTCAAAGGTTTCTGACAATCCAGGCGCCATCCGCCGGGTTTTTGACCAGTTCGCGGTCGCAATGGAATTCGTCGACTTCGTGCTCGTGCCCCGGCAGCGCGCACACCACCGTGTGCCCCTGCTGACGCAGCGCGGCGACGGCCTGGCGAAGATCGGACGCCAGGCCCCACGGGGCCCGTATGGCCGCTTCCAGCGGACGCGGCTGCACGCTGGTCACCAGTGCCTTCAGGTCAAGGCTGAAGCCGACGGCAGGACGCTTGCGTCCGAACACCGCGCCGACCTCGTCGTAGCGGCCGCCACGGGCCAGCTCCAGCGGCTCACCGCGCAGGCCGCGCGCGAAAACCGCGAAACGCATGCCGGTGTAGTAGGCGTAGCCGCGCAGGTCGGCCAGGTCGATCGACACCGGCACCCCCTGTACCTGAGAAGCCAGCCAGGACAGGCTGTCGAGCGCCTCGTGCAAAGCGGCCGAAGGCTGCAGTACGCGGCTCGCCTCGGACAGCACCGAGACATCGCCGAACAGGCGTGTGAGCGCCAGCAGGTCCTGCCGCACCGGGGCGGGCAGATCGCTGGCGAGCCGGTCGATTTCCGCCACATCCTTGGCCGCCAGCGCCGTATGGATGGCCTGCACGCGGGCCGGCGCCAACACCACGGGAGCCAGCACGGCATCGATCACGCGCACATCGGCCATGTCGATCTGCAGGCCCTTGACGCCGGCCACCTCCAGGCAGGCCTGCACCAGCTCGAGCGTCTCAAGGTCGGCCTCCATGCCGGCGTGACCGAAGATCTCCGCGCCGAACTGGAACAGCTCGCGGCTCGCGCCAGGACGGCTGGCCTTGGTGTGGACGACCGGGCCACAGTACGACAGTCGCGTGACACCCTGGCGGTTGAGCAGGTGGGCGTCGATGCGCGCCACCTGGGGCGTGCAGTCGGCGCGCAGACCGAGCGAGCGGCCCGAGAGCTGGTCGACAAGCTTGAACGTATGCAGGTCCAGCGACTCGCCCGTGCCGGTCAGCAGCGATTCGAGGTGTTCGAGCAACGGGGGGATGACAAGCTCGTAACCGTACCCGCGGGCGGTATCGAGCAGGCTCCTGCGCAATTCTTCGATGTGCCGGGCCTCGGATGGCAGGACATCGGCTATGTGATCCGGAAGGACCCAGGCGGACGACATGGGGGACTCGGGAGTCTGTTAAAAATGAGATTCTACCGGCGATGGGCGGTCAGGCCGGAAATCCGGTCATCGCCCGAGTGACGCTCAGGGTTGAATCCACCACCAGCAAACCAGCCCCAGCACCACGGTCACCATGCCGTAGAAACGGATCTGGCCATCTTCCAGACGCAGCAGTTCGCTGAACACCCGGCGCCACAGGCCGGGTGCCAGCATCGGCAGCAGGCCCTCGAAAATCATCACGAGGGCCAGCGCGGGCCACAGCAACTCACCCACGCCGTGCCACTCAGCGAGCCGGAGCGACCGATCGCATCGACTTGAAGAAGTCGGAGGACTGATCGATGACCATCACGTCGGACTTGTTGCCAAAGCTGGTGCGATAGGCATCCAAACTGCGGTAGAACTGGGCAAAGGCCGGATCGCGCCCGAAGGCGTCGGCGTAGATGGACGCCGCCTTGGCATCGCCCTCGCCCTTGATGGCCTGTGCATTGCGGTAGGCCTCGGCCACGATGATCTCGCGCTGGCGGTCGGCCTCGGCGCGAATCTTCTCGCCCTCGGCAAAGCCGGTGGAACGCAGCTCGTTGGCCACGCGCTTGCGCTCGGCTTCCATGCGGTCGTACACCGAGCGCGTGATGGTGTCGGCGTAGTCCACGCGCGTGATGCGTACGTCCACGACGTCCATGCCCCAGGGCTTGTCGGCACCGCGCACGGCCTCCAGCACTTCCTTCTTCACGTCGGCCATGAGCTGCTCGCGTTGGGTGGCCAGCAGCTCCTTGAGCGTGCGCTTGTTCACTTCCTGCTGGAAGGAGTTGCGCACCACGCGGTTGAGCTGCAGCGCGCCGGCGGTTTCGTTTAGGCCGACGTTGCGGATGTAGGCCTGCGGGTCGCTGATGCGCCAGCGCACGTACCAGTCGATCACCACACGCTGTTTCTCGGCCGTCAGCGTGGGCTCGGTGTCGTTGCTCTCCAGCGTCAGCAGACGCTTGTCGATGTAGGACACGTTCTGGAACGGCGGCGGCAGCTTGAAGTTCAGTCCCGGCTCGGTGACCACCTGCTTGATCTGGCCCAGCTGGAACACCACGCCGAACTGCCGCTGATCAACCACGAACAGCATGGAGCTGGCCAGTGCCAGAGCCACCAGCAGTGACGAGACAATGAATCCGATCTTGTTCATGAGCTTGTTCTTCCTGTCCCTGGCTCAACGACTGTCACGATCACGCGAACGCGAGGCATTGGCGCCGGGTGCCGGCACGGGCACCGGTGGCGCCGCCGAACCAGCCTGCGGCGCCGAGGACGTGCTGCCGGCCGGCGTCGAGGCACCGGCGGTGCCGCTGAGCTGCATCAGCTTGTCCAGCGGCAGGTACAACAGGTTGGAACCCGTCCGCGAATCGACCAGGACCTTGGTGGCGTTGGAGTACACCTCCTGCATCGCGTCGATGTACATGCGCTCGCGCGTGACCTGCGGCGCCTTCTGGTATTCGGTCAGGACGGACTTGAACCGTTGCGCATCACCCTCGGCCTGCGCCACGATGCGGGCCCGGTAGCCTTCCGCCTCTTCCAGCAGACGCGAAGCCGTACCGCGCGCTCGCGGCACCACGTCATTGGCGTAGGCTTCTGCTTCGTTCTTGGCGCGGTCGCGCTCCTGGCTGGCCTTGAGCACGTCGTCGAAGGCGGCCTGCACCTGCTCGGGCGGCCTCACCCCGCCCTGCTGCAGGTTCACGCCGGCGATTTCGATGCCCACGTTGTAGCGGTCCAGGATCGTCTGCATCAGGCTTCGCACGCGCGGCGCGATCTGGTCGCGCTCCTCGGCCAGCACCGCATCCATCTTCATCTTGCCGACCACTTCGCGCACGGCGGTCTCGGCCGCCTTGACCACGGCGGCGTCGGGATCGCGGCTTTCGAAAAGGAAGGCGCGCGCGTCACTCAGGCGGTACTGTACGACGAACTTGATGTCGACGATGTTCTCGTCCTCGGTCAGCATCGACGACTCACGGATGCCGGTGGCCGGCACGATGGTGTCACGTCCCACGTCAACCGAACGCAGCTGTGTCACGAACACCGCCTCATGGCGCTGGATTGGGTACGGCAGGCGCCAGTTGAAGCCGGCTCCCACGGTACTGTGGTACTTGCCGAACTGCGTGATGACGGCCTGCTGGCCTTCCTGCACGATGAAAAAGCCCGTGCCCAGCCAGATCAGCACCGCCACGCCGGCGATAAGCCCCGCGCCGATGCCGGTCGACTTGGGGTTCGGATTGAAACCACCGGAAGAGCCTCCCTGGCGCCGCCCTCCCTGGCCACCACCGCCGAACAGGCCGCCGAGCTTGCGGTTGAAATCGCGCCAGAGCTCGTCCAGATCGGGCGGCCCCTGGTTCGGCCCCTGCCCCTGAGGGCGCTGGGGTTGTGAGGGCTGCCGCGGGTCATCCTGACCGCCGTCCTGACGCGGGCGGGGCTGCTCGGACGAGGAATCGTCAGCGCCGCGCCCCCAGCGGGGATCGTTGAGGTTGAACATGCCCGGCAGGAAACGCAGCAAACGCGACATCCCTTCCTCGGGACGGGCGGCCTGGCTGGCCGAACGATTCATATGCACACCCTTTAGTAGTGAACCTGGTTCGGATCGATCACCCACATTGTGCCCAATCATGAGCCCTCCTCGCCGAATTCCGGTACGGCACCGGCTTCCGGCAGCTGGCCGGCGCCCAGACGGGCTGCCACCCGCTCCGCCAGCAGGCCGCGCAGCTGGGCAAGGCCCTCGCCGGTCTGCGCGCTGACGAAGATACGAAGCACCGGCTGTCCGTCGAGTTCCAGCTGGTCCTGCACCGTGGTTGGCCGTTTCGCCGCTTCCATGGCGTCGAGCTTGTTGAACACCAGAATCTGGGGCACCTGGTCGGCGCCTATCTCGTGCAGCACCTCGAGCACGGACTGGATCTGCTCTGGGTGCCCCGGATTGGAGGCATCCACCACGTGCAGCAGCAGATCGGCATCGGCCGCCTCCTGCAAGGTGGCGGCAAAGGCGTTGACCAGCCCGTGAGGCAGGTTGCGGATGAAGCCCACGGTGTCCGACAGCGACACCGTACGCCCCACCTCGCCCAGATACAGCTGGCGCGTGGTGGTATCGAGGGTGGCGAACAGCTGGTCGGCCGCGTAGGCCCGCGCCTTGACCAGCGCGTTGAACAGCGAGGACTTGCCGGCGTTCGTGTAGCCCACCAGCGAGATGTTGAAGGCCTCGCGCCGCTCGCGCTGGCGTCGCTGCGTCGCGCGCTGGCGCTTGACCTTGTCCAGACGGTCACGCGTACGCTTGATCGCCTCGGCGATCATGCGGCGGTCCAGCTCGATCTGGGTTTCGCCCGGGCCGCCGCGCATGCCGATACCGCCACTTTGGCGCTCCAGGTGGGACCAGCGGCGAACCAGGCGCGTCTGCAAATACTGGAGTCTTGCGAGCTCGACCTGCAGCTTGCCCTCGTGACTGCGCGCACGCTGCGCAAAGATGTCCAGGATCAGCAGCGTGCGGTCATTGACCGGCATGCCCAGGTGACGCTCGAGATTGCGCTGCTGTGCCGGGCTCAGCGCCTGGTCGAACAGGATCTCGGATGCACCAGTGCTGCGGGTCAGCATCGCGATCTCTTCGGCCTTGCCCGAACCGACGAACAGCGCCGGATCGGGCGCTTTGCGCTTGCATGTCAGACGGGCGGCAACGCTATACCCTGCAGTCTGCGCGAGCTGGCCGAGTTCTTCCAGCTCGCCGTCAAAGTGAGGCAAGCCGAAATCGACTCCGACCAGGACGACGGAGGGCGTGGCGTGGGATGGGGGGGCGGACTGGGTCAACAGGTGTGGATCAGGCCGCCGCTACCGGGCCGGTGCGCGGCCCGGTATGGGCGCGAAAATCAGGAAGCAGCGTCGTCCTGCGGAGCGACGCTGAACTGGACGGGACGGCCGGGAACAATCGTGGAAATAGCGTGCTTGTAGACCATCTGGGTCACCGTGTTGCGCAGCAGCACGACGTACTGGTCGAAGGATTCGATCTGGCCCTGCAGCTTGATGCCGTTGACCAGGTAGATCGACACCGGCACGTGCTCGCGGCGCAGCTGGTTCAGAAACGGATCTTGCAGGTGTTGGCCTTTGTTATTGCTCACGATATGCTCCGTGTTCAAAAAATTGGTTGAGAGACCCGCACCATACCACAGCCACCGCGCCCAGCCATGGGCCGCCTGCCGTTTCTTACTCGGAGTAAGGGTTGTGCGAGGTGCGGAATTCGATCCGCAGCGGCGTCCCCACCAGGTCGAACGCCTTGCGGAAACGCCCTTCCAGGAAACGGCGGTACACCTCCGGCACGTTCTCCAGGGAATTGCCGTGGATCACGATCACCGGCGGGTTCATGCCACCCTGGTGGGCATACCGCATCTTGGGGCGGTACATCCCCGACTTGGGCGGTGCCTGGAAGGCGACCGACTCCTGCAGCAGACGCGTCAGCAGCGGGGTCGACATCTTGCGCATGGCCGAGGCATGAGCTTGCGCGATTGACTTCCACACCGGCCCCAGACCCTGGCGCTTTCGCGCCGATATCAGGTGCAGCGGCGCGAACTTGAGGAACGAGAGCCGGTTTTCCACCTGACGCTCGATCTGCTCCCGCTGGTAGGCGTCGATCGCGTCCCACTTGTTGATCGCCATCACCACGGCACGGCCGCTTTCAAGGATGTAACCCGCGATGTGGGCATCCTGATCGGTCACGCCCTGGGTGGCATCGAGCAGCAGCAGCACGACGTGCGCGCTCTCGATGGCCTGCAGTGTCTTGACCACCGAGAACTTTTCGATCGCCTCGAACACGCGCCCCTTGCGACGCAAACCGGCGGTATCGATCAGTTCGAACTTGCGGCCGTTGCGCTCGAACGGGACGCTGATCGCGTCCCGCGTCGTGCCCGGCATGTCGAACGCCACCAGGCGTTCCTCGCCTAACCAGGCGTTGATCAGGGTGGACTTGCCGACATTGGGACGCCCCGCGACGGCCAGCCGGATCACGCCATTGCCGGCGTCTTCCTCCGTCCCGTCCTCTTCTTCGCCGGACGGCAGGCCCGGAATCATGTCCAGGGCCTTGTCGAGCATGCTGCGGATACCCTGTCCATGCGCACCGGAGACCGGCATCACCTCGCCCAGGCCCAGCTCGTAGAACTCGACCAGTTGCGCCCCCTGCGTCATGCCCTCGGACTTGTTGGCCACCAGCAGCGTGGGCTTGCCCAGCTTGCGCAGGTAGCCGGCGATGTCATGGTCCTGTGCGCTCAGACCGGCACGCGCGTCCAGCACGAAGATGACCACGTCCGATTCGGCCACGGCCTGGCGGGTCTGCTTGGCCATTTCGCGGTAGATGCTGCCCTCGCCCGCATCCGGCTCGAAGCCGCCCGTGTCGATGACGATGAACTCCCGCTTGCCCGCGCGGCCATTGCCATAGTGGCGGTCGCGCGTGAGGCCGGAGAAATCGGCGACGATGGCGTCGCGCGTGCCCGTCAGCCGGTTGAACAGGGTGGATTTGCCCACGTTGGGGCGTCCCACCAGGGCGATGACGGGTTTCACAGTATCGGATCCTTCAGTTTTTCAGGTCGTGCCCGGCACCGCTCATTGCGGCTGCCAGGCGAAAATGCCGCCGTTGCGGGTCTGCACGACCAGCGACTGGCCGGCCAGCAATGGCGCGCCCATGATGGGCGAGCCGTCCGTTCTCAGGCGGGTCATCTCGCTGCCGTCGGCGCGCGAGACCAGGTGAACCGTGCCGTTGGACTCGCCAAACGCCACCACACGCCCCAGCGCGCGCGGCGCCGTGAGCAGGCGCCATTTCAGGCGCTCCGAGCTCCAGGCCACTTCGCCGGAAGCGCGTCGCCAGGCACGCAAGGTGCCGTCGGATTCGCCGCCGAAGACCAGTTCGCCATCGCCATGCACGCCGGCCATGCCTCGCGCCGGCTTGGTCCAGTCCAAGCTGCCCCGCCCGGCGTCCACGCAGCCGACCGCCGCACTGTAGGCGCGCACGCACAGCGACGAGCCTTCACGGCTGAACGGGGCCACGAGGTCAACAAGGCGCTCGACCTCATTCGTGCCGCGCGACATGGCCACGGGCACTTCCCAGCGGATGCTGCCATTGAGCGGATTGAGGCCTGTCAGGCGGCCCGAGAGACCCGCCACGAGGGTGTCACCCACTGCGGTCAGCACGCCGGGCTCCTGCAGCACCAGCGGCTCGCCCGAGCGCTGCTGCGTCCACAGGCGCGCGCCGGTGCGGCCATCGAAGGCGATCACGCTGCGGTCGCCCGTGAGCACGAACACGCGCCGGCCGGCCACCAGGGGCGTCGTAAACACGCGCGACGGCAGGCGCGTGCGCCACACTTCCTTGCCGGCCACCATCGCCACCAGTTCGTTGCGGGCCGTCACCACGGCCGCCGTCTCTCCATCCGAGCCCATGCCGGTGGCGGCAGGCGCATCCAAGCGCAGCTTCCAGATTTCCCGGCCGGTGTCCGTCTCCAGCGCCTGCACGGTGTTGTCCCCGCCTGCCACCAGCAGCTGCCCCGCCACAACGGCCGGCGTGGCCTGTGCGGGCACCTTGCCCACCTGGGCCGACCACACCAGACGGGTGCCGATCAGCGAGGCCGCGGGCGGCAGCTCGGCCGGCTTCGGACGCTCCGGCGCGGACGAGCAGGCCGCGATCAAGGCCGCGGCGGCGCACAGCGCGACAGCCGCCGACCTCAGCGAGAGGCGGGAAAGCTTCACCATGTCAGGACTCCTTGCTCGGATTGAGCGATGCCGGCGACACGCCAAGCGACGCCAGCTTCACCCCGACCAGCTGGCGGTAGGGGTTCTGCTCGCCCAAGGCCTTCCAGGCAGCCTCGAAACGCTGACGCGCTTCGTCGGTCTTGCCCTGCGCCAACAGGATGTCGCCCCGGCGGTCCTCGAAGAGGCCCGTGAACTCTGCTGGCGCCTTCGCGTCCAGTGCCTTGAGCGCGTCGTCGTGACGGCCTGCTTCAAGATCCAGCGCCGCCAGGCGCAGACGCGCCACGGCACGGTAGGCGTCATCGGCACCTTTGTCGGCCACCCAGGCCAGGGCCGCACGGGCCGCATCGGCCTTGCCCTGCGCGTACAGGGTCTGCGCGGCGACCAATGCACCTTGCGAGGCCTGCACGGTCGAGGAGAAGCGGTCCTTCATCTCGGCCAGCGCACCCTCGATGCGGCCGGCATCGGCCGACTGGGCCGCGCGCTCGATTTCCTCGTACAGCGCGGAAGCCTTGGCCCCTTGCGAGCGCAGCCAGTACTGCCAGCCGTTCCAGGCCGCCATCGCTCCGGCCACGACGATCAGCACCCAGGTGATCAGATTGCCGTACTGCGCCCAGAAATGCTTGAGTTGGTCGAGCTGTTCCTGCTCTTCGAGGTCGAGGTGATTGGCCATGTGTCGTCCGTTAAAGCTGTCTGGATTGTATGCAGTACCCTGGCATCCGCCTCAACCGGCGTGCAGCGTCGGTGCCCAGGCGGCCACATCGGCCAGCCCCAGCAGCTGCTGGGGCGCTGCGCCCTCGCCGCGTTCGCCACGCAGCGGCTTGAGAGCCACCTGTCCCTGGGCCAGTTCCTGCTCGCCGAAAATCAGCGCAAAACGCGCGCCGCTGGCATCGGCCTTCTTGAACTGCGACTTCATGCTGCCCATGCCTTCGGCACCCTGGGTGTGCATCAGCACCGAGATGCCCGCCTGGCGCAGCTGGCGCAGCACATCCATGGCCACGGGCATCGCCGCGGCATCGGGAATCACCGCATAGGCATCGGGCACAGGCGCTTCAGGCAGGCGCTGCTGCGACTTGAGCAGTTCGAGTATGCGCTCCACACCCAGCGCCCAGCCCACGGCGGGCGTCGGCTTGCCGCCGATCTGCGCGAACAGGCCGTCGTAGCGGCCGCCGGCGCACACCGTGCCCTGCGCACCCAGTTCGGTGGTCACGAACTCGAACACGCTCAGGTTGTAATAGTCCATGCCCCGCACCAGGCGCGGATTGATGCGGTAGCTCACACCCTGCTTTTCGAGCAGGTTGCGCCAGGTATCGAAATGGCGCAGCGAGTCGGCGCCCAGGAAGTCCATCAGCTTGGGCGCGGCTTCCACCAGGGCCTGCATGGCCGGGTTCTTGGTGTCCAGGATGCGCAGCGGGTTGCTGTACAGACGGCGCTTGGCGTCCTCGTCCAACTCGTCGGCATGCGCCTCCAGGTGCGCGATGAGCGCCTGCCTGTGCGCCAGCCGCTCGGCAGGCTGCCCCAGGCTGTTGATTTCCAGAGAGACACCGCCCAGGCCCAAGTCGGCCCAGAGATCGCTGGCCATCAGGATGAGCTCGACGTCGATGTCCGGCCCCGGAAAGCCCAGCGCCTCGACACCCACCTGGTGGAACTGGCGGTAGCGGCCGCGTTGCGGGCGCTCGTGGCGGAACATCGGGCCGATGTAGAACAGGCGCTTGCCGCCGTCATACGTCAGGTTGTGCTCGATGGCCGCGCGCACCACGCCGGCCGTGCCCTCGGGGCGCAGGGTCAGGTGCTCACCGTTGAGCTTGTCCTCGAAGGCATACATCTCCTTCTCGACAATGTCCGTCACTTCGCCCAGGCCCCGCACGAACAGCGCGGTCGGCTCCACGATGGGCGTGCGGAAGTTGCGGTAGCCATAGCGGCGCATCAGCGATCGGATGCGGTCCTCGAGCCATTCCCAATGCGCCGACTCCGGTGGCGCAATGTCGTTCATGCCTTTGACGGCGCTCAGTTTTTCTGCCATGTGGATGTGGTGGTCCGGTTCGCCATGGTTCACCGACGCCGGGGCGCGTCAGGACCGGGCTCCGAAACGTTGCTGGATGTAGTTTTCGACGATGCCCTGGAACTCGCGCGCGATGCCTTCGCCACGCAAGGTCATGGCCTTCTGGCCATCGATGTACACCGGCGCGGCGGGCGCCTCGCCGGTGCCCGGCAGGCTGATGCCGATGTCGGCATGACGGCTTTCGCCCGGCCCGTTGACCACACAGCCCATCACCGCGACGTTCATCGATTCGACGCCGGGATACTGCGTGCG
>JAEZLX010000126.1 GCA_023415035.1 Pseudomonadota bacterium | reverse complement strand
ACGAGCGATCCAACGACATGAAACCGATTCAAGTAGGCCTGCTGGGCATTGGCACCGTGGGTAGCGGCACCTTCCAGGTGCTCCAGCGCAACCAGGAAGAGATCCGCCGCCGTGCGGGTCGTGGCATAGAGATTGCCATGGTGGCCGACTTGGACACGACACGCGCCAGGCAGATCGTGGGCGATGCGGCCAAGGTGGTGGGCGATGCGCGCGAAGTCATCGCCAACCCCGACATTGACGTGGTCGTGGAGCTGATCGGCGGCTACGGCATTGCCAAGGCGCTGGTGCTCGAAGCCATTGCCGCCGGCAAGCACGTGGTGACCGCCAACAAGGCGCTGCTGGCCGTGCACGGCACGGAAATCTTCAAGGCTGCGGCCGAGAAGGGCGTGATCGTGGCCTATGAAGCGGCCGTGGCCGGTGGCATTCCGATCATCAAGGCGCTGCGCGAAAGCCTGACCGCCAACCAGATCCAGTGGGTGGCCGGCATCATCAACGGCACGACCAACTTCATCCTGTCCGAAATGCGTGACAAGGGGCTGGACTTTGACGTGGTGCTGAAGGAAGCCCAGCGACTGGGCTACGCCGAAGCCGACCCGACCTTCGACATCGAAGGCGTGGACGCCGCGCACAAGGCGACGCTGATGAGCGCCATTGCCTTCGGCATTCCCGTGCAGTTTGACAAGGCCTATGTGGAAGGCATCACCAAGCTGACTTCCACCGACATCCGGTACGCCGAACAGCTGGGCTACCGCATCAAGCTGCTGGGCATCACCAAGCGCACGGACAAGGGCGTGGAGCTGCGCGTGCATCCCTCGCTGGTGCCTACCAAGCGCCTGATTGCCAATGTGGAAGGTGCGATGAACGCGGTGGTGGTGCATGGCGACGCCGTCGGCACCACGCTGTACTACGGCAAGGGCGCAGGCTCCGAGCCCACCGCTTCGGCCGTGATTGCCGACCTGGTCGATATCGCCCGCATGGATGGTTCCGACCCCGCCCACCGCGTGCCGGCGCTGGCCTTCCAGGCCAATACGCTGGCCGAGGCCGGCAACGAACTGCCCGTGCTGCCCATGGCCGACGTCGTGACCAGCTACTACCTGCGCATCCGCGTGGCGGACGAAGCCGGTGTGCTGGCCAAGATCACCACGCTGCTGGCCAATGCAGGCATCAGCATCGACGCCGTGCTGCAGCGCGAAGCCGATGAAGTGGGCGGCGAAGGCTCGAACCAGACCGATCTCATCATCCTGACGCATGACACCCGCGAAGGTGACATGGACAAGGCGCTGGCCGAAATCCAGGGCCTGCCCACGGTGCTGGCGCCGATCACCCGCATCCGCAAGGAAGAGTTGAACTGATGCTGTACCTGTCCACGAGAGGCCATCCGGATCGCAAGCGCTTCTGCGAGATCCTGCTCGAGGGTCTGGCACCCGACGGCGGGCTGTACCTGCCCGAAGCCTATCCGCAGGTGGATGGCGAGACCCTGGCGCGCTGGCGCCGCGTGCTGGCCGACGAGGGCTATGCCGCGCTGGCCTACGAGGTGCTGTCGCTCTACATCGACGACATCCCGGCCGACGACCTGCGCGCGCTGTGCTGCAAAACCTACGCGGCCGATGTGTTCGGAACGAAGGCAATCGTTCCGCTCAAGCGGTTGGAAGAGGGCTTCTACCTGGAGGCGCTGTCCAACGGGCCGACGCTGGCCTTCAAGGACATGGCCATGCAGTTGCTGGGCAACCTGTTCGAGTACGAACTGGCGCGCCGTGGCGAACAGCTCAACATCCTGGGCGCCACCTCGGGCGACACCGGCAGCGCGGCCGAGTACGCGATGCGCGGCAAGCAGGGCGTGCGCGTGTTCATGCTCAGCCCGCACGGCCGCATGAGTCCGTTCCAGCAGGCGCAGATGTTCAGCCTGCAGGACGCCAACATCCACAATATCGCGGTCGAGGGGGTGTTCGACGACTGCCAGGACATCGTCAAGGCGGTCAGCAACGATCTGGCGTTCAAGCGCCAGTACAAGATCGGCACCGTCAACTCGATCAACTGGGCGCGCCTGCTGGCGCAGGTGGTGTACTACTTCGCCGGCTACTTCCAGGCCACCACGTCCAACGACCAGAAGGTCAGCTTCTGCGTGCCCAGCGGCAACTTCGGCAACGTGTGCGCGGGCCACGTGGCGCGCCAGATGGGCCTGCCCATCGACCGCCTGATCGTGGCCACCAACGAGAACGACGTGCTCGACGAGTTCTTCCGCACCGGCACTTACCGGGTGCGCGGCAGTGCCGACACGTACGAGACGTCCAGCCCCTCGATGGACATTTCCAAGGCCAGCAACTTCGAGCGCTTCGTGTTCGACCTGCTCGGCCGTGATGCGGCCCGCACCCGCGCGTTGTTCGGCGAGCAGCTCGCGCGCGAGGGGCGCTTCGATCTGGGCTGTGAGCTGGTGTTTGCCGAGGCGTCCGCACGCTACGGCTTTGCCAGCGGCAAGAGCACCCATGCCGACCGCTTGATGACGATCAAGGATACCTGGGAGCGCTTCGGTACGATGATCGACACCCACACCGCCGACGGCGTGAAGGTCGCGCGCGAGCGCCGCCGCGCTGGCGAGGTGGTGGTGGTGCTGGAGACGGCGCTGCCGATCAAGTTCGCCGAGACCATCCGGGAGGCGCTGGGCCGCGAGCCCGAGCGGCCGGCGCGCTTTGCCGGCATCGAGGAGCTGCCCAAGCGCGTGCAGGTGATGGCCCCAGATGTGGCCGCCGTGCAGCGCTACATCGCCGACCACTGCAAGGACTGACAGAACCAAGCCGACCGGAACATGAACGCACCACGACCCCGTCCCCCCATGATGGCGCTCGACGAGGCCCTGTCGGATCTGCTGGGCCGTGTCGAGCCGCTCACGCAGGCCGAACAGGTTCCGGTGGTGGAGTCCGACGGCCGCGTGCTTGCCGAGGACCTGGTTTCCGAACTGCATGTGCCGCCGCAGGACAACTCCGCCATGGACGGCTATGCGGTCCGTCTGGCCGACGTGACCGAAGCCGGCGTCGTGCTGCCCGTGTCCCAGCGCATTGCCGCCGGTCACGAGGCAGCGCCGCTGCAGCCGGGCACCTGCGCGCGGATCTTCACCGGCGCATCGCTGCCCGATGGGGCGGATGCCGTGGTCATGCAGGAGGACACGCGCGAAGTCGGCGGTGACCTGCATGCCGTGCACATCGATGTGGTGCCCCGGCCGGGGCAATGGATCCGCCGCGCCGGCGAGGACGTGACCCGTGGTGCCGTGGTGCTCTCCCGCGGCGAGCGGCTGGGGCCCGCATCCATCGGCCTGGCGGCCGGCATTGGCCGCGCCTGGGTGCAGGTGCAGGCGCGCCCGCGCGTGGCCCTGTTCAGCACCGGTGACGAGCTGGTCATGCCCGGCGAACTGCCGCCGGCCGAGATGAAGCCGGGCACCATCTACAACTCGAACCGCTTCTTCCTGCGCGTGCTGCTGCAGCGCCTGGGCTGCGAGGTCAGCGACCTGGGCATCGTGCCTGATCGCCGCGAGGCGACCCTGGCCGCGCTCAAGACGGCCGCCGACCACCACGACCTGATCCTGACCAGCGGCGGCGTGTCGGTGGGCGAGGAAGACCACATCAAGCCGGCCGTGCAGGCGCTGGGCAGCCTTGACCTCTGGCAGATCGCCATGAAGCCGGGCAAGCCCTTTGCCTACGGCACCATCCGCCGCGATGCCGGTGCGGGTGCCAGCCATGCGGCGCCCTGTCATTTCATCGGTCTCCCGGGCAACCCGGTGTCCAGCTTCGTGACCTTCCTGATGCTGGTGCGGCCGTTCCTGCTCAAGCTCCAGGGTGCGGCCGAGCGCTACTGGAAGCCGGCCGTGCGGCCGGTGATGCTGCCTGCGCATTTCAGCATCGCCAAGGCCGATCGCCGGCGCGAGTTCCTGCGCGTGCGCCGCAATGCCAACGGCGGTCTGGACCTGTACCCCAACCAGAGCTCGGGCGTGCTCACGTCCACCGTCTGGTCGGACGGCCTGGTGGACAATCCCGCCGGCGCCACGATCCGGCACGGCGATCTCGTTCCCTATCTGTCGCTGGCCGATCTGCTGGCGCGCTGAAGGGCGGTGAAGGCATGACGACCAGGCAGATCCAGTTGAGGTATTTCGCTTCGATCCGCGAGGCGATCGGCACGGGCAGCGAGCCGTGGAGCACGTCGGCCGGCACGCTTGCCGAGCTTCGCGACGAGCTGGTGGCCCGTGGCGGCGCCCATGCCGAGGCGCTGGCACGTGGACGGGCGGTGCGTGTGTCACTGAACCAGGCGATGTGCGACGAGTCCGCCGCGCTGCCCGAGGGCGCCGAAGTGGCGTTTTTTCCGCCCGTGACCGGAGGGTGAGGCCATGACAGGGCGGGTCAGCATCCAGACCGAGGACTTCGACCTGTCTGCCGAGGTGGCTGCCCTGCGCGCGAGTGATGGCGGCGTCGGTGCCATCTGCACCTTCGTCGGCACGGTGCGCGACCGCAATGACGGGCAATCGGTGGCCACGATGGAGCTCGAGCACTACCCGGGCATGACCGAGAAGGCCATCGAGGGCATGATCGACGAGGCCTTTCGCCGTTTCGACATCCGCGGGGCGCGTGTCATCCACCGCGTCGGGCTGCTGCAGCCGGCTGACCAGATCGTGCTGGTGGCGGTGACGTCAGCCCACCGCGGCGAGAGCTTCCAGGCGTGCGAGTTCCTGATGGACTATCTCAAGACCCAGGCGCCGTTCTGGAAGAAGGAGCTCACGCCGGCAGGCGCACGCTGGGTCGATGCGTGCGCCTCCGACGATGTGGCGCTGGCACGCTGGGGCATACACCAGCCCAATACCTGATTCCCGGAGGGAGGCCGGATGCCACTCAAACCCGAGGACATCGCCGCGCTGGAACGCGCCACGCTCAAGGCGGTTCCGCCTCCCGAGATCAAGGCCTGGCGCGACTGGCTGCTGCCGATGGATCAGGGCACCGTGGGCCGCGCACGCAGCGCCGTGCCACTGCGGCACGACAGGCCCGATCCGGACGACATCGCCAGGATCGACCGCTTCTACACGAAGGCGGGGTTCGAACCCTGGTTTCGGGTGCCCGATGATCCGTCCTGGCAAGCGGTCCATCAGGCGCTGGACGACCGCGGCTTCGTGCGCACCAAGCCCACCCACGTGATGACGGCGCCCCTGGCCAGCCTGCTGGCGGTGCAGGCGGTCGCCTCCTGCGATCTGGCGGCCGAACCCGACGGGGCCTTGATGGCCGCTTACGTGGGGGAAGGCTTTGACGCCGAGGATGGGGCCCACCGCACCCGCCTGATGACCCGCGCCAAGGGTTGTCTCTATGCGAGCGTGCGCATGGCCGGCGAGACACAGGCGGTCGGCATGGCCTCGCTGAACGAGGGATGGTTGGGCATCCACGGGATGCGCACCACGCCCAAGGCCCGTGGCCGGGGACTGGCCTCTGGGATCCTGCGGGCCATGGCGCTGATGGCGCTGGAGCGGCGGCTGCACAAGGCCTTCCTGCAGGTCGAGGCCTCCAACAAGGTCGCCATCTCGCTCTATACCCGCTTCGGCTTCCGGCCGGCCTGGACCTACGCCTACTGGCGTTGACGGCTCGCCCACGGGGGCAGGACCATACCGGATCTTGAAATGTGGCGGGCGGACGCCACATGGGTGGATGTTCACGATTGCGGGAGATTCCAACATGCGTCTCGACAAACTCACCACCAAGTTCCAGGAAGCCCTGGGGGAAGCCCAGAGCCTGGCCCTGGGCGCCGACCACGCCTACATCGAGCCTGCGCACGTGCTGCTGGCCATGCTGCGTCAGGACGACGGGCCCAAGTCGCTGCTGCAGCGCGCCGGTGTCAATGTGCCCGGCCTGACACGCGCCGCCGAGGACGCCGTGCGGCGCCTGCCGCAGGTGCAGGGTCAGGAACAGGTCCAGCCGGGCCCCGACCTCATCAAGCTGCTGCAGGCCACCGAGAAGGAGGCGATCAAGCGCGGTGACGAATACATCGCCAGCGAACTGTTCCTGCTGGCTGTTGCAGACGCCAAGAGCGACATCGGTCGCATGGCCAACGAGAGCGGCCTGTCGCGCAAGAGCCTGGAAGCGGCCATTGACGCCGTGCGGGGTGGCCAGAAGGTGGACAGTCCCGAGGCCGAGAGCCAGCGCGAGGCGCTGAAGAAATACACGCTGGACCTGACCGAACGCGCCCGCCAGGGCAAGCTCGATCCCGTGATCGGGCGCGACGACGAGATCCGCCGTGCGATCCAGGTGCTGCAGCGACGCAGCAAGAACAACCCGGTCCTCATTGGCGAACCCGGTGTGGGCAAGACCGCGATCGTCGAAGGTCTGGCGCAGCGCATCGTCAACGGTGAGGTGCCCGAGACGCTCCGTGACAAGCGGGTGCTGGTGCTCGACATGGCGGGCCTGCTGGCCGGTGCCAAGTATCGCGGCGAGTTCGAGGAGCGCCTGAAGTCCGTCCTCAAGGAAGTGGCCCAGGACGAGGGCCGCATCATCCTGTTCATCGACGAAATCCACACCATGGTGGGCGCCGGCAAGGCCGAGGGTGCCATCGATGCGGGCAACATGCTCAAGCCGGCGCTGGCGCGCGGCGAGCTGCACTGCATCGGCGCGACCACGCTGGACTAGTACCGCAAGTACATCGAGAAGGACGCCGCGCTGGAGCGGCGCTTCCAGAAGGTGCTGGTGGACGAGCCCACGGTGGAGCAGACCATCGCCATCCTGCGCGGCCTGCAGGAAAAGTACGAGGTGCACCACGGCGTGGACATCACCGACCCGGCCATCGTGGCCGCGGCCGAGCTGAGCCACCGCTACATCACCGACCGCTTCCTGCCCGACAAGGCCATCGACCTGATCGACGAGGCGGCGGCCAAGATCAAGATCGAGATCGACTCCAAGCCCGAGGTCATGGACCGGCTCGACCGCCGGCTGATCCAGCTCAAGATCGAGCGCGAAGCGATCCGCAAAGAAACCGATGAAGCTTCACAGAAGCGCCTGGAGCTGATCGAGCAAGAGAATGCCCGCCTGCAGAAGGATGCGGCCGATCTGGAAGAAATCTGGAAAGCCGAGAAGGCCCAGGCCCAGGGCAGCGCTCAGGTGCGCGAGAATATCGAGAAGGTGCGCCTGCAGATCGAGGAGTACACCCGCAAGGGCGACTTCAACAAGGTGGCCGAGTTGCAATACGGCAAGCTGCCCGAACTGGAGAAGCAGCTCAAGGAGGCGCAGGCCAAGGAAGCCGGCAAGGCCGCCGAAGGGCCGGCCCGGCAACTGCTGCGCACCCAGGTCGGTGCCGAGGAGATTGCCGAGGTGGTCAGCCGCGCCACCGGCATTCCCGTGGCCAAGATGATGCAGGGCGAGAAGGACAAGCTGCTGCACATGGAAGAAAAACTGCACG
>JAEZLX010000104.1 GCA_023415035.1 Pseudomonadota bacterium | reverse complement strand
ACGAAGCCCGGTGCGCCACCCCGCGGCGACGCGTCGGCGTCGCCGGTGGCCGCGTCGCTGCTGGCGATGATCACCAGCGGCGACATGCCGATCAGGCGTGTGGCATGCAAGTCCAGCCGTGGCATCTCCTTCTTCGCGGAGCGGTCGCGCACCGGGTCGTACAGCGCGCGCAGCGCGTCGGGGCGGGTGATGTCGTTCATGCGCTGACGGTCTGGACTTGGTAGCTGACGGTGCCACGCGACCAGTCCAGCAGGCGGTCGATGTTGGGGTGCTTGCCGGGGTGGGCCAGCGCATCTTCGGTGTGTTCGGCGTACCACTGCAGGCCCAGCTGCGCCGCCTCGGGCGTGATGTGGCCGCCATGCTGCTGCGCGAGTGCGTGGTACACGGCCAGCGACCCGGCCTGGCCGGGCTTGTTCTCGATGGTGGCCACGGTCTGGCCTTCGGAGTCGGTCAGGTGCAGGGCCGCCAGGTGGGCGACGGAGGGCAGCGTCTTCAGACGTTCGGCGAAGTTCATGGGGCGGGCAGATCGTAGGTGTCGGAAAAGTCCTTGAGGACGCTCAGGTCGAGTGGTCGCACCGCGCCCATCCAGATGGCGCGGTCGCGGTGGTCGCGCAGGTCCTGGCCGGTGATGGGGTGGATGAACACGGTCAGACCGCCACGGTGCATGGCCAGCCACGGAATCACCTGCGCGAAACGCTCGGCCCGGAAGGCGAGCTGGCAACTCCAGTCCGGGTGCGGGCCGACAGGCTTTTCGTGCACGCGCCCCATCTTCAGCGGGAAGCGCGCCGCGGCGGCCTCGCACAGCGCGCGGGCCTGTGCGATGGTCGATGCGTCGAAATAGACGTGGGCGTGCCAGCCGACAATGCGCGGCGCATCGTCGAAGGCGTCGGAAACAGGGGTTTCGGTGGTGCTCATGAGGGCCGCCATGATGGCATGAAATCCGGGCGGCGTGACGGCGCGCGCGCATGGGATTAGGATGGCGGCCGTACGTGCATGGAGAAACAGGTTTGACCCGACGAGCATCCGGAACACCGGTGATCTTTCCGGTGGCGGTTCTGGTGCTGCTGCTGGCGGTGGCCGCCTGGCTGGGCTGGCCCTGGCTGCAGCAGGCCATGTCGCCGGCGCCCGCCACGGTGGAAGCGCCCGCCATTGAAATTGAGTCAGCGACCGAGCCGCAGGCCGCACAGGACGGTACGGCACCCGCAGCGGCGGCCGAGGTGGCCCCCGCCGGCCCCGAGCATCCTGTCGAGCCGGAGCCCGTGTCCGAAGCGCAGGTGCAGGCGCATGTGCATAACCTGGACGACTCCGATCCCTTGATCCGGGAACATCTGGCGACGCTGCTCAGCCGCCAGGATGCGCTCAGGTTCTTCCAGCTCGATGGCCTGGTGCGGCGGATCGTGGCGACCGTGGACAACCTGGCCCGCCCGCAGGCGCCAGCCAGGATCTGGCCGTTCAATCCCACCCCCGGGCGTTTCACCACGGCGACGCAGGCCGACGGCACGCAGACGATCCATTCCGGCAACAGCGCCCGTTACGAGCCGTGGGTGCGGATGATCGAAGCGCTGGACGTGGAAAAGGTGTTCCGCATCTACCGGCACCTGTATCCGCTGTTCCAGCAGGCCTACGAGGAACTGGGCTATCCGGGGCGCTACTTCAACGACCGACTCGTGCAGGTGCTGGACCTGCTCATCGCCACGCCGGTGCACGACGAGCCGCTGGCGGTGACTCTGGTGGAGGTCAAGGGGCCGGTGCCATCGCTGCGCCCTTGGGTGCGCTACGAGTTTGCCGACCCGGCGCTGGCATCGCTGTCGTCGGGGCAGCGCATCCTGCTGCGGATGGGGCCCGACCACCAGCGCCGCCTGCAGGCGAAGATGCGCGAGATCCGCGCCAGGATCGCCTGAGCCCTTGTCGGCCCCGTCTGACAAGCCGGCGCGCCATGCGCCGATAGGGCGTGGCGCCTCCTGAACCTACAGTGAAACCACTGCCTCCGGGCAGCCGGGACTCACTTCAATACCTCAGGAGAACCACATGACATTCGAGCCTGCAACCCGCCTTCTCGTTGCCGCCACCGTGGCCGGTGCCGCGCTGTTCACCACCGTCGGTTGCGCCGTGGTGCGCGACCAGCAAAGTGTCGGCGAGTACATCGACGACACCACGATCACCACCCGCGTGAAGGCCAAGTTCGCGGAGGACCGCACCGTCAGCGCGATGGCCATCAGCGTGGAAACCTTCAACGGCGTCGTGCAGCTGTCGGGCGTTGCCAAGAGCGCCGACGAGCGTGCGATGGCCGAGCGCCTTGCACGCAACGTCAGTGGAGTGAAGGGCGTGCGCAATGACATTGCGGTGCGAAACTGACGGCCGAAGTCGGTTCCCGCGTGCCGGCGCAGTCCTACACGCGGGAGGACATGGAAATCCTAGAATGGGGCATTTGCCCAAGCCACCTGCTGTCAGGCCGTGGCAGGCGGACGCACAAGCCCCATTGATGCCGAAACTCAAAACCTTTCTTGTCGAGGACAGCGCCGTCATCCGGTCGAACCTGATGGCCGCGCTGGAGGATCTGGCACCCGTGGAAATTGTGGGTTATGCCGAGACCGCAGACGATGCCACCGAACAGCTCGACGCGATGATCGCCGACGGTGGTTGCGACTTGGTGATCATTGATGTCTTTCTCAAGGGCGGCACCGGGTTGGACGTCCTGCGTCGGCTTGCCGTGCATGACGGAGCCGTGCGCCCGCTCGTTCTCACCAACTACGCCACGCCGGAGATCCGCGCCGAGTGCCTGCAGCTCGGCGCGGACCGCGTGTTCGACAAGTCGCGCGACATCGACGCGCTGATCAGCTACTGCAACGAGATTGCGGAGGCCTGAATCGCCACTGTCCGTCCGGCCACCGACCCACGCGGCTGCTGGCGGCGGCGAGGCCTACTGGATGAGCCCGTTCTTCAGGGCGTAATAGGTCAGGTCGCTGTTGGTTTCGAGCGAGAGCTTTTCCATCACGCGCGAGCGGTAGGTGCTCACGGTCTTGACGCTCAGGAACATCTGCTCGGCGATGTGGCCCACCGTCTCGCCCTGGGCCAGGCGCAGGAAGACTTGCAGCTCGCGCTCGCTGAGGGTTTCGTGCGGCAGGCGGTCGGCGTCGCCCATCATGCTGTTGGCCAGCAACTCGGCAACCTGCGGTGTGATGTAGCGGCGCCCGCGTGCCACGGTGCGGATCGCGGTGGCGATTTCCTCCGGGTCGCATTCCTTGTTGAGGTAGCCGCGGGCGCCCTGGCGCAGCAGCGTTGTGGCGTAGTGTGCTTCGGGAAATCCGCTGAGGATCAGCACCGCGAGGTCGGGGTAACGTGCGCGGATCGCCGCCAGCGCGTCGACGCCGCTCTGGTCTGGCATGGACAGGTCCAGCAGCAGCACGTCGATTTCGCCCGCACGCGCGATTTCCAGTGCGTCCTTGCCGTTGGTGCCCTGGGCGACGACGCGCAGGTCGACCTGCTCGGACAGGAACTGGCAGAGCCCGGTGCGGACTATGGCGTGGTCGTCAACGATGGCTACACGGATCATGGCGGCGCCTGTCGGATGATGCTCGGTGGCAGCAGTATAAGGTGGTACACATGAGATCGAGTCTGGACTATTTGGCCAAATGGGTGACGGGCCGGTTCATCGGGCCGGTGGCTGTTTCGCTGGCGGTGCTGGTACTGGTCGTCAGCGAACTGGGCTATCACCGTCAGAAGGGCATCAGCGTCAACCGCGAGGCAAGCATCGAGTCGCAGCTTGTGGTCGGCGCATTGCGGCGGGCACTGCTGTCGATGGAAAGCGCGGAGCGCGGGTACATGCTCACCGGCCGGACCGACTATCTGGCGCCGTACCGGGAGCAGGAGCGTCACTTCCAGGAGCTGCTGCAGCGTGCAGAGGCAATCACCACCAGCGACGGACTCCTGCGGAGCAAGCTGTCACAGGTCGCAGAGCTGGCCCGGCAGAAGCACTCGGAAATGCAGACGGTGCTGGAGCGTTTCGAGAGCGGCGACCACGAGGGCGCGATCGATCTGACACTGACCGATATGGGGCGGGAGATGATGGTGCAGATCAACAGCCTGACCGACCAGATCATCGTCGGGGAAAGCCGTTACTACACACAGATGAGCCTGGAGCGCGACCGCGTGCTGCGTGCCAGCCGCTTCGGCATCTGGGTGCTGGTGGCACTGTGCATCGCCGGTGCGATGGCGCTCATGCGACTGAGCCGCAACCGCGAGACCGAGCGGCGAATCTACATGCTGCAGCTGCACGCCGAGCGCGACCGGCTGGACGAGGAGGTGACCCGCCGCACGGCCGAGACCATCGAGCTGGCGCGGCACATGGAGCGCGTGCGCGAGGACGAGCGCGCCCGCATCGCGCGTGAGCTGCACGACGAGCTGGGTGGTCTGCTCACCGCCGCCAAGCTGGATCTGGCGCGCATCCGCAAGCGCATCCAGGATGAAACCGGTACCAAGCAGCGGCTGGTGGACCACTTGGCCGAGTCGCTTGACGCGGGTATCGCGCTCAAGCGGCGCATCATCGAAGACCTGCGGCCTTCGTCGCTGAACAATCTGGGGTTGCGGCGCACGCTGCAGATCCAGTGCGCGGAGTTCTCGCTGCGGGCGGAGGTGGCGGTGGACGTCGAACTGGACGAGGTCACGCTGGCACCCGACCGGGCGTTGGCGGTGTACCGCCTGGTCCAGGAGGCGCTGACCAACATCGCCAAGTACGCGCAGGCGAGCCGGGTGAAGGTCTCGATGCGCAGCCTGGACGGCGAGGTGGAACTGCTGGTCGAGGACGACGGAAAAGGCTTCGACTTCGATGCCATGCGTGGCGCGGGCAAGCACGGACTGCAGGGCATGCGGTTCCGGATCCGCTCCTGCGGCGGCGATGTCAGCATCCGCTCGTCGCCGGGTGCCGGCACCACCGTGCGTGCGGTGCTGCCCCTGTGAACCACGGCGGTATCGGCGCCGTCCTACACAGGTGGGCGACCCTGTCGGACGTTCGCAGCGAAGCGGCTTTCCTACGATAGGCCATGAATGGATGGCGGTGCCGACCGGCAGCTGCCCCAAGGCATGCATCAAGGAGAGCCGACATGAACACAACGCTGCAACGACTGTCCTGCGCCCTGGCGGTGGCCCTGCCGCTGGCGTCCGCGATGGCCGCCGACAACCGCGCCGACATCGAACGGCGCTATCAGGCCGAGCGTCAGGCCTGCATGACGCAGGCCGACCCCGAATCACGCCGCGCCTGCCTGCGCGACGCGGGTGCGGTTCGGCAGGAAGCCCTGAGCGGTGCGCGCAATGCCGAGGTCGATGATGCCCAGCTGCGGCGCAACGCGATTGCGCGCTGCGTCGTGCACAAGGACAAGCTCGACCGGGCGATGTGCGAGCGCATGGCGTTGGGCGAAGGCACGGCCAGCGGCAGCGTCGAGGGCGGCGGGGTGATCCGCGAGTTCGAAGTCGAGGTTGAGGTCGACCCCGGCACGACCGTGCCCGCCCGCTGAGTCATCCATCCCTGAAGGAAAGAAGGCGGGCCATGCCACATCTGGACTATTTGTCGCTCGCGTTCCTCTCGCTGCTGGCCGTTGGCGGCGCCGTCTGGCTGATCGGTGAAATCGCCGACATGTTCGACCAACCGGAGTGAGGACAGATCCTGCGCCTCGGCCGACCCGTGCGATGGCTGGGCCGTGTCAGTAGTGGGGAGGCAGCTCGTCCCTCAGGCTGCGGAAGGTGGCCGGCTCCTCGTCGCGCTGGCGCCGCAGGGCCACAACCTCGCGTGTGAGCAGGTCGATGTGGTCCTGCTGCCGGGCCACCAGCGTGTTGAGCGTGTCCAGCAGGTCCTCGGCGTAGCTGAGCTTGATCTCCAGCCGGGTCAGCCGCTCTTCCACGGGCTCCGTCATGACTTGGGCTCCAGTTTCAGCGAGGCCGAGTTCATGCAGTAGCGCAGACCGGTCGGCGCCGGCCCGTCCTCGAACACGTGGCCGAGGTGCGCGCCGCACTGGCTGCACACGGTTTCCGTGCGCACCATGCCGTGGCTGCGGTCCACGATCTGGGTGATGGCGCCCGGCACGGCCTGCCAGAAGCTGGGCCAGCCGCAGCCGGCATCGAATTTGGTGCCGGCGTCGAACAGGTGGTTGCCGCAGCAGATGCAGTGGTAGCTGCCATCGGGCCAGACCTGCTCGTATTTGCCGGTGAAGGGGCGCTCGGTGTAGGCACGGCGCGTCACCTCGAAAGCCAGGGGCTCCGCGCCCTGTTCGGCCA
The DNA here is from genome assembly GCA_023415035.1 of Pseudomonadota bacterium. Lineage (GTDB taxonomy): Bacteria > Pseudomonadota > Gammaproteobacteria > Burkholderiales > Burkholderiaceae_C > Hydrogenophaga. Next base: position 6,914 of record JAEZLX010000104.1, on the reverse strand, counting down.
GCACGGCCCGCCATTCGTCGTCGGTCTTGCGGATAGGGAAATCACTCATGGGAATCGCTCCGGTGTCGGGTCGGGATCGGACGGGCGCGGCGCGCCGGCACGGGACCCCGGTGCCGATTGTCTCCCGTGTGACTTGACCGTGCATCACGTGCGAAATCCTTGACAAACCCGATGTGAAGCCCGGCCAGCTTGATGCATGATGTATGGCGATGGGGCGAACGGTCGTTCGTTTTTTCGATCGTGTGCCCGAAACCGATTCACCATCGTCATCATCAGACAGGAGACAAGCCCATGCAGGGACAAATGCAAAGCCAGCCGCTGCTGATTTCCGCGCTCATCGTGCACGCCGACCGGCACCATGCCAGCACCGAGATCGTTTCGCGCCGCGTGGAAGGTGACATCCACCGCACCACCTGGGGCGAAGTCGCCCGCCGCTCGCGGCAGATCGCCAACGCGCTGGACGCGCTGCACCTGGGGTTTGGCGATCGCGTCGGCACCCTGGCATGGAACGGCTACCGCCACCTGGAGCTGTATTTCGGCGTCAGCGGCTCGGGCCGCGTGCTGCACACCCTGAACCCGCGCCTGCATCCGGAGCAGCTGGTCTGGATCGTCAATCACGCCGATGACCGCGCGCTGTGCTTCGACATGACCTTCCTGCCGCTGGTGCAGGCCGTGCATGCCAAGTGCCCTGGTGTGAAGCACTGGATCGCGCTGTGCGATGCCGACAAGCTGCCGGCCGACACCGGCATCCCGGGGCTGACGAGCTACGAGGCCTGGATTGGCGGGCAGCCGGACACTTACACCTGGCCGGAATTCGACGAGAACACGGCCTCGAGCATGTGCTACACGAGCGGCACCACGGGCAACCCCAAGGGTGCCGTGTACTCGCACCGCTCGACCATCCTGCATGCTTATGGCGCCGCCATGCCCGACGCGCTGGGCTGCTCCGCGCGCGACGCGATCCTGCCGGTGGTGCCCATGTTCCACGTCAACGCGTGGGGTCTGCCGTATTCCGCCGCCGCGGTGGGCTGTAAGCTGGTGTTCCCGGGGCCGGCCATGGACGGCAAGTCCATCTACGAGCTGATCGAGGCTGAAAAGGTGACGATGGCCGCTGGCGTGCCGACCGTGTGGCAGATGCTGCTGGCCCACATGCAGGGCGGGGGGCTGAAGTTCAGCACCATGAAACGCACGGTCATCGGCGGCTCGGCCTGCCCGCCGGCCATGATCACGGCGTTCAAGGAAGAGCTGGGCGTCGAGGTGCTGCACGCCTGGGGCATGACGGAGATGAGCCCGCTGGGCACCGTTTGCACGCTCAAGAACGCGCAGATGGACCTGCCGGCCGACGAGCAGTTCAAGGTGCGCCTGAAGCAGGGCCGCGCGATCTTCGGTGTCGACATGAAGATCGTCGACCATGAGGGCAACGAATTGCCCTGGGACGGCAAGACCTACGGCGATCTGCTGGTGCGCGGGCCATGGATCATCGGCAGCTATTTCAAGGGCGAGGGCGGCGACCCGCTGCGCTACGACAGCGCGGGCCGCGGCTGGTTCCCCACCGGCGACGTGGCTACCATCGACGCAGACGGCTTCATGCAGATCACCGACCGCAGCAAGGACGTGATCAAGTCCGGCGGCGAGTGGATCAGCTCCATCGATGTCGAGAACATCGCCATGGCGCATCCGTCGGTGGCGATGGCGGCCTGCATCGGCATGAAACACCCCAAGTGGGACGAGCGCCCGATCGTGGTGGTGGTCAAGAAGCCGGGCACCGAGCTCACACGTGAGGAACTGCTGGCCTTCTACGAGGGCAAGATCGCCAAGTGGCAGATACCTGATGACGTGGTGTTCGTCGATGCCATCCCGCTGGGCGCCACCGGCAAGATGCAGAAGATGACGCTGCGCCAGCAGCTGGCGGACTACAAGCTGCCCGGGCTCTGAGCGCGGGGGCAGGGCCATGTCCGACTGGTCCCGCCGCCATGCCATGCTCGGCCTGCTGGCGGCCGGTGTGCTGCCGGCGGCAGGGCTGGCGGCCTCGCGCGATGCGCCCGTGCGCATGGCGTTCATCGATCCCCTGTCCGGTCCGTCGGCCGACATCGGTCGCAACTGCCTGCACAGCTGGCAGTACATGGCGCGCGAGCTGCCGGCCCGGCTGGGCGAATCGGTGCGGCTGCACGTGGCCGGCTTCGACAACAAGGGTTCGCCGCAGGAGAGCCTCAATGCGCTGAAGGCGGCGATCGACCAGGGCTTCCGCTACATCATCCAGGGCAACGGGTCCGGTGTGGCGGCGGCGCTGTCGGCCGCGGTGGGGCGGCACAACGCGCGGTTTCCTGATCGCTCGGTGCTGTTCATCAACTACGCCGCCATGGATCCGGCGCTGACCGCAGAGCGGTGCAGTTACTGGCATTTCCGCATCGACGCCGACACGGCCATGAAAATGCGCGCCATGACGCGCTTCATGGCCGACCAGCCGGGTCTGGAGCGGGTGTTCCTTTTCAACCAGAACTACGCGCACGGGCAGCAGTTCGCTCGCCACTTCGATCAGGAGAGCCAGGCGATCGGCGCGCGGCTGCGGGTGGTCGGCCATGTGCTGCACCCGCCATTCGGGGTGGGGGACTTCCGCGAATATGTGCAGCGCATTCGTGCCTCGGGGGCGCAGGCGGTGGCCACCGGCAACTGGGGGCGCGATCTCCGCCTGCTGATCAAGGCCATGCAGGATGAAGCCTTGTGGCTGCCGGTGTTTGCCTACTACCCTTCGCTGCCCGGCACGCCCGCGTTGCTGGCCGGTTCGGGTGATCGTCTGCCGGTGTACCAGGTGGCCAGCAGCCACGGTGAACACGCCGGCGATCTGGCATCCTTGGCCAGAGGCTTTCACCAGGCGTATGGCGAGGACCTGGTGGTGATGCAGGCCTATGACGGCATCCGCATGCTGCTGCATGCCATGCAGCAGGTGGGCACGCACGATCCGATGAAGGTGGCGGCGCGCATGGAGGGGATGATTTTCCCGGGTTTCGACGGTCCGGTGGCGATGCGCGCCGACGACCACCAGCTGCAAAAGGGTGTCTACATTTCTCGCTGGCAGAAGGTGGCCGGCTCGGGCGCGGAGGGCACCGGGTATGCGTTCGTTCCGGTCCGGTTCCTGCCGGCGGACGACATCGCGTCGGCGTCGCGCTGCCACATGGAGCGGCCTTGACGCGCTGGATAGACCGGCATTCGGCGCAAAGTCGCACGGGTGATAGGTGTTAGGACAATCCCTGTGTGCATGCCCGCTGGGCGCGGGGTACGCTGGGATTTTCGCCACCCTGAGGAGACACCCGCCATGCGCCTTGCCATGAAAACCATCGCCATCGCTTCCTTGGCCATGAGCCTGTCCACCGCCTTCGCGCAGAAGGGGGAGACGGTCAAGATCGCGCTGATCGATCCGCAGACCGGCCTGATGGGGCCGCTGGGTCTGAACCAGATGCGGAGCTGGCAGTTCTTTGCCGACGAGTTCAGCAAGAGCAACCCCGCCGGGGTGAAGTTCGAGCTGGTCGCGTTCGACAACAAGCTCAGCCCGGCGGAAAGTCTGACCGCCTTCAACGCCGCGCTTGACCAGGGCGTGCGCTACTTCGCCCAGGGCAACGGCTCGTCGGTGGCCGGTGCCCTGATCGACGCCATCAACAAGCACAACGCCCGCAACCCCGGCAAGGAGGTGATGCTGCTCAACTACGCGGCAGTGGACCCGGATTTCACCAACAGCAAGTGCAGCTACTGGCACTTCCGGTTCGACGCCGACACCTCGATGAAGATCGAGGCCATGACGACCTTCATGAAGGACCAGAAGGATGTCCAGAAGGTCTATCTGCTCAACCAGAATTACTCGCACGGCCACCAGGTGGCCAAGTTCGCCAAGGAGGCGCTGGACCGCAAGCGCCCGGACGTGCAGATCGTCGGCGAGGACCTGCATCCGCTGGCGCAGGTGCGTGACTTCGCTCCCTACATTGCCAAGATCAAGGCCTCGGGCGCCGACACGGTGATCACCGGCAACTGGGGTTCGGACCTGGCCCTGCTGATCAAGGCGGCCAACGAGGGCGGTTACGACGGCAAGTTCTACACCTACTACACCGGTGTGACGGGCACGCCCACGGCCCTGGGTGCTGGCGGCGCCGGTCGCGTGTACCAGGTGGCCTACTCGCACTACAACATGGGCGGGCAGATGGGCAAGTGGATGGCCGATTTCAAGGCCAAGTACAACGACGACATGTTCACTGGTGCGATTCCGTCGGCCTACAACGTGCTGACGCAGGCCATGGCCAAGGCCAAGTCCACCGATCCGGTCAAGGTGGCTGCCGCGATGGAAGGCCTGAAGGTCAACAACTACAACGGCGAGGTCGAAATGCGCAAGACCGACCACCAGCTGCAGCAGCCGCTGTACCTGACGGTCTGGCAGAAGGCCGACCAAAAATACCCTTACAGTCCCGAAAACACCGGGATGACGCTGGCGCCGGTCAAGGAGTTCCCGTCCTACGTCTCCAGCACGCCCACCAGCTGCCAGATGAAGCGGCCGGGCTGATCCCGGGCATCGGAGGGCGGGCTCAGGCCCGCCCCGCGGATGGCATCGTTCTGCGGCACGGTGTCATTTTTTTTGCCGGCGGACAGCCCCGCCGGTTCGGAAAGGTCGGTTCATGGAGTTTTTCATCATCTCCATGCTCAACGGGGTCAGCTACGGACTGCTGCTGTTCATGTTGAGCTCTGGGCTAACCCTCATCTTCAGCATGATGGGGGTGCTCAATTTCGCGCACGCCAGCTTCTACATGGTGGGGGCTTACATCGGCTATACGGTCACCAGGCACATCGGGTTCTGGCCGGCGCTGGTCGTGGCGCCCGTGGCGGTGGGGATGCTGGGCGCGCTGTTCGAGCGGCTGAGCCTGCGCAAGGTTCACAAGTTCGGGCATGTGCCCGAGCTGCTGGTGACCTTCGGGCTGTCCTACATCATCCTGGAACTGGTGCAGCTGATTTGGGGACGCACCGCGGTGGAGTTTCCGCCGCCCGAGGCGCTGCGCGGGCCGGCGTTCACGTTGGTGCACCACGCCAATGATTCGATCGAGTTCGTTTGGGGGGCAGCGCAGGCAGCCTGCAGCGCCGAAGGCGCGATGTGCTCGCCGTTTCCGGCCACGCGCGGCTTCATGATGCTGGTGGCGGTGCTGATGCTGGTGGCCCTGTGGCTGCTGCTGACGCGCACGCGCATCGGCCTGGTGATCCAGGCCGCGCTGACGCATCCCGAGATGGTGGAATCCCTTGGCCACAACGTGCCGCGCGTGTTCATGCTGGTGTTCGGCGCCGGCACGGCGCTGGCCGGCCTGGCCGGGGTGATCGGTGGCAGCACATTCGTGACCGAGCCGGCGATGGCGGCCACGGTCGGTTCCGTGATCTTCGTGGTGGTGGTGGTCGGAGGCATGGGCTCGCTGCCAGGCGCTTTCCTGGCATCCCTGCTCATCGGCGTGATCCAGACCTTTGCCGTGGGGCTGGACCATTCCTTTGTGAGCATCGTGCAGCAGTTGGGCGTGCCGCTGTCTGACGGCCTGTCGAACAACCCGGTGCTGCGGCTGACGCTGTCGCAGGTGGCGCCGATCCTGCCGTACCTGTTCCTGGTGCTGATCCTGATCTTCCGGCCCAAGGGGCTGCTGGGCACTCGGGAGGGATGACCGCTCATGGCAACGACAACACACTACGAATTCAAGCCCTGGAACGTCGGCCGCTGGATCATCTGGACGCTGTTCGCACTGGTCCTGCTGCTGGCCCCCAGGTTCTTCTCCAGCAACCTGGCGGTGACGATGCTGTCGCAGATGGGCATCGCCATCATCGCCTGCCTGTCCTACAACATCCTGCTGGGGCAGGGCGGCATGCTCAGCTTCGGTCACGCGGTGTATTCGGGGCTGGGCTCGTACATGGCCATCCATGCGCTGAACATGGTGTCCAACGGCGAGCTGCCGGTCCCGGTCAGCCTGATCCCGCTGGTGGGCGGGCTGGCGGGCCTGTTCTTCGCCAGTCTGTTCGGCTACGTGACGACGAAAAAGGCCGGCACGCCGTTCGCGATGATCACGCTGGGCATGGCCGAGCTGGTGTTCGCCATGTCGCTGATGTTCTCGGACTTCTTCGGTGGCGAGGCCGGCGTGTCGGCGGACCGCATGGCGGGCGAGCCGTTCATGGGCATCACCTTCGGTCCGGCCATCCAGGTGTATTACCTGATCGCGGTCTACACCTTCGTGTGCGTGGCGCTCATGTTCGCCTTCACGCGCACGCCGCTGGGCCGCATCCTCAACGCCGTGCGCGACAACCCCGAGCGGGTCGAGTTCATTGGCTACAACACGCAGATGGTGCGCTATCTGGCGTTCATGATCGCGGGCTTCTTTGCCGGCATCGCGGGCGGGCTGGGGGCGATCAATTTCGAGATCGTCACCGCCGAGGTCGTCGGCACGGTGCGCTCGGGCGGCTACCTGTTGTTCACCTTCCTGGGCGGCGCGACCTTCTTCTTCGGGCCGATCATCGGCGGCGTGCTCATGGTCTTTGCCTCGGTGCTGCTGTCGGAGCTGACCAAGGCCTGGCTGCTGTACCTGGGCCTGATCTTCCTGTTCATGGTCATGTACGCGCCCGGCGGCATTGCCAGCCTGATCATGATGAACCTGCGCGTGGCCGCGTTCGGCCGCCTGCGCGAGATCTGGGTGGCATACCTGGCGTTGGGCGTGTCGGCACTGCTGGTGCTGTTGGGTGCGGGCGCGGCGGTCGAGATGATCTACCACCTGCAGCTGGATGCGGCCATGGGCGACGTTGTGCGCTACCTGGGCATGGAAATGAATGTGCGCTCGGCCGGCAGCTGGTTCGGCGCGTTGTTCGTGACACTGACCAGTCTGGGTGTGTTCGAGCTCACGCGCCGGCAGTTC
>JAEZLX010000014.1 GCA_023415035.1 Pseudomonadota bacterium | reverse complement strand
TGCACGGCCACGGGCACTTCGCGGGCCTTGCCCTTGCCCATGCCGACACGGCCGTCGCCGTCGCCGACCACGGTCAGCGCTGCGAAACCGAGGATACGACCACCCTTGACCACCTTGGTCACGCGGTTGATCGCGATCATCTTCTCGCGCAGGCCGTCGTCGTTCGCTTCGTTCTTCACGTTTGCCTGAAATTTAGCCATTTTGTGTATCCCGTCTGATCAGAACTGCAGACCGGCTTCACGAGCCGCATCGGCGAGGGCCTTGACACGGCCATGGTAGGCAAAACCGGCGCGATCGAAGGCGACCTTCTCGATGCCGGCAGCCTTGGCTTTTTCGGCAATGCGCTTGCCGATCAGGGCGGCTGCGGCGACGTTGCCGCCCTTGCCGCTGCCACCGATCTGCTTGCGGACTTCGGCCTCGAGGGTGGAGGCGGTAGCCAGCACCTTCGAGCCGTCGCCGGAGATGACGGTGGCGTAGATGTGCAGATTGGTACGGTTCACGGTCAGGCGAACGGCACCCTGCTGCGCGATGCGGATGCGCGTCTGGCGGGCGCGGCGCAGGCGTTGCTCTTTTTTCGTCAGCATGATCCTGATCCTTACTTCTTCTTGGTTTCCTTGATCACGACCTTCTCATCCGCATAGCGGATGCCCTTGCCCTTGTAGGGCTCCGGGGGGCGCACGGCGCGCACTTCGGAAGCGATCTGGCCCACGCGCTGACGATCAGCGCCCTTGATGACGATTTCGGTCGGCGACGGGGTCTCGGCCTTGATGCCGGCAGGCATCTCGATCTCGACCGGGTGCGAGTAACCGACGCTCAGGTTGAGCTTGGAACCCGAAGCCTGGGCCTTGTAGCCCACGCCGATCAGGGTCAGCTTCTTCTCGAAGCCCTTGCTCACGCCCGTGACCATGTTGTTCACCAGCTGGCGCATGGTGCCCGACATGGCATCGGCTTCGCGCGACTCGTTCGCCGGGGCGAACTTGAGTTCGCCACCGTTGTTCTCGATCTTGACCAGCGCGTTCTCGGCCAGGCTCAGGGCGCCCAGCGAACCCTTGACGCTGATCAGACCATCCTTGACGGCCACCTCGACCCCGGCGGGGACGGTGACCGGCAGCTTACCAATACGTGACATTTCAGTTTCTCCTCAATGCCCGCATCAGGCGACGTAGCACAGAACTTCGCCGCCGACACCGTCGGCACGGGCCTTGCGATCGGTCATCACACCCTTGGGCGTGGTGACGATGGCGATACCCAGACCGTTCATGACCTGAGGCAGCGCGTCACGGCCGCGGTACACGCGCAGGCCAGGCTTACTCACGCGCTCGATGCGCTCGATCACGGGACGGCCGGCGTAGTACTTCAGGGCGATTTCGAGTTCGCTCTTGCCGCCTTCGTTCTTGACCTGGAAGCCATCGATGTAGCCTTCGTCCTTCAGGACCTTGGCGATCGCGGCCTTGAGTTTGGATGCCGGCATCGACACGGTGGTCTTTTCGACCATCTGCGCGTTGCGGATGCGCGTCAACATGTCAGCGATAGGATCACTCATGCTCATTTGTGGTTCTCCTAGTGCTTACCAGCTGGCTTTGGTGACGCCGGGGAGCTCGCCGGCGAAAGCCATTTCACGGACCTTGGCGCGAGCGAGGCCGAAGTATTTGAACGTGCCACGGGGGCGACCGGTGATCTCGCAGCGGTTGCGCTGACGGGTCGGGTTCGCGTTGCGGGGCAGCTTCTGCAGCGCCAGACGGGCGGCATCACGCTCTTCGTCGGAACGCTTCACGTCGTTGGCGACAGCCTTGAGTTCGGCGTATTTCTTGGCGAACTTGGCGGCGAGTTTTTCGCGCTTGAGTTCACGTTGGAGTAGTGCTTGCTTAGCCACGCGCCACCTCAGTTCTTGAACGGGAAACGGAAACCTGCCAGGAGTGCCTTGCACTCTTCATCGGTCTTGGCGGTCGTCGTGATGGAGATGTTCAGGCCGCGCAGGGCATCGACCTTGTCGTACTCAATCTCGGGGAAGATGATCTGTTCCTTGACACCGATGTTGTAGTTGCCACGACCATCGAATGCCTTGCCCGAGATGCCGCGGAAGTCACGCACGCGGGGCAGCGCGACCGTGACGAAGCGGTCCAGGAATTCGTACATGCGCACGCCACGCAGCGTGACCATGCAGCCGATGGCCTGGCCTTCGCGGATCTTGAAGCCGGCAATGGCCTTCTTGGCCTTCGTCACCACGGGCTTCTGACCGGCAATCTTGGTCAGGTCGGCAACGGCGTTGTCCATCACCTTCTTGTCGGCCACAGCCTCGCTCACACCCATGTTCAGGGTGATCTTGGTGATGCGCGGCACCTCCATCGGAGACTTGTAGCCGAACTTCTTGGTCAGTTCGGGAGCGACCTTGTCGCGGTAGATGTCTTGAAAGCGTGCCATGGTCATGCCACCTTGATTTCTTCGCCGCTGGACTTGTAGACGCGCACCTTCTTGCCGTCGGCCAGCACCTTGACGCCCACGCGATCAGCCTTGCCGGTAGCGGCATTGAAGATGGCCACGTTGGACTGGTGGATGGGCATGGTCTTTTCAACGATGCCGCCGGTCACACCCTTCATCGGGTTGGGCTTGGCGTGCTTCTTGACGATGTTCACACCCTCGACAACCACGCGGTCTTCCGAGGCACGCAGCAGCACCTTGCCGCGCTTGCCCTTGTCACGACCGGCGATCACGATGACTTCATCGCCCTTACGAATCTTGTTCATGATGATTCCTCAGAGAACCTCGGGTGCCAGGGACACGATCTTCATGAACTTCTCGGTACGCAGCTCGCGCGTGACCGGGCCGAAGATGCGGGTGCCGATCGGCTCCAGCTTGGAGTTGAGCAACACGGCGGCGTTGCCGTCGAACTTGATCAGGGCACCATCGGGGCGGCGCAGGCCCTTGGCAGTGCGCACGACAACAGCGTTGTAGACCTCGCCCTTCTTGACGCGGCCACGCGGCGCTGCTTCCTTGATGCTGACCTTGATGATGTCGCCCACGCTGGCATAGCGGCGCTTGGAACCACCCAGCACCTTGATGCACATCACGGACTTCGCACCCGTGTTGTCAGCAACATCGAGTCGAGATTGCGTTTGAATCATTTGATTTAAGTCCCAACTTGAATCCCCCCTGCCACCACGGCCGGGAGCGATCAGTCTTGGGCCCGTCGTTGCAACCGGAATGCCAAGCCGGCTTGCCGCCAGCTTGTTTGCGCATCCCGACCGCTTCGGTGGGCAGAAAAGCTTCGCCTTTGACAGCGAAGCCAGATATTTTTGCTCAAACTGCGCGCGATGTCAAGCGCCTTGAATCAGAGGCCTGCCGACGCGTACCGCTTGCACAGTGCCAGGAACCCCTCCAGGTCCGCCTGCGCCACCCCTTCGTCCGCCAGGATCTGCGCCACCGCCGGTGCCATGTCCGCGGTTTTTGATGCATCCAGGAAAAGTGAGCGCCAACGTCTGGCCAGGACATCCTCCACCGTGCAGGCGTACTCGGCCCGCACAGCGTGGCGAACCATGGCCTCGGTCAGCCCCATGCCCAGCTCGCGTTCGGCGCCCGGGCATGCGCAAACGGCGGCGGCCTCACTGCCATACAGGTGCAAGCCCGGCGCCTGATGGATCGGCACACCCGGCGCGTCGGCCGATGGCGCGCCGACCAGGCGATGGCCCGCCGTGGCGCTGCCGGGGCGGCGCGGCAGCAGTCCGTCATGGAAACAGCGCTCGAGCACGTCCTCGGCCATGGCGCGGTAGGTCGTCCACTTCCCGCCCGTGACGGTGACCAGGCCGCCGGCGTCGACCACGATGGTGTGCTCGCGCGAGAGGGATTTGGTCCCGCCTTCCGAGCGCACCGGGGCCACCAGCGGCCGCAGGCCGACCCAGACGCTGCGGATGTCCTGGGGCGCGACCGGGCGCGCCAGCACCTGCCCAGCCTCGCGCAGGATGAAGGACAGCTCCTCGGCAAAGGGCTGCGGTTCGCGCGGCAGGTCCTGGCGCGGCGTGTCGGTGGTGCCGAGCACCAGCTTGCCCAGCCAGGGGACGGCAAAAAGCACCCGCCCGTCGCGCGTCCGGGGCACGAGCAGCGCGCTGTCGCCGGGCAGGAAGTCGCGGTCGACCACCACGTGCACCCCCTGGCTCGGGCTGACCATGCGTTCCGCCGGCGCATCCTCGCCTGCCGCCTTGGCCCGCAGCTCGTCCACCCAGACACCGGTGGCGTTGACCACGCAGCGCGCCCGCACCTCCCGGCTCCCGCCGGAAAAACGATCGCCCACGGTCAGCACGAAGCCGTCGCCCTTCGCCGCGCCCGCCCGGCGGATGGCCTGCACGGGCGCGTGATTGAGCACCCGTGCGCCCGCCGCCGCCGCGGTGCGCGCCAGCGCCAGCGCGAGGCGGGCGTCGTCGAACTGGCCGTCCCAGTACTGGACCCCGCCGCGCAGGCCGTCGGCGCGCACGCCCGGCAGCTCGGCCATGGTCTGGCGCCTGTTCAGCCAGCGCGTGCGCCCCAGGCCGGCCCGCCCGGCCAGCAGGTCGTACATGGCCAGTCCCGCGCCGTAAAACGGCGTCTGCCAGCAGGCGTATGACGGCATGACGAAGGGCAGCGGCTGCGCCAGATGGGGCGCCAGATGCAGGATGGTGGTGCGCTCGGCCAGCGCCTCGCGCACAAGGGCGATGTTGCCCTGGGCGAGATAGCGCACGCCGCCGTGCAGCAGCTTGGTCGAGCGCGAGGAGGTGCCACCGGCGAAGTCGTGCGACTCGAACAGCGCGACGGCGAAGCCGCGCAGCGCGGCGTCCAGCGCCACACCGAGGCCCGTGGCGCCGCCGCCGATGACGGCGAGGTCGAAGCGGTCCACGGTGCTGAGCGATGCGAGCAGTTCCTGACGTGGCATGGCGATCCTTGGAACGGGCCGGCGCAACCCGGCGGTGGCGGGCGGTGTTCGCTATTATCCAGCCCAGGCCCATTTGGAGACAGGCGAGAGATCATGAGCTACCTGCTGGCCCTCGACCAGGGCACCTCCAGTTCGCGCAGCATCGTCTTCGACGGCGCCGGCCGCCTTGTGGCGATGGCGCAGCGGGAATTCCGCCAGATCTATCCCCAGCCCGGCTGGGTCGAGCACGATCCGATGGAGATCTGGGACAGCCAGCTCGCCACGGCGCGAGAGGCGCTGGACAAGGCCGGGCTGCAGGCGAGCGACATCCGTGCCGCCGGGATCACCAACCAGCGCGAGACCACACTGGTGTGGAACCGCCGCACCGGACGCCCCATCCACAACGCCATCGTCTGGCAGGACCGGCGCGCCGAACCGCTGTGCGCCCGGCTGCGCGAGCAAGGCCACGAAGCGCTGATCCAGTCACGCACCGGCCTGCGCATCGACGCCTACTTCTCGGCCACCAAGCTGTGCTGGCTGCTCGACGAAGTGCCGGGTGCGCGCGCGGCGGCCGAGGCCGGCGAACTGGCTTTCGGCACGGTCGACAGCTGGCTGATCTGGCAGCTGACCGGCGGCCGCTCGCACGTGACCGACGTGACCAACGCCTCGCGCACCATGCTGTTCAACGTGCGCAGCAACGACTGGGACGACGATCTGCTGGAGCTGCTGCGCATCCCGCGCGCCCTGCTGCCCCGCGTGCAGCCCTCGGCCAGCGACTTCGGCCGCACCGATGCCGCCCTGCTGGGCGCGGCCATCCCCATCGGCGGCGTGGCCGGCGACCAGCAGAGCGCGCTGTTCGGCCAGGCATGCTTCTCGGCCGGTCTGGCCAAGAATACCTACGGCACCGGCTGCTTCATGCTGATGCACATGGGCGGCCTTTACCGCCAGAGCGACAACGGCCTGCTGACCACCAGCGCGGCGCAGACGGCCAGCCCCCCCGAATACGCCTTGGAAGGCAGCGTATTCGTGGGCGGCGCCGTGGTGCAGTGGTTGCGCGACGGCCTGCGTGCGATCTCGTCCAGCAGCGAGGTTCAGGCACTGGCCGAGAGCGTGCCCGACTCGGGCGGGGTGATGATGGTGCCCGCCTTCACCGGCCTGGGCGCGCCCTACTGGAAACCGGACGCGCGCGGCACGATCACGGGTCTGACGCGCGGCACGACCATCGCCCACATCGCGCGCGCGGCGCTGGAGAGCATCGCCTACCAGAGCGCGGCGCTGCTGCAGGCGATGAGCCGCGATGCCGTGGCCGCCGGCGGCGCGCCGGTGACCGAGCTGCGGGTGGACGGCGGCGCCTGCGTCAACGACATGCTGATGCAGTTCCAGGCCGACCTGCTGGGCATCCCGGTGGTGCGGCCGGCCATCATCGAGACCACGGCGCTGGGTGCCGCCTATCTGGCGGGTCTGGCCTGCGGCATCTGGCGCAATACGGACGAGCTGGGCGCGCTCTGGCAGGCCGGGCGGCGCTTCCTGCCCACGATGTCGCACGAGCGTGCGCAGGCGCACATGGCTCAGTGGGAGCGCGCCGTGGCCCAGGCCACGCACGGCACCTGAGTCCTCAGGGCCCGCCCGTCTTCATACAATGACCCGCCAAAGGAGCGGCAATGGCGCCGCTCCGCAACCTTGCACCGATCCATGAGCACCGTATCCCCCTCCAGCCCCTCCGAACGCATCGCCTTCATCGGCGGCGGCAACATGGCCAACGCCATCATCGGCGGCCTGCGCCGCCAGGGCATCCCCGCCAGCCTCATCGACGTGGTGGAACCGCACCCCGAGGCCCGGACCGCGCTGCTGGAGCGGCACGGCGTGCAGGCCATCGCGGCCGCCGACGCCTCGCTCGACCAGGCCGACCTGGTCATCTGGGCCGTCAAGCCGCAGAGCTTTCGCGAAGCCGCGGAGCTGACGCGCGCCCACACAGGCGGCGCGCTGCACCTGTCGATCGCGGCGGGCATCCCCAGCGACAGCATCGCGCGCTGGCTCGGCACGGGCCGGGTGGTGCGCGCCATGCCCAACACGCCGGCGCTGATCGGCCAGGGCGTGACCGCCGCCTATGCCCGCCCGGACGTCAGCGCCGCCGAGCGCGCGCTCATCGACCGGGTGCTGGGCACCATGGGCGATTCGCTGTGGGTCGGTGAAGAGTCTCAACTCGATGCCGTGACCGCCCTCTCAGGCTCGGGCCCGGCCTATGTGTTCTTCTTCATCGAGGCAATGGTGAAGGCTGGCTGCGACATGGGCCTGACGCCCGAGCAGGCGCACCGGCTGGCGGTCGGCACCTTCACCGGCGCCTCGGAACTGGCGCGCCGATCCGACGAGCCGCCGGCCGTGCTGCGCCAGCGCGTGACCTCCAAGGGTGGCACCACCTACGCCGCGATCAGCCGCCTCGAGGCCACCGGCGTGCAGGAAAAGTTCATTGAGGCCATGCGGGCGGCGCAGGCCCGTGCCGCCGAACTGGGCCAGGAATTCGGCGCCTGATGCCAGGCGCGGCCGGTGTCAGCCGCGCAGGGCGATGCCGGCCACCACGCCCGCGAAGACGGTGAAGCCGAGCCAGTGGTTGAGGCAGAAGGCCCGGAAGCACCCGTCGCGGGTACGGTCCTTGATCAGCCGGTAGTGCCACACCACCTGGCAGGCCGCCACCGCCAGCATGGCGACCCAGACCCCGTGATGGACGCGCGGCCACAGCAGCACGGTCCAGATCGCCAGGTAGGCCACATAGAAGCCCGTGATGGCCGGCACGTCGGCCCGGCCCAGGGTGATGGCCGAGGTCTTCATGCCGATCCGCAGATCGTCATCGCGGTCGACCATGGCGTATTCGGTGTCGTAGGCCAGCACCCAGAACAGGTTGCCCGCCAGCAGCCACCAGGCCAGGGCCGGCACGCTGCCGGCGAAGGCCTGCCAGACGCCGGGGCCGGCATCCGCCGACCACAGCTCCAAGGGCGGGCCACCCAGCACCGCCGCAAAGGCCATCGGGATGCCGAAGCTGAAGGCCACGCCCAGCACGGCCTGTGGCATCGATACCGCGCGCTTGGCGTACGGGTAGACCAGCGAGACCAGCAGGGCCACAAAGGACCAGGCGATGGTCGCCACATTGGTGGTCAGCACCAGCGCGAACGCGGCCAGCGCCAGCACCGCGCCCACGCCCAGCGCCTCCTTGACGCCAACACGACCGCTGGTGACCGGGCGCTCAAGCGTGCGCTTGACGTGGCGGTCGAAGTCGCGGTCGGCCACGTCGTTGACACAGCAGCCGGCGCTGCGCATGAGGATGGTGCCGGCGATGAAGACCAGCAGCAGATGCCAGCCGGGAAAGCCGTCGGACGCGATCCACAAGGCAGACAGTGAAGGCCACAGCAGCAGCAGCCAGCCGGCCGGCCGGTTCCAACGGATCAAGTCCAGGTACAGCGACAGGCGCGAGGGTGTGGCCTGTCCGGGCGAGGGAGGCATGGCGGCGGCGGTCATGACAGCCGCTGCACACCCGGCAGCTCGCAGGCATAGATGGCATTGCGCAGTTCGGCGATGGCCTCGTAGCGCGTGAAGCTGCGGCGCCAGGCCAGCACCACGCGCCGCTGGGGAGGCTCCCCGCGAAACGGCACGTAGCGCACGAAGGACGAGTCGCCGTAGCTCTGGTTGTCCGGCTCGGCGCCGTCGAGTGCCGAACTGGGCACCGACAGGCGCGGCACCAGGGTCACGCCCATGCCGGCGGCCACCATGTGTTTGATGGTTTCCAGCGAGGAGCCCTCGAAGCTCTTGCGGATACCCTCGGCGTCGTTGGAAAAGCGCGCGAACTCGGGGCACACCTCCAGCACGTGGTCGCGGAAGCAGTGCCCGGTGCCCAGCAGCAGCATGGTCTCGCGCTTGAGCTCCTCGGCCGTGACGCCATCGGACTTGGCCAGCGGGTGGTTGACCGGCACCGCCGCCAGGAAGGGCTCGTCATACAGCGGTGCGATGGCCAGATTGGTGTCCGGGAACGGCTCGGCAAGGATGGCGCAGT
Source organism: Pseudomonadota bacterium (assembly GCA_023415035.1). GTDB lineage: Bacteria > Pseudomonadota > Gammaproteobacteria > Burkholderiales > Burkholderiaceae_C > Hydrogenophaga. The sequence continues at coordinate 10,557 of JAEZLX010000014.1, read as the reverse complement.
CAATTTCGCCCAGTCGCAGCTGTTCGAGCAGCTTGGAGGTGAAGTTCTCCTGCAGCATGAGCGGCATCTGGGGCGTGCGCTCGATGACCTTGCGCACCAGGTTCGGCAGCAGGTAGGGACCGACGGTGTAGATCACCCCTACGCGCAGGGGGCCGGCCAGCGGGTCCTTGCCGCGCTTGGCGATCTCCTTGATGGCGGCCGCCTCCTCCAGCACCGTCTGTGCCTGGCGCACGATTTCCTCGCCCAGCGGCGTCACGGTGATCTCGCTGGCGTTGCGCTCGAAGATCTTGAGCTCCAGCTCCTCTTCAAGCTTCTTGATCGCCACGGACAGGGTCGGCTGCGACACGAAACAGGCCTCGGCCGCCTTGCCGAAGTGCCGCTCGCGCGCGACGGCGACGATGTACTTGAGTTCGGTCAGCGTCATGGGGCGATTATGGCCTCCCTGGTCAGGCCTTCAGGTATTCTGCCTTGCCGCCCAGCCAGCGCGCGACGTGTTTTTCGGCCAGCACCGGGTGCCGCTCGAGCATGACGGCGGCGGCCTCACGGGCCCAGGCCAGCAAATGCGTGTCGGTCGCCAGGTCGGCAAAGCGCAGCAGCGGCGCGCCCGACTGGCGGGCCCCCAGGAACTCGCCCGGCCCCCGGATTTCGAGGTCGCGGCGGGCGATCTCGAAGCCGTCGGCGGTCTCGACCATGGCGCGCAGTCGCGCGCGGGCGGTCTCGCCCAGCCGGCCGCCTTCGGGTGCGGTGTACATGAGCACGCAAGCCGAGGCCGCCGCGCCACGACCAACCCGCCCGCGCAGCTGGTGCAACTGCGACAGGCCGAAACGCTCGGCGTGCTCGATGACCATGAGCGAGGCATTGGGCACGTCCACCCCCACCTCGATCACCGTGGTGGAAACCAGCACGCCCATCACCCCCTCACTGAACAGGGCCATCACCGCCTTCTTCTCGGCCGCCGGCATCCGCGAGTGCAGCAGGCCGACCATGACACCCGGCAGCGCGGCAGACAGTTCGGCGTGCGTCGCGGTGGCGTTGGACAGGTCCAGTGCCTCGCTTTCCTCGATCAGCGGGCAGACCCAATAGACCTGCCGGCCCTGGGCCACCTGCGCGCGGATGCGGTCGATGACCTCGGCACGGCGCTGGTCGGACACCACCTTGGTGACGATGGGCGTGCGGCCGGGCGGCAGTTCGTCGATGGTGGACACGTCCAGGTCGGCGTAATAGCTCATGGCCAGCGTACGGGGGATGGGCGTGGCGCTCATCATCAGCAGGTGCGGCTCGCCCGTGCCGTCGCCCATCTTCGAGCGCAGCGCCAGACGCTGGGCCACGCCGAAGCGGTGCTGCTCGTCGATGATGGCCAGACCCAGGCGCTGGAACTGCACCTGCTCCTGGATCACGGCGTGGGTGCCCACCACCAGCGCGGCCTCGCCGCTGGCGATGAGCGCCAGCATTTCGTCGCGCTGGCGCTTTTTCTGGCTGCCCGTGAGCCAGGCCACCCGCCGGCCCTGCGGCGCCAGCAGCGGCTCCAGCCAGCCCACCAGCTTGGCGAAATGCTGCTCGGCCAGGATTTCGGTCGGCGCCATCAGCGCGCACTGCCAGCCGGCACCGATGGCCACCGCGGCCGACAGCGCGGCCACCACCGTCTTGCCCGAACCCACGTCGCCCTGCAGCAGCCGGTGCATGGGCACGGGACGGGCCAGGTCAAGCGCAATTTCCTCGACCACGCGGCGCTGTGCGGCAGTCAAGGTAAAGGGCAACGCCGCCAGCAGCTGCTCGTGCAGTCCGCCCTCTTCCGTCCTGAGGATGGGCGCGTTCAGAGCATCGCGCTCGCGGCGCGCCATCTGCTGCGACAGCTGCTGGGCCAGAAGCTCCTCGGCCTTGAGCCGCTGCCAGGCCGGATGGCTGCGGTCCTCCAGCGAGGCCAGCGACACGTCCGGCCCCGGGTGGTGAAGGAAATGCAGTGCGTCGCGCAGGCTGGGCAGCGCCGCCCGCTGGCCCTGCAGGGTCTCGCGCAACGTGGCAAGCGGCTCGGGCGGCAGTGTCTCCGACAAGTCCGCACGGCGCAGGCCGCTGGCCACGGCCTTGCGCAGATAGGCCTGCGGCAGCTGGGCGCTGCTCGGGTACACGGGGGTGAGCGCGTCTGGCAGGGCCCCGCCGGCCGCCTGCACGCCGGGGTGCATGATCGTGCGCCCGAGGAACCCGCCGCGGATCTCGCCACGCACCCGCACGCGCGCGCCGACGGCCAGCGCCTTCTGATGCGAGGGATAGAAGGTGAAGAAACGCAGCGTGCAGGTGTCGGTGCCGTCGTCAAAGGTCACCAGCAGCTGGCGGCGCGGACGAAACGTGACTTCCTGGTGGGTGACCACACCTTCGAGCTGCACCACCTCGCCCTCGCGGGCCTGTTCCAGGGTCGTGATGCGCGTCTCGTCCTCGTAACGCAACGGCAGGTGCAGCGCCAGGTCGATGTCGCGCAGCAGGCCGAGCTTGCGCATGGCCTTCTGCGCGGCCGACAGGGGCTTGTTGGGTGTGGCGGTGGCAGCGTCGGCGGACATGGGACAATTCTGCCCGCAATTGCTGTATTTCCATCCACCCCGATCCTTCTTGGAACGGGCCCCGTCCGGCCCTCAAGCACCATGACCCTCGCCCCCTCCCGCGAATTCACCGTCGCGGACTTCGACTTCGAGCTCCCCCCCGAACTCATCGCCCAGCACCCGGCCGCCGAACGCAGCGCCTCGCGTTTGCTTGACGGTACCGGCGCCGAGCCGGTCGACCGCGTCTTCCGCGAACTGCCGGATCGGCTGCAACCGGGCGACCTGCTGGTGTTCAACGACACCCAGGTGGTCAAGGCACGGCTGTTCGGCGAGAAGGCCACGGGCGGCAAGCTGGAACTGCTGATAGAGCGCGTGCTGCTGCCGCACGAGGCGAGCGATGGCACCAGCACGCAAGAGGTCGTGGGCCACCTGCGCGTGAGCAAGAAACCCCTGCCGGGCGGGCGCCTGCACCTGGCGGGAGGGCTGCGCGATGGTGGCTTTGACGCCGTGTTTCTCGGCCGCTGGCCCGACGAGCAGGGCCAGCTGTTCCGCCTGCGGCTGGAGGGCCCCGCCGGGGAAGACCCGTACACCTTGATGGAACGGCATGGCCATGTGCCGCTGCCGCCGTACATCACGCACGGCGACACCGACGACGATGCGCGGCGCTACCAGACCGTCTTCGCGCGCGTGCCGGGCGCCGTGGCCGCGCCGACCGCGGCACTGCATTTCGACGAGGGCGTGCTGGCCGCGCTGGACCGGCGCGGCGTGCGGCGGGCCAACGTGACGCTGCATGTGGGTGCCGGCACCTTCGCGCCGATGAAGACCGAGCGCATCGCCGACCACGTCATGCACCATGAGCGCTACGAGATCCCCGCATCCACGGTGCAGGCCATCGCCGAGTGCCGCGCGCGCGGCGGCCGCGTCGTGGCCGTGGGCACGACGACGGTGCGCAGCCTGGAAAGCTGGGCACTGTCGGGCCAGACGCGCGGCGACACCAACATCTTCATCACGCCCGGCTTCGGGTTCCGCGTGGTGGACGTGCTGGTGACCAACTTCCACCTGCCCCGCAGCACGCTGATGATGCTGGTCAGCGCCTTTGCCGGGTACGAACACGTGATGGCGCTGTACCGGCACGCGGTGGCACAGCGCTACCGCTTCTTCAGCTACGGCGATTCGATGCTGCTGCAGCGCGCGGACACCGGCGCCCGCGCCTGAGCATCAGGCCATTCAGGCCAACGCGACCGCGGGCTCGGCGCTGGCCTCCTGCCCGTCGCCCGTGGCACGGCCGGTCAGTCGTGCCACCAGGGCCGCGCAGTCCCCGGGCAGGGCATCGCCGCGCCACGCCACGTGCTGATCGCGGCGGCAGAGCACCAGCGCACGATCGTAGGATTGCACGGAGGACGGCGCCAGCCGGGTCATGTCCAGCACGGTCAGCGGCATCCCAGCCGACTGCGCGGCGGCCTGCAGCGGCGCCACGTCGACCGACGGGTCGCGCACCAGCAGGGTGTAGCCAGGACCCAGCACATCCAGCAGCGAGCGCCCGTCGTCCAGCCAGACGTGCGGCACCCGGCAGCCTGGCACGGTCGAGGCCGTGAAGCCGCCCATGGTGTAGCCAGGCTGGCTTTCGCCGTCGTAGGCGATGATCGGCGAGTGGTCGTAGTAATAGCCGAAGTTCAGGCCCGCACAGCAGAACTGCTGCACGTTCAGCTCGTAGGCCGCCTGCCCGACCTTGGCACGCACCGCATCGCCTTCCGGCCCCGGCGCCTCGATGTCCGGGGGCACGGCGCCACGCGCCTTGATCATCTGCTGGGCGTGGTTCATGGCAAAGCGCGACACCTGGTCGGTGATCGGCTGGCGCTCGGCCTCGTAGGCATTGAGCATGGCCTCCGACCCCCAGCCCTCCAGACGCGCCGCCAGCAGCCAGGACAGGTTCAGGCCGTCGGCGATGCCCGCGTTCATGCCGTAGCCCGCGTAGGGCACCCACAGGTGCGCCGCGTCGCCGGCAATGAAGACCCGGCGGTCACGGAAGCGGTTGGCCACCAGGCGACGGCCGACCCAGTCCTCCTGCGAGATGACCTCGTACCGGAAATCCTCGCCGACACCCAGGATGTGCCGGATCGACTGGTCCCGGTCGACCGAGTCGAACGTGGGCTCGGAAGGATTGAGGTGGTTGTGCACCAGCCAGCGCGACTCGCCGTCGATCGCGAACACCGTGCCGCAGCGGCGCGTGTTCACCGAGTAGTAGCACCATGCCGGCTTGCCCGGCAGCAGCGCCTTCAGACCCGGGGCATGGATGAAGGTGGACTGCACCTGCTGCACCACTGCGTCACCCTCCAGGGCCGCACCGATCTGCTTGCGCACGCCCGAGGAGCCGCCGTCACAGCCAACCAGATAGGCTGCACGCACCGTGCGGTGCGCGCCCGAGTCCAGATCGACCACCGTGGCCTCGACACCATCGTCGTCCTGGCGGATCTGCGTCACCTGGCTGCGGTTGAGCAGCGTGATGTCCGGCATCGCGGCCGCGTGGTCCAGCAGGATGGGCTCCAGGTAGATCTGATTGATGCGGTGCGGCGGCTCGGGCGTCGGCCAGCCGGTGTCCGGCCCGACCGTTTCGGTGTAGCGCGTCTTTCGGCCCGGAATCGGAATCCGCGTGAGTTCAATCCCCGTCATCGACGTGCGGAACACGACGTCGTTGGGATAGTCCTCGGGCAACCCCGCCTGGCGCAGCTTCGCCGCCACGCCCAGGCGCCGGAACTGCTCCATGGTGCGCGCGGACACGTGGTTGCACTTGACACTGGGCGGCTCCTTGAAGGATCGCATTTCGACCACCAGCACGCGGTGACCCCGGATGGCCAGGTCCATCGCGACCGTCAGGCCGACCGGCCCGGCCCCCACGATCAGGACATCGGGATTGGGCTTCGATGTGTCCATTGGCGTCGTCGTCATTCGTTGTTCCCTGCCTGCCTTCTCAGTTGACCCGGATCTCGGCCGCCTTGATGACGGCGCCCCACTTGCGGATCTCCGACTGGATGAACGCGCCGAACTCCTCCGGCGTGCTGGCCGAGGGTTCCACGCCCAGCTTGCGGATGCTGGCCTGCACCTCGGGGTTTTCCAGCGCCGCGCGCAGCGCGGCATTGATCTTGGCCACGATGGCGTCGGGCGTCTGTGCCGGCGAGACCAGTCCGAACCAGCCCACCGACTCGTAGCCGGCCACACCGGCCTCGGCCGCCGTGGGGACGTCGGGCAGGGCCGCGAGGCGCTTGGCACTGGTCACGGCCAGCGGCTTCAGGCGCCCGGCCTGGATCAGCTGCAGCGATGCCGGCATGTCGGAGATGGCCAGCGGAATCTGGCCGCCGAGCACGTCCGTGGTGGCCGGCCCCGTGCCCTTGTAGGCCACATCGGTCCAGCGCACGCCGGCCATCTGCGCCAGCAGGGCCGAGCTCAGGTGCATGCCGGTACCGTTCCCGCCATGGCCCACCGACAGCGCGCCGGGCTGCTTCTTCGCCATGTCGATCACGTCGCCCAGGCTCGCCACAGGCACCGAGGGATTGGCCACGAGGATGAAGGGAATGAAGGACACCATCGAAATGGGCCGGAAATCCTTCACCGGATCGAAAGGCATCTGCGCATAAAGGCTGACGTTGGCCGACAGCGCACCGGCCGCGCCCAGACCCAGGGTGTAGCCGTCGGGTGCCGCCTTGGCCACCTGTGCCAGCCCGATGTTGCCACCCGCGCCGGGCTTGTTGTCGATCACCACCTGCTGCCCGAGCGTGCTCGACATCCGGGGTGCGATCACCCTGATCATCGCGTCCGCGCTGCCGCCCGGGGGGAAGGTCACGACGATGCGCACGGGCTTGGCGGGAAAGGACTCCGCGTCCGAAGCCCATGCGCCCGAAGATGCCGCCATTGCCACGCCGGCGGCCAACACCGTCAGCGCCTTCTTCCATGTCCTAGTCATCTGGTTGTCTCCGTACTTGTGGTTTGTCGCGCGCCGATTGGAAACCACTTTTATCATTCACAAAAGCGATTTTTTCTTCAACATTCACAAGAAATACTCATGAATGAACGCGCCGCCTTCCTGCCCAGCATGCGGCAGATCAAGGCCTTGGTGTCGGTGTACCAGCTGCGCAAGATCAGCGCGGCCGCCGAGCAGCTGCACCTGACGCAATCGGCCGTCAGCCTGCTGATCCGTCAGCTGGAGGCCGGACTGGGCATCACGCTGTTCGAGCGCACCACGCGCTCGCTGCGCCCCACCGAAGCCGCTCACGATCTGGTCGCGGTGGCTGATCGCATCCTGCGCGACGTCGGGCGCCTGAGTGCCCACGCGCAGGACATGTCATCGCTGCGCCGGGGGCGCGTCAGCATCGCCATCACGCCGACGCTGGGCAAGATCGTGCTGCCCGCGGCCGTGCGCGCCTTCCGTGAGAAACACCCCGACGTGCAGATCCACGTGGACGACTGCGCCCCCGACCAGTTCGTCGCCCGCATCGTCGGCGAGCAGGTGGACTTCGGCATCGGCAGCCCCGAGCAGGCCAGCGCCGAGGTGGAGGTCAGCACGCTGATCCGCGACCACCTGAGCATCGTGTGTCCACAGGACCACCCGCTTGCCCGGCACCGCAGCGTGAAATGGTCCGACCTGGGCGAGCACGGGGTCATCACCGTGCGCCCCGGCTACGGCATCCGCCCCCTGATCGATGCCAGTGCGGCACGTGCCAACGTTCAGTTGCAGATCGTCAACGAGGTGACCTTCCTGTCCACCGCACTGTGGATGACCGAATGCGGCCTGGGCGTGTCCATCATGCCGTCGGCCTACGCGCTGCACTCCCCCATTCATGGGCTGGTGCTGCGCCCGCTGTCGCACCCGCGCGTCTCGCGCGACATCGTGGTGGTCAGCAAGCGCGGCCACACCCTGTCACTGGCCGCCAGGGCCTTCGTGAAGGAGGTGCAGCAGTCGCTCGTGCCGCGACGTGCTGCGGGTGCGCGTCAGGCTGCCGACAGGTCCAGGTAGACACGGCCACCCTCGATTTTCACCGGCCAGGCCCTCACCGGTTCGGTGCAGGGTGCGGCCGTGACCTCGCCCGTACGGATGTCGAAACGCCCCTGGTGAAAGGGGCATTCGATCTCGAATCCTTCCAGGTAGCCGTCACACAGTTGGGCTGCGCCATGCGAGCACTGGTTGTCGGTTGCATAGACCTGCCCGTCCTGCAGGTACAGCGCGATGTCGAATCCGTCGGCGGCCACGGGAATGCCCGCGCCTTCGAACAGGTCGGCCTCGGCGGCCACGTCGATCCAGTTGCTCATGGTCAGATCGGGTAGATGATGGAGTTGGGGACCATCTCGCTGTCGTAGATGCACAGGCGCCGTGCGAACTTCAGCCCGTCGGGCGTGCGCACGACGATGTCCAGGTAGCGCCCGACGTTGAACACGGTGCTCGGTCCATCCAGCTTGGTGCGGAACACCGCATAGTTGGCCTCGCAGTGCAACCGGCCCTGCTCGTCGATCTGGCGCACGAGCGGCGCCCCAACGACATGGCGCTGGTAGTACGGATCGTGGAAAAGCGTTTCCCTGATGCCATACACGCGGTCGCGCAGCATGGCCTGGCTGTCGAAGGACAGCGTCGCCAGGGGCAGGCCGCGCTCGTGGTTCTCGCGCGGCTGCAGCCTGTAGACACAATCGGCCGTGAAGAACTCCGGCCACAGATCCCAGTTGCCGCTGTCAACAGCCGAGGCGTAGTCGCTGTACAGCGCGAGCAGGGCCTGAAAGGTTCCGGTGTCCAGCTCGTTCATTGCCCCGCCTCCGGCTGCTCCATCACCTTGCGCCAGTACTCGTACATGCCGCGAATCAAGGTCTCGGTCACCATATGGTCGGTGTTGCCCACCTCGCGCCCGCCCAGTTCCGCCAGCGCGCGATGCTGCGGCTTGCTCTCGAAGGCCTGCTGCGAGAACTCGATCACCTCGCCATCGTCGGCACTGACAAAGCCGGCCGGGCCGAACAGGTTGGCCTGGCGCAAGCGGCGCTGAGTCATCTCCTCGGTGTCCTCCTCGAAGCCGAAGTGCGTCCAGACGAAATCGAAGGCACCATGGCCGTCGGGCTGGATGTGGCGCGTGCTCACGCTGTTGACCTGCTGCTGCAGTATCACGCTGGGGAACAGCGTCATCATCACCGCCGTCGGCATCTCCTCGCCCATCCGCCACCAGGGCTCTGGCACGATGTCCAGGAAGCGCGGGTCTTCCAGCTGCATGCTTTCCTTGAAGCTGGACACCTGCGTGACCTGGGCGGCCTGGCCGGCGCTGCCGCGGGTGGAGATCATCGCCGCGTGGCGGTGGTGCGCGTCCATCACCAGCTCGCTCTTGTTGTCCGCACGCCAGAGACCGAAGGTCACGAACCAGGTGTGCAGCAGGCCGGGGTGGTACGGATCCTTGATGTTCTCCTGCATCAGCTTCCAGTTGCCCGGTATGCGTTGGCGGTTGTAGCCCAGGATGGTGAGCTTGCGGCCGTTGAACAGGCGGTCGAAGTAGCGCAGGATGTCCGGCCCCAGATAGTCCTCCAGCGACTCGACCTCGTGGTCGAAGCTGGCAAACACCACGCCGCCGCGCGTGGCCACCTTCAGGCGCGTAAGCCCGTGGTCCTTCGGATCGAAGTCCGCCGGCATGCCGCCATTGACCTTGCCACCCTGGCGCACGCCACGGCGAAACGGCACGCCCTGCAAGGTGCCGTCGAGCTGGTAGCTCCACTGGTGATAGGGACAGACGAACGCCTTCGTGTTGCCGTGGCGCTGGCGGCAAAAGCGCATGCCGCGGTGCGCGCAGACGTTCTCCACCACGTGGATCTGGCCGTCGGACGCGCGCGTCATGATGACCGAGCGCTCGCCGACCACCGTGCGCTTGAAGTCGCCCGGGTTCGGGATCTCGGCTTCCAGACCGATATAGCACCAGTGGCCTTTGTAGAAGAAGCGCTCCAGCTCGCGCCGGTGGCGTTCCTCGTCGGTGTAGACCGAGAACGGGATGCGGCTGCTGCCGCCCAGCTCCCATGCCAGGGTGTCCGGCCCCTGGCCAGCCGTCGTGTCCGGCGGATGCATGGCATGTCTCCAGTGTCGTTCTTGTTCGGCAAGCCGCCATCTTGGCGGCGATACCTCTATCCCGCAACGGAATCACCGTGATAATCCGGATTCATTCCGTGAATATTTCTCCATGGACCTCGGCAACGTCGATCTGAATCTTCTGGTCGTGTTCGACCGCCTGATGCGCGAGCGCAGCGTCTCGCGCTGCGCGGCCGGCCTGGGCCTGAGCCAGCCTGCGACCAGCAATGCGTTGCGACGCCTGCGCACGCTGCTGGGCGACGAACTGTTCCTGCGCACGCCTGCCGGCATGTCCCCCACGCCCTACGCCCTGCAACTGGCCGCACCGGTGGCACAGGCGCTAGGGACGCTGCACGGCGCGCTGAACGTGCGAGCCTCCTTCGACCCGGCGTGCACCGACCGCCGGTTCACCGTGGCCATGACCGATGTCGGCGAGGCCTATTTCCTGCCGGTGCTCATGAGCCTGCTCGCCGGCGAGGCACCGGGCGCAACACTGCGCTGCGTCACCGTTACCGAGCCCGACCTGCGCGAAGCCATGGCCACCGGTCGTGTGGGCCTGGCCCTGGGCTCCCTGCCCTCACTGCAGGCCGGCTTCTACCAGCAAGCCCTGTTCCGCCAGCGCTACGTGCTGCTGATGCGGCAGGGCCATCCGCTTGCGAAGGCCCGCCAGATCACCGCCACGCTGTTCCGGCAGGCGCAGCACGTGCTGGTCGAGTCCACAGGCACCGCTCACCAGCGCGTGGAAGAAACCCTGGCGCGACTTGGCATCCGGCGCGCGGTCTGCCTGACCGTGCCCCACTACGTGGCGCTGGGCCACGTGCTGGCCGGCACCGATCTGGTCGCCACCGTTCCCGAACGCTTTGCCGATCGTGTCACCGGGCCGCTGCAGCTGGGCAGCCGGCCACTGACGCTGCGGCTGCCCACCAGCACCATCTGCCAGTACTGGCA
>JAEZLX010000222.1 GCA_023415035.1 Pseudomonadota bacterium | reverse complement strand
ACGCGTCGGCATAGCCGGTGATGCCGGCCAGGTCGAGCTGGCGCGGTTCGGCGTCACGCAGCCACAGGCGCGTGCGGCTGTGCGTGCCGCTGCCGTCCCACACCGAAGGCACAGGCCCTTCGATGGGTCGCATCTCGTAGCGTTTGAGCCAGGCCGAAAACTCCGGCAGCGGCAGCGGCTGGACCTGATCCGGTGCCACCACCTCGGGCATGGGCTCGTCGTCCAGGCTCCAGGTCTCGCGGCGCGCGGCCGTCACCACGGTGGCGGTGACCACCGTGTCCTCGTCCCCGTTGGCGCCGGGCTGGGTGACGGCCACGGTCCAGTGCTGGGTGGAGCGGTTGGTGCGCACCGGCAGCGCGGTCACCGTGAAGGCGCCGTCGGCCACGGCGGCGCAGTAGTTGATGGTGAGGGAAAGCGGTTCGCCCAGCAACGCGGGGTGCTGTATCACGGCGTTGAGCACCGTGGCGGCGGTGATGCCGCCAAAGGGCCCCACCATGTTGGCGTAGGCGGGCGATGTGTGGCCCCGGAAGCGGTTGTCCCCTTCCGGGGTCAGCGTGATGGCCTGGTCAAAGACATGAGTGCTCATGAGTCCCGAGTGTGCCGCCGGCCGGCGTCGCGCGCAGTCCTGCACGCGACGCCGCAGGGTGTTGTCAGACGCGCTCGAAGATGCCGGCGGCGCCCTGGCCCATGCCCACGCACATGGTCACCATGCCGTACTTCTTGTTGTGGCGGCGCAGGGCGTGCACCACGGTGGCTGAACGGATGGCACCGGTCGCGCCCAGCGGGTGGCCCAGCGCGATGGCGCCGCCCATGGGGTTGACCTTGGCCGGGTCCAGGCCCAGCGTGTTCATCACGGCCAGCGACTGCGCGGCAAAGGCTTCGTTCAGCTCGAACCAGTCGATGTCGTCCTGCTGCAGGCCGGCGTAACGCAGCGCCGCCGGGATGGCCTCGATCGGGCCGATGCCCATGATGTGCGGCGGCACGCCCTTGCTGGCATAGCTGACGAAGCGCGCCAGCGGCGTCAGGCCGAAGCGCTTGACGGCAGCCTCGCTGGCCAGGATCAGCGCGCCGGCGCCATCGCTGGTCTGCGAGCTGTTGCCGGCCGTCACCGAGCCGCGCGCGGCGAACACGGTGCGCAGCTTGGCCAGGCCTTCGAGCGAGGTGTCGGGGCGCGCGCCCTCGTCCAGGCTGACGGTGCGCTCGGTGATGCTCACCTCGGCCGATTCGAGATCGACCTGGCGCTCCTGCACCGTCACTGGCGTGATCTCGTCGGTGAACTCGCCCGCCTTCATGGCAGCCACGGCGCGCTGGTGCGACTGCAGCGCGAAGGCGTCCTGCGCCTCCCGGCTGACCTTCCACTGCTGCGCGACCTTCTCGGCCGTCAGGCCCATGCCGTAGGCGATGCCGTAGTTGTCGATGTCGTCGGTGTTGCGGAAGATGGCCGGCGACAGGCTCGGGCTGTTGCCCATCATGGGCACCATGCTCATGCTCTCCACACCGGCGGCGATCATCACGTCGGCCTCACCGACGCGGATGCGGTCGGCCGCCATGGCCACGGCCGACAGGCCCGAGGCGCAGAAGCGGTTGACCGTGATGCCGCCCACGGTGTTGGGCAGGCCCGCCAGGATGGCGCCGATGCGGGCCACGTTCAGGCCCTGCTGGGCTTCTGGGATGGCGCAGCCGCAGATGACGTCCTCCACGGCCTTGGGGTCCAGGCCGGGGGTTTTTTCCAGGGCCGAGCGCAGCACATGGGCCAGCAGGTCGTCGGGTCGCAGGTGGCGGAACGAGCCCTTGTGCGAACGGCCGATGGGCGTGCGCGTGGCAGCGACGATATAGGCGTCTTGGATCTGTTTGCTCATGTCGCGTCCTCAGTTGCGCAGGGGCTTGCCGGTGTTCAGCATGCCCAGGATTCGCTCTTGTGTCTTGGGGTGCTCGATCAGCGAGCAGAAGGCCTGGCGCTCCAGCGTCATCAGGTATTCCTCGCTCACCAGCGTGCCGGGATCGACGTCGCCGCCGGTGACCACGTTGGCGATCAGGCTGGCGATGTGGAAGTCGTGCCGGCTGATGAAGCCGCCGTCACGCATGTTGATGAGCTGGCCCATGATGGTGGCCTTGCCGTCGCGGCCGGCCACGGGGAACAGGCGCTTGTGCGGGGGGCGGTAGCCTGCGCGGTACATGGCCTTGGCCTCGTTGAGCGCCACGAACAGCACCTCGTCCTTGTGGGGCACGATGATGTCGCTGTCCAGCAGGTAGCCTATGGCGCGCGATTCGATGGCGCTGGTGCCCACCTTGGCCATCGCGGCGGCGGTGAAGCCGTCGGTCAGGAAGGGCAGCAGGTCCTTGCCCGTGGAGGTCTTCGCGTTCTCGGCCGCGCGGCGGGCGATGTAGGTCAGGCCGCCAGCACCCGGTATCAGGCCCACGCCGACCTCGACCAGGCCGACGTAGGTTTCCATGTGGGCCACGCGGCGGGCGCTGTGCACCGCCAGCTCGCAGCCGCCGCCCAGGGCCAGGCCGCGCATGGCGCTGATGACCGGCACGTTGGCGTAGCGCAGGCGCAGCATCATCTGCTGCATGAAGCCTTCGGCATCTTCCACCGCGGCCACACCCACGGCCATGAAGGCCGGCAGCAGGGCCTGCAGGTCGGCGCCAGCGCTGAAGGGCTCGTCACCTGACCATATCACCAGGCCCTGGTACTCGGCCTCGGCCAGCTCGACGGCCGCCATCAGGCCCTCGCAGGCCTCGGGGCTGAGCGTGTGCATCTTGGTCTTGAGGCTGGCGATGAGCACCTCGCCGTCCAGTGTCCAGGTGCGCAGGTTGTCGTCCTCGCTGAGGGTGGTGCCGGCGGTCTGGAACTTCGGACCGGCTTCGCCCAGCAGCATCTCGGGGAAGTGCTGGCGCTCATAGACCGGCAGCTGGCGGCGCGGCTCGAACACGCCCTTGGCCGGGTTCCACGAACCCTGGGCGGTGTGCACGCCACCGGCCTCCGCCACGGGGCCCTTGAACACCCACTCGGGCAGCGGCGCCTTGCACAGCGCCTTGCCTGCGTCGATGTCTTCCTGAACCATCTTGGCCACTTCCAGCCAGCCCGCCTCCTGCCACAGCTCGAACGGGCCCTGCTTCATGCCGAAGCCCCAGCGCATGGCCTGGTCAACCTCGCGCGCGGTCTCCGCGATCGAGGCCAGGTGCACGGCAGCGTAGTGGAAGCTGTTGCGCAGGATGGCCCAGAGGAACCGGCCCTGCGGACCCTCGCTGTTGCGAAGGAGCTTCAGGCGCTCTGCGGCCGGCTTCTTGAGCATGCGGCCATAGACCTCGTCGGCCTTGGCGCCGGCGGGCACGTATTCCTCGCTCTCCAGCTCGAAGCGCAGGATGTCGCGGCCGACCTTCTTGTAAAACCCCGCCTTGGTCTTCTGGCCCAGGTGGCCCAGCTCCAGCAGCTTGGCCAGCACGGGCGGCGTGCTGAAGCTGCCGTAGAAGGGGTCGGTCTCTTCGCTCAGGTTGTCCTGCAGCGTCTTGATGACGTGCGCCATCGTGTCCAGGCCCACCACGTCGGCGGTTCGGAAGGTGCCGCTGGACGCACGACCCAGGCGCTTGCCCGTGAGATCGTCCACCACGTCGTAGGTCAGCCCGTAGTTCTCGACTTCCTTCATCGTCGAGAGCATGCCGGCGATGCCGATGCGGTTGGCGATGAAGTTGGGCGTGTCCTTGGCGCGCACCACGCCCTTGCCCAGGCCGCTGGTGACGAACACTTCCAGGTTGTCGAGGATCGCCGGTTCGGTGGTGGGCGTGGCGATCAGCTCCACCAGCGTCATGTAGCGCGGCGGGTTGAAGAAGTGAATGCCGCAAAAGCGCGGGCGAATCGACGCGGGCAGCGCTTCCGACAGTCTGGTGATCGACAGGCCCGAGGTGTTGGACGCGACGATGGCGTGCGGCGCGACGAAGGGCGCGATTTTCTGGTACAGGTCCAGCTTCCAGTCCATGCGCTCGGCAATGGCCTCGATCACGAGGTCGCATTCCTTCAGCAGCTCCATGTGCTCCTCGTAATTAGCCGCGCGGATCAGCTCCGCGTCGGCCGCCACACCCAGTGGCGAGGGTTTGAGCTTTTTCAGGTTCTCGACCGCGCGGGTCACGATGCCGTTCTTGGGGCCCTCCTTGGCGGGAAGGTCGAAAAGGATGACCGGCACCTTCACGTTGACGAGGTGGGCGGCGATCTGCGCGCCCATCACGCCAGCGCCGAGTACGGCGACTTTCTTCACTTGAGATGATGTCATGGGTGTTCCGTTCCTGGTGGTCGCGTCACTCGACGCGTGTCCAAACCTGCGTGCGGTAGAAGGGAGCGATGTAGCCGCGCACCTGCAGCTTGCGGCCCGCCTCCAGCGGCACCATGCGCAAGGTGTATTCCTTGCCGTTCTCGGGATCGAGAATCTTGCCCTCCCACAGCGCCTCGGCGCCCGACTGGCGGGCGCCTCGGATGATCTCCAGGCCCTGCTTGGGTTGCCCCTTCCGATCATCGGTGCAGGCGCTGCACAGCGGGTCGTCCGAGGGCACCAGCACCTTGTCGATGCGGCCGGCAAGGGCACCACCGCTGCTGGCAGCGATGCGGATCTCGGCCTTGGTCTGGCCGGTCTTGTCATCGACATTGCGCCACAGTCCCTCGGGCGTGGCTTGCGCGAAGGACTGGGCGG
>JAEZLX010000212.1 GCA_023415035.1 Pseudomonadota bacterium | reverse complement strand
GCCTGACGCAGGGCAAGGAGTACGCTGAGCTCATCTGGCCGATCGACCTGCTGATCGCCGTGGTGTGGGTGGCGTATGCCATCGTTTTCTTCGGCACGGTCGGCATCCGCAAGGTGCGTCACATCTATGTGGCCAACTGGTTCTTCGGTGCCTACATCATCGCCGTTGCGCTGCTGCACATCTTCAACAACATCCAGCTGCCCACCAGCCTGACGCACTCCTACTCGGTGTACGCCGGCGTGCAGGACGCCATGGTGCAATGGTGGTACGGCCACAATGCCGTGGGCTTCTTCCTGACGGCCGCCTTCCTGGGCATGATGTACTACTTCATTCCCAAGCAGGCCGAGCGCCCCGTGTACTCGTACCGCCTGTCGATCGTGCACTTCTGGGCGCTAATCTTCACCTACATGTGGGCCGGCCCCCACCACCTGCACTACACGGCGCTGCCGGACTGGGCGCAGTCGCTGGGCATGGTCTTTTCGCTGATCCTGCTGGCTCCCAGCTGGGGCGGCATGATCAACGGCATCATGACCCTCTCGGGCGCATGGCACAAGCTGCGTGACGATCCCATCCTGCGCTTCCTGATCGTGTCGCTGTCGTTCTACGGCATGTCCACGTTCGAAGGTCCGATGATGTCGATCAAGACCGTCAACGCGCTGTCGCACTACACCGACTGGACCGTGGGTCACGTGCACTCGGGCGCCCTGGGCTGGGTCGGTCTGGTGTCCATGGGCTCGCTGTACTACCTGATCCCGCGTCTGTTCGGCCAGAAGAAGATGTACTCGGTGGCCGCCATCGAGCTGCACTTCTGGATCGCCACCATCGGCATCGTGCTGTACATCGCCGCCATGTGGATCGCCGGCGTGATGCAGGGTCTGATGTGGCGCGCGGTCAACCCGGACGGCAGCCTGACCTATACCTTCGTCGAGTCGGTCAAGGCCACCTTCCCGTTCTACGTGATCCGTCTGATCGGGGGTCTGCTGTACCTCTGCGGCATGGTCATCATGCTCTGGAACACCATCATGACCGCACGCCAGGGCCGGGCTGTCGACGCTCCGGTGATCGCCGTCAATCCCGCCCACGCCTGATCAGGAGAACAACAACATGGCAAGCAACGAAAAGCCGTCCGGCCACGCCCGGATCGAGACCAGCAACTTCCTGATGATCGTCCTCATCACCCTCGTGGTGGCCGTGGGCGGTCTGGTGGAGATCGTGCCGCTGTTCTTCCAGAAGTCGACCACCCAGCCGATCGAGGGCCTCAGGCCCTACACGGCGCTGCAGCTGGCAGGTCGCGACATCTACGTGAAGGAGGGCTGCTACAACTGCCACTCGCAGATGATCCGTCCGTTCCAGGCCGAGACCCTGCGCTACGGTCCCTATTCGGTGGCGGGCGAGTTCGTCTACGACCGCCCGTTCCAGTGGGGTTCCAAGCGCACCGGTCCCGACCTGGCCCGTGTGGGCGGCCGCTACAGCGATGAATGGCACCGTGTGCACCTGAACAACCCGCGTGACGTGGTGCCCGAGTCCAACATGCCCGCCTATCCCTGGCTGGCCAGCAGGCAGGTGAATGCCGAGCAGCTGCCCAAGCGCATGGAGGTGCTGCGCACCCTGGGCGCGCCTTACACCGACGAGGAAATCGCAAACTCGGTGGAAGAGGTCAAGGGCAAGACCGAGCTTGAGGCCGTGATCGCCTACCTGCAGGTCCTGGGCACTGCGCGCACCGCCGCCAGCGTGGCCAAGGCCGAATAAGGAGCTGCCATGGAGATCAATGACCTTCGCAGCATCGTGACCACGATCAGCCTGCTGACTTTCGTGGGCATCGTGATCTGGGCCTGGTCCAAGCGCAACAAGGCCGACTTTGACGAGGCAGCCAGACTGCCCTTCCAGGAAGACTGAGCGCCCCACGAACAAAGAGAACCATCATGAGTGACTTCACCAGCGACTTCTGGCACCTCTACGTCGGCGGCATCGCCTTGGTCAGCATCATCGCCTGCGCCGTCCTGCTGTGGATCAGCGGCACGACCAAGGCGGCCACGCATGCCGACAACACCACCGGCCATGTGTGGGATGCCGACCTCAAGGAAATGAACAACCCGCTGCCCAAGTGGTGGGTGTATCTGTTCATCATCACCGTGGTCTTCGCGCTTGTCTACGGCGCGCTGTACCCCATGTTCGGCAAGTTCCAGGGCATCCTGGGATGGTCTTCGCAGGCACAGCACGAGGCTGAGGTCAAGAAGGTCGAAGCAGCCATCGCGCCCGTCTATGCCAAGTTCGAGGGCATGCCACCCGAGAAGATGGTGGCAGATGCCGAAGCCATGGCCATCGGCGAGCGCCTGTTCATGAACTACTGCGCGCAGTGCCACGGTTCGGACGCACGCGGCTCCAAGAGCTTTCCCAACCTGACCGACAGCGACTGGCTGGGCGGCACGGGACACGAGTACATCAAGACCACCATCGCCAACGGCCGCGCTGGGGTGATGCCCCCGATGGCCGAAGCCGTGGGTACGGCCGAGGATGTGCGCAATGTGGCCCATTACGTGCTGAGCCTCTCGGGCAGCCCGCACGACTCGGTGCGAGCGGCCCAGGGCAAGTCGAAGTTCGCTGCCTGCGCGGCCTGCCATGGTCCGGACGGCAAGGGCATGCAGGCGATGGGCGCGCCCAACCTGACCGACGGTATCTGGCTGCACGGCTGGGGCGAGGAGGCGATCATCCGCGCCGTGACCAACGGCTTCACCAACCAGATGCCGCCGCAGTCGGCATTGCTCAACGAAGCACAGATCAATGTGCTGGCGTCCTACGTCTGGGGGCTGTCGAACAAGCCAGGCGCCGCCAACCAGTGATGACCAACCGGGTGGCGGGCTGATCCGACAGCCAGCCTGCCACCTGTCCCAGGATTTCAAGTGACCGAGCCAGCTTCAGAGGCCAACAAGCCAAACGTCAGTTCCCCCACGTCAGACATTCCGAAAGGAGTTCCGGCCGACGACGAGGTGATGATCTCGTTGTATGCGTCGCGCCAGAAGATTCAGGCCAGATCGGTCTCCGGCATCTTCAACAACTGGCGCTGGATCATGGTGTGGGTCACGCAGCTGGTGTTCTACGGACTGCCCTGGCTGCAATGGAACGCCCGTCAGGCGGTGCTCTTCGATCTCGAGGCGCGCCGCTTCTACATTTTCGGGCTCGTGCTTTACCCGCAGGACTTCATCTACCTGACGGGGCTGCTTGTGATCTCGGCCCTCGCGCTGTTCCTGTTCACGGCCATCGCCGGGCGCCTGTGGTGCGGCTATGCCTGCCCGCAGACGGTGTACACCGAGATCTTCATGTGGATCGAGAAGGTCGTCGAGGGCGACCG
>JAEZLX010000205.1 GCA_023415035.1 Pseudomonadota bacterium | reverse complement strand
CCGGGAGCCTGCCCAGGCAGCCGTCCCCCCCGAGCTGGAGGACAAGCCTGCTGCCCGCAAGACCCGGCGCCAGCCGGCTGCGGCGGCACCCAAGTCCACCGCCACGGCATCCCGCACCCGGACACGCCGCTCCCGCACGGCATCGGCCGATGAAGCCGCCACCGATGCGGCACCGGTCATCGCGCCCGCCAGCGCGGAGGCTGACGCGTCCACCGTGGACATGCCGCGGGAGGACACCTCCTTGTCCCCCCAGCGCGCCGCGGTGAAGCCGCGCCGGCTGGGGCCAGCCCGCCTGTTCGTGCTGGACACCAACGTGCTGCTGCACGATCCGACAAGCCTGTTCCGGTTCGAGGAACACGACATCTTCCTGCCCATGATCGTGCTGGAGGAACTCGACGGCCACAAGAAGGGCATGACGGAAGTGGCCCGCAATGGCCGTCAGACCAGCCGCCTGCTGGATTCGCTCGCAGCCCAGGCCGGCGGCGACATGACCAAGGGTCTGAAGCTGTCCGCGACCGGCAACCTGGCCGCCCGTGGCCTGCTGTTCTTCCAGACCGAACCGCTGACCAACGACCTGCCCGCCAGCCTGCCGCAAGGCAAGGCCGACAACCAGATCCTGGGCGTGGTGCACGCGCTGCGCAAGAAGTACCCCGAGCGCGAGGTCATCCTGGTGTCCAAGGACATCAACATGCGTGTCAAGGCACGCGCACTGGGCCTGGCAGCCGAGGACTACGAGAACGACAAGACGCTGGACGATGGCGAGTTGCTCTACGCCGGCTCGCTGGCGCTGCCGCAGGACTTCTGGACCCGCCAGAGCAAGACCGTCGAAAGCTGGCAGAGCGGCAGCCACACCTTCTACCGCGTCAGCGGCCCCCTGGCCAGCCAGTTCTACATCAACCAGTTCGTCTATTTCGAGGCCCCCGGCGAACCGCCTCTGTACGCGCGCGTCTCGGAGATCCGGGGCAATACCGCGGTCCTCAAGACGCTCAAGGACTACACCCACCTCAAGAACGCCGTCTGGGGCGTGACCAGCCGCAACCGTGAGCAGAACTTCGCCCTGAACCTGCTGATGGACCCGGAGATCGACTTCGTGACCCTGACCGGCACCGCCGGCACCGGCAAGACCCTCATGGCGCTCGCCTCCGGCCTGACCCAGGTCCTTGACGAGCGTCGCTACACCGAGATCATCATGACCCGCGCCACCGTGAGCGTGGGCGAGGACATCGGCTTCCTGCCCGGCACCGAAGAAGAAAAGATGGGCCCCTGGATGGGCGCCCTGGACGACAACCTCGAGTTCCTGGCCAAGGGTGACGGCGGCAATGCCGGTGAATGGGGGCGCGCGGCCACCAACGAACTCATCCGCAGCCGCATCAAGGGCAAGAGCATGAACTTCATGCGCGGGCGCACGTTCCTGAACAAATACGTCATCATCGACGAGGCGCAGAACCTCACGCCCAAGCAGATGAAGACCCTGATCACCCGTGCCGGCCCCGGCACCAAGATGATCTGCATGGGCAACCTGGCCCAGATCGACACGCCGTACCTGACCGAAGGCTCGTCAGGACTGACCTACGCCGTCGACCGCTTCAAGGGCTGGCCGCACGGCGGCCACATCACCCTCGCCCGCGGCGAGCGCTCGCGCCTGGCGGACTACGCCAGTGAGGTTCTGTAAGACCTCCCATGCGCCGCTCAGGCGGCGCAGGCGGTGCGCTTAGTAATCATCGCCCATTCCCGCCAGCGTCTCGAAGCGGGTGAGCATGTTCAGGAAGGCGAGCTTGACGGTCCCGGTGGGGCCGTTACGCTGCTTGCCGATGATGATCTCGGCCACGCCCGGCTCCTTGCAGGTCTCGCGGTTGTAGTACTCGTCGCGGTAAATGAACATGATGATGTCCGCGTCCTGTTCGATGGCACCCGATTCGCGAAGGTCGGACATCATGGGACGCTTGTCGGTCCGCTGCTCCACCGATCGGTTCAGCTGCGACAGCGCGATCACGGGACATTGCAGCTCCTTGGCCAGCATTTTCAGGCCCCGCGAGATCTCGCCCAGTTCGGTGGCGCGGTTGTCGCTACCGTCCGAGTTGGAGCCGCTCATCAGCTGAAGGTAATCAACCACGATCAGGCCGAGCTTGCCGCACTGGCGCGCCAGGCGACGCGCGTTGGCGCGCAGTTCGCTCGGGGTCAGACCCGGCGTCTCGTCGATGAACAGCGAGACATTGCGCAGCTTCTCGATGGCCTCGGTCAGACGGGGCCATTCGTCGTCGGTCAGCTTGCCCGTGCGCAGGTGACCCTGGTTGATGCGGCCAATCGAACCGACGATACGCACCGCCAGCTGGGCCGCACCCATTTCCATCGAGAACACCGCCACGGGCAGGCCCTCGTTGAGCGCCACGTGCTCGGCAATGTTGATGGCGAACGCCGTCTTGCCCATGGAGGGACGTGCGGCCAGAATCACCAGGTCGCCCGCCTGCAGGCCCGACGTCATGCGGTCCAGGTCGATGAAGCCCGTGGGCACGCCGGTCACGTCGTTGGGGTTGTCGGCCATTTCCTGGACACGGTCAAGCAAGTCCACGACCAGCTTGTCCATCGCCTGGAAACCCTCTTTCATCCGCGAGCCTTCCTCGCCGATCTTGAAGATCTTCTGCTCGGCCTCGTCCAGGATCTTGGCCACCGGACGGCCCTGCGGATTGAAGGCTGCCGTCGCGATTTCCTCGCTGGCACCCACCAGCTTGCGCAGGATGGCGCGCTCGCGCACGATTTCGGCGTAGCGGCGGATGTTCGCGGCGCTGGGCACATACTGTGCCAGCGAGTTCAGGTAGGCCAGCCCGCCGGCCTCCTCGGCCTTGCCCTGGGTCTGAAGGTGCTCGAACACCGTGACCACGTCGGCCGGCTTGCTGGCATTGACCAGCGCCGCCACGGCCGAGAAGATGAGCCGGTGCTCGTAGCGGTAAAAGTCCGAATCGTTGATCAGGTCGGCAACGCGGTCCCAGGCGCCATTGTCCAGCAGCAGGCCGCCCAGCACGCTCGATTCGGCCTCGATCGAATGGGGCGGCACCCGCAGCTGCGCCAACTGGCGGTCCACGCCGGCCGGTCCGGGCTCGAAGGCCGGCTCAAAGGAAGACAGGTCGCTGGAAAAAACGTCGGACATGGTGTCAGGTCAAAAGCACATCGTACGGCGCAAAGTCGTCCCTGTCATGGGATAACTTTGTGGATAAGCGGTGATTCCCGTGTGCGCAAACTGTGCATCGACGGCCGCCTCGCCAAAGTTTTGCCGCGGAAAAAACAAAGGCCGCCAGTCGCAGGGACTGGCGGCCTTGGTGATGGGAAAAAACGTCAGGCCGTTTCGCCCAGCACCGAGACGTTGACGTCAACCGTCACGTCGGTGTGCAGATGGATCTGGACGGTGTACTCGCCAACCATCTTGAAGGGGCCGCTGGGCATGCGCACTTGCGACTTGACCACGTCGAAGCCTTGCTTCTTCAGCTCTTCGGCGATGTCGTGGTTGGTCACGGAGCCGAACAGGCGGCCGTCCACGCCGGCCTTCTGGGTCAGCTTGACGGTGATGGCGGCGAGCTTCTCGCCCAGGGCCTGGGCTTCGGCCAGCTTGGCGGCGGCGGCCTTTTCGAGTTCGGCACGGCGTGCCTCGAAGTCGGCAACGGCTTCCTTGGTGGCGCGACGGGCGCGGCCGGTGGGGATCAGGAAGTTGCGGGCATAGCCGTCCCTGACCTTGACCACGTCACCCAGGTTGCCCAGGTTCAGAACTTTGTCGAGCAGGATGATTTGCATGATGTCGGTTCCCTTCTCAGACGCGGTGCTGGTCGGTGTAGGGCAGCAGCGCCAGGAAGCGGGCACGCTTGATGGCGGTGGTCACCTGACGCTGATAGATGGCACGGGTGCCGGTCAGGCGGGCGGGGATGATCTTGCCGTTTTCGGCGATGAAATCACGCAGCGTGTCGATGTCCTTGTAATCGACCTCTTCCACGCCAGCCACGGTGAAGCGGCAGAAGCGCTTGCGCTTGAAAAGCAGCGACTGGGTGTTGCGCTTGGGGCGCTTGTCTTTGTTGAAACGCTTGGGTGCAGCCATGATGGGCCTCTCCTATGTCTTGCTGAATGCTTGGATGTGGAACACGACGCCTTTGCCATTGCGGGCGTTGCCCAGAAAGCCCTCGAACTCCGCCTGCATCGACAGCCCCTGCCGGGCCATCGTTTCCGCCATGGCCCCGAAGGCCACGGCTCGCAACTGGAGCTTGACGGTCCTGGGTGTATCCAGCTCGGTGACCACCGATTCGTGCTCCAGCACGAGATTGATGGCCGGGATGCCTGCCGGGGTGTAGCGCAGGGTTTGCACCTGCACGACCGTCGCCGTCAGACGAAGCTGGTTCACCTGCTCAGGCTACAAGGCTGCCGCCTCAGGCGGAGGCCTGCTCCTGCTGGGACTTGCGGGCTTCTTCGCGCTCGACCGACTTCATCATCGCGGAAGGACCGGTTTCGGCCTTCTTCTTCTGGACGGTCAGCTGGCGCAGCACGGCGTCGTTGAACTTGAAGGCATGCTCCAGCTCGCTCATCACGGCCTGGTCGGCCTCGATGTTCAGGCACAGGTAGTGGGCCTTGGACAGCTTGTTGATCTGGTAGGCCAGCTGGCGGCGGCCCCAGTCTTCAACGCGGTGGATCTGGCCGCCACCGGCGGTGATCATGCCCTTGTAGCGCTCGAGCATGGCCGGAACCTGCTCGCTCTGATCCGGGTGGATCAGCAAGACGATTTCGTAATGACGCATGAACTCTCCTTGTGGATTGGAAAAACCGCCCCCGGCGTCGAACGGAGTGCGGCAAGGTAAGCCCGACATTCTAGCAAGTTTCGGCCAGACAATCCAGCAGCCGTCAGTGCCGGGCCTCTTCCCCGGCGAGCGGGTAGCGGATGCGGTCCACCATCCGCTGCACGGACACGTCGGGCGGCCGCGTCACCAGGCTGACGAGGATGATCACGGCAAAGCCCAGCGGCACGCCGAAAATTCCCGCGGCGATCGGCTGGATGCCCCACCACAGCCGCACCGGCGAGGTGATGCCCAGCACATCCCGCAGCCAGGGCTGGTTCATGGCGATGTAGTACAGCGTGATGCCCAGCCCGGCGATGATGCCCAGCGAAGCCGCGATGCCGGTGGTGCGTTTCCAGAAGATCCCCAGAACCAGGGCCGGAAAGATGGTGGCGGCGGCAAACGAGAAGGCGGCCGCCACCAGGAACAGGATGTCGGCCGGCTTCTGGGCCGCCACGTAGGCTGCCAGCAGCGCCACGATCAGCAGCAGCACCTTGGAGATGATGACACGCCGCGCCGTGGCGGCATTCGGGTCGAACATCTTGTAGTACATGTCGTGGCTGAGAGCGCTGGAGATCGTCAGCAACAGGCCATCCGCAGTGGACAGGGCCGCTGCCAGACCGCCGGCAGCCACCAGCGCCGACACCACATGCGGCAGGCCGGCGATTTCGGGTGTGGCCAGCACCACGATGTCGCCATCGATGCTCAGCTCGTTGAGCTGCAGCAGGCGGTCACCGTTGATGTCGGCCACCGACAGCAGCGAGGGGTCCACCGCCTGCCACGATTTCACCCACGAGGGCAGCTGGTCGATGGGCATGCCCACCAGCACGTGGAAGACCTCGAATTTGACCAGCACAGCCAGCGCTGGCGCTGTGACGTAGAGCAGGAAGATGAAGATGATCGACCAGACCATGGACTGGCGCGCCTCGCGCACGCCGGTCACCGTGTAGCAGCGGGCGAGGATGTGCGGCAGCCCCGCCGTGCCGACAACGAGGCAGAACACCAGGGCCAGGAAGTTGCGCCGCGACAGGTCGTAGGCCTGCTGCTCCTCCGGACTGCCTCGGGGGTCGCCCTTGAACTGCAGACCGTGAGGCGGCATGCCATTGAGCGGCTGCGACTTGGTCTGCGCCTCGCGCAATGCCTCCGACCACTGGCGGCGCGCCGTCTCCGGGTCGCGCGGCAGCATGCCCAGGTTCCGCTCCGCGTCGGCCACCTCGGCCAGCGATGCGCCCTGCTGCAGCAGGCGCTCCAGATGGGCATGAGCGGCCAGCCGCTCCGCCTGCAGCGACGCGGCCGGGTCCTCCAGTTTGGCCGACAGCTCCCCCGCCCTTGCGGCGTAGATGCGGCGCACCTCCTGTTCCTTGGGGTCCTCGATGAGCTCCTTCTCCTTGGCGCTGACCTTTTCCATCTGGTAGCCGTAGATGGCCTGAGGCACGGGGATGCCCGTCTGCTTGACCGACAGCCACACCACGGGTATCAGGTACGCGATGATCAGGATGATGTACTGAGCCACCTGCGTCCAGGTCACCGCGCGCATGCCGCCAAGGAAGGAACACACCAGGATGCCACCCAGCCCCAGGAAGATGCCCAGCTCGAAGGCGACGCCGATCAGGCGCGAGGTGATCAGACCCACGCCGTAGATCTGCGCCACGACGTAGATGAACGAGCACAGGATGGCCGCCGCCACGCCCAGGAAGCGCGGCAGGTGACCGCCGTAGCGTTCTCCCAGGAAGTCGGGAATGGTGAACTGGCCGAACTGGCGCAGGTAGGGCGCGAGCAGCAGCGCCACCAGGCAGTAGCCCCCTGTCCATCCCAGCACGAAGGCCAGCCCGCTGTAGCCCGTCAGGTACAGCGTCCCGGCCATGCCGATGAAGGAGGCGGCCGACATCCAGTCGGCGCCGATAGCCATGCCGTTGTAGATCGCCGGTACCCGCCGCCCTGCCACGTAGTACTCCGCGGCATCGGTGGTGCGGCTCATGATGCCGATGGTGGCGTACAGCGCGATCGTCGCCAGCAGGAACACGAAGCCCACCACCTCGCGCGGCAGCCCCATCTGCTCCAGCACACCCAGCAGCAGCACAAAGGCCAGGAAGCCCACCGTGAACCACGCATAGACCCGGTCCAGCTGGTGACGGAAACGCCGCTGGTCCGCCGCGGTCACGGCGGGTGATGGATGTCCGGCCATGCGCTCAGTCCCCTTCACGGCCAGGCCGGGCCTCGATCCGGTTCATCTGCCACGCGTAGCAGACGATGATCAGCACGTACACCAGCAAGGCCCCCTGGGCACCGACCCAGAAGCTGAACGGCCAGCCGAAGAAGCTGAAGCTCAGCTCGCGTGCGAAAAAGGCGACGACGAAGGTCACCACGAACCAGATCGCCAACAGCCAGGCCGTGACGCGCCTGTTGGTGCGCCAGTGGCGTTGTCTTGCCGGGGTCTCTTCGTCTTTCATGGATTTGCCTCCGTTGTTGTTCTGTTGCACGACGACGCTGCCCAGGTCTCAGGACACCGCCAGCGCGGTCTCGCGTTCCAGCCGCGCGGCCACCCGGGGCTCGAATCCGCGCAGATGGCGGATGATCCTGATGACCGCGTCACGGTCGTGGCGATCGGCGTGGACCATGGCCAGCTGGTACCAGCCGGACGGGTTCATCGGTTGCAGCTCGACATTGCGCTGCAGGGCCTCCACCGCGTCATCCCAGCGCCGCTGACGAATCAGGCTCAGCCCCAGTCCGTACCAGGCCAAGTCCATGGCAGCGTCGAGATCAAGGACGCGCCGGAAGGCCTGCTCCGCGAACGCCGCATGGCCTGCCGCTTCCAGCACGTACCCCAGATTGAACCAGCCAGGTGCATGTGTCGGCTGCAGGTGGACGAGCTGCTCCAGATCGGCGCGGGCCGCTTCAAACCTTCCATCCGAGGCCAGCAGATGGGCGCGCGAGGCCCGCGCATCGGCATCGGACGGGTCCGCGTGCAGCCGCGCATCCAGCGAGTCGAGCGCGCAACGGCGTGCGCCGAGCACCAGCAGACACCGCAGTTGCCAGCGCGCCCACCAACGACGCCATTTCGCGCTCACCGGCACAGATGCACCCCGATGGCCAGGCAGTGCTGGATCTTGGCCCACGTCGCCCCCAGCCAGACGAATACCAGCCAAAGAAAGGCGACGACGGGTACGTGGCGGTCGAGCACGATGCCAGGGGTAAGCACCCTCGCCAGGCGAAGAAAGGGCTGGCAAACCTGCGACAGCAACTGGTACACCAGATTGTCTTCACGGCGCGGGCCGGCGAGCAGTGCCAGCACACCCCGCCCCAGCAGGGCCATCAGAGCGATTTCCGCGACCAGCTTGATGGAGGAAATGAGCAGCAGCATCCGGTTCCCGGCGATTTTCCGGCCATTCTTGGCCTACAACTGACGTCTTTCTTACGGGCGCCGTCTCCCCCGCGCGCGGGTGCATGCAGGTGACTGACAGCCGCACCACGGCCTTGTACCATCTTCTGCAGCGTTCCTGATGCGGATCAATCCGGGGTTGCGGCAAACCTGTCCAATTTTGGGTGGTCCAAGATTACATGATCCATCTTCTGCCCAGCCGCCCATGAACGATCCGACCTTCCTGGCCAGTCATCGCGTGTTCCGGCATCTGACGTCACCACAGCGCGAAGCCCTGCTGGCCGGCATGCGCATCGAACCCCACGCCGCCGGATCGACCGTGGCACGCGGCAAGGCACTGGAGGACACGGTCTTCCTGGTGATGTCGGGCCGGATCGCCCTGCTCGACAGCGGCGAACGCCCCCTCATCGAACTGGAAACCGGCGAGCTGTTCGGCGCCGGATTCGGCGAGGGGCTGGCAACGCACAAGGCCGTGGCACAGGAGAACACCCGCGTGGCCGCGATTGCGGCGACGGCGCTGAAGACACTCACCGGCGAGGCGGCTGCCCTTCGCCACCATCTGCCGACGGCGTTGTGGCAGAAGTCTGCCGGCCCCCGCCAGGCGGCGGAGTCCCGCGATGCCAGCCTGGGCCTGATGACCACACCGGTCCAGGCCCTGCTCAAGCGTGCACCGGTCACACTGGGCCCCGACACGCCGATCCGCGAGGTCGCCCGGGTCATGAACGAGCAGCGTGTGTCCTCGGTGCTGATCCTCCAGCAGGAGCACCTGTTCGGCCTCGTCACCGACCGCGACCTGCGCAACCGTGTGATCGCGGCTGACATCGACACGGGGCGGCCAGTCGCCGACATTGCGACCCTGGCGCCGATGACGATCCAGGCGCGGCACCCCGCGTTCGACGCGCTGCTGCTCATGGCGCGGCACAACGTCCACCACGTGCCGGTGCTCGACGGGCAGCGCGTCGTTGGCATGATCACCGCCACCGACCTCACCGAGCAGCACAGCACTTCGGCGGTGTACCTGGTCGGCGACGTGTACAAGCAGCAGACCATCGAGGGTCTGCAGTCCATCGCCGCCCGCATCGCTTCGCTGCAGCGCAACCTGGCGGCGGCCGAGGCTTCGGCTTACAGCACCGGACACATCATCACCGCCGTCACCGATGCCATCACGGTACGCCTGCTCCAGCTTGGTGAGGCCAAATTTGGTCCGGCGCCCGTGCCCTACGTGTGGGTCGCCGCCGGTTCGCAAGCGCGCAATGAACAGACGGCCAAATCCGATCAGGACAATTGCCTTGTGCTCGATGACCGCTATGACCCGCAGGCGCATGGCGACTATTTCAGTCAGCTGGCACGCTTCGTCTGCGACGGGCTCAATGCCTGCGGCTATGTCTACTGCCCGGGCGAGATCATGGCCATGACAGACCAGTGGCGCCAGCCCCGGCACGTCTGGGCCGGTTACTTCTCGCGCTGGACCGGCCAGCCCGACCCGAAGTCGCTCATGCTCACATGCGTATTCTTCGACATGCGCGCCATCCATGGCCAGTCTGCACTGCTCGAAGGGCTGCGGCAGGAGGTACTGCAGCAGACCCGCGGCAATACGATCTTCCTGGCCTACATGGCCAGCAATGCGCTCTCGCACCAGCCCCCTCTGGGCATGTTCAAAGGCCTGAATACCATCCGCAGCGGCCGGCACAAGGGCACGATCGATCTCAAGCACAACGGCATCGTGCCCATCGTCGATCTGGCGCGCATTTATGCCCTCGCCGGCGGCGACGCGGCCGTCAACACGCACGACCGGCTGCTGGGTGCCGCCAGTGGCGGCGCGATCAGCGAAGACAGCGCGCGCGACCTGCGCGACGCGCTGGAGTTTCTGGCCTTCATGCGCATCCAGCACCAGGCCCGGCAGATCGGCGCCGGCACCGCACCCGACAATTTCCTCGACCCGGCAGACCTGTCCAGCTTCGAGCGCAGCCAGCTGCGCGACGCTTTCGCCGTGGTGCAGTCGCTGCAGAACGTGCTGTCGCAGCGCTACGTCAGCGGGCGTTTCTGAGCCTGAGAGGCCCCTGCCGCGTCAGTACCGCAGACGCGCGTAGTAGGTGCGCTGTGCCGCCTCACGCGCCTGCCCCAGGGTGCGGATGCCCTGCTCGGCCAGCAGCGGTACCAGGCGCATGAAAACCTCGGCAGTCACAAGCGCGTCGCCCAGCGCCGTGTGGCGCCCCATCACCGGCACGCCCAGGCGCGCGGCGATCGCCTCCAGCTGGTGCGACTCCTGGTTCGGGTGCAGCAGCGCGGACAGCAGCAGGGTGTCCAGCACCGGGTGATCGAACACCAGCCCCGTATCCGCTTCCTGCAGCTGCAGGAAGCGCATGTCGAAGGCCGCGTTGTGGGCCACCAGTACCGTGTCGCGCGCATAGGCGTGAAACGCCGGCAGCACCTTGTCGATGGTGGGCTGCCCCTTCACCATGTCGGGCCGAATGCCATGGATGGTCACGCTGTGCGCCGGGATCGGCCGTTGCGGATCGACCAGTTGCTCGAAGCACTCCTGCCGCAGCAGCTTCAGATTCACGATGCGGACCGCGCCGAGCTGGATGATGCGGTCGTCCTCGGATGGATTGAGCCCCGTGGTTTCGGTGTCGAACACCGTATAGGCCAGGTCAGACAGCAGCCTGTCGTCCATGGCCTCGGTACCGGGCGTGGTCCTGAACAGGTCGAAGTCGTAGTACTCGGGGCGCCCTCCGCCCGGTGTCAGAGTGTCGGCCTGCGGCGCTTCTTGCGGCTGCT
>JAEZLX010000142.1 GCA_023415035.1 Pseudomonadota bacterium | reverse complement strand
AGTCCACATAGGCCTCGTCGATCACGACCACGGACCCCGGGTTGGCCTGCAGCAGCGTGCGAATGGCGGTCAGCGGCAGCGCCACGCCCGTGGGCGCATTCGGGTTGGGCAGCGCGATGCCACCATTGGGTCGCGCGTAGTCGGCCACGCGCACCTCGAAGGCGTCGGTGAGCGGAATGCGTTCGGCCTCGACGCCATAGAGATTGGCATAGACGGGGTAGAAGCTGTAGGTGATGTCCGGGAAAAGAACCGGCTTGCCGTGGCGCAGCAGGGCCATGAAGGCCAGCGCCAGCACCTCGTCGGAGCCGTTGCCCACGAACACCTGGTCGGCACCCATGCCGTGGCAGGTCGCGATGGTCTGCCTCAGTGCCAGCGCCTGCGGGTCCGGGTACAGGCGCAGCCGCTCGTCCACCGCCGCGCGCATGCGCTCCAGCGCCAGCGGCGAGGGCGGGTACGGACTCTCGTTGGTGTTCAGCTTGATCCAGCCCTGGCCCTGCGGCTGTTCGCCAGGCACATAGGCGTGCAGGCCGCGGATCGCGGGGCTCCAGAAGGCCGATACCGCCTGTTCGCTCATGCCTCGTTCCCCGCGACGATACTCAGCACCGCCATGCGCACGGCAATGCCGAAGGTCACCTGCGACAGGATCACGCTCTGCGGACCGTCGGCCACGGCAGAGTCGATTTCCACGCCACGGTTGATCGGGCCCGGGTGCATCACGATGGCATCGGGCTTGGCCCAGCGCAGGCGCTCGGGCGTGAGGCCGAAGCTCTTGAAGTACTCCTGACTCGACGGCAGCAGCGCGCCGCTCATGCGCTCGTTCTGCAGGCGCAGCGTGATGACCACGTCGCAGTCCCTGATGCCCTCTTCCAGCGTGTGGCACACGCGCACCCCCAGCTGCGACAGGTCGCTGGGCACCAGTGTGCGCGGGCCAACCACGCGCACGTCCGGGCAGCCCAGGGTCGTCAGCGCATGGATGTCGGAGCGCGCCACGCGCGAGTGCACCACGTCACCGACGATGGCCACCGACAGGTTGGTGAAGTCCTTCTTGAAATGGCGGATCGTGTAGGCGTCCAGCAGGCCCTGCGTCGGGTGCGCGTGGCGCCCGTCACCGGCGTTGACCACATGCACATGGGGCGCCACGTGCTGGGCGATCAGATAGGGCGCGCCGCTTTCGCTGTGGCGCACGACGAAGATGTCGGCGGCCATGGCCGAGAGGTTGGCGATGGTGTCCAGCAGCGATTCACCCTTGGCCGTGGAGCTGCGCGCGATGTCCAGCGTGTACACGTCGGCCGACAGGCGTGTGGCGGCGATGTCGAAGGTGGTGCGCGTGCGCGTGCTGTTCTCGAAGAACAGGTTGAACACGCTCTTGCCGCGCAGCAGCGGCACCTTCTTGACCTCGCGGTCGTTGACGCTGACGAAGTTCGACGCCGTGTCGAGGATGTGCGTGAGGATGTCGCGCGACAGCCCCTCGGTCGACAGCAGGTGGATCAGCTCGCCGTTGCGGTTGAGCTGGGGATTGCCCCGAGTCATGTTCATGCCCTTTCTTCCACGGCGAAGCGCAGGCGCCCGCCTTCATCACGCACCAGCTCCAGCGATTGGCTCACCGGCAGACTCACCCTCGCGGCCGCGAAATCGGCCTGCACCGGCAGTTCGCGTCCGCCGCGGTCCACCAGCACCGCCAGCCGCACCGAGGCCGGGCGGCCGTAATCGAACAGCTCGTTGAGCACCGCGCGCAGCGTGCGGCCGGTGTACAGCACGTCATCGACCAGCAGCACATGCGCGCCATTGACCTCGAACGGCAGGCGCGTCTGCGCCGACACCGACAGGCCCCGCTTGGCGAAGTCGTCGCGGTGCATCGACGAGGTGATCACACCCGCCTCGCCCTCCAGGCCCAGGTCGCGTTGCAGGCGCTCGGCCAGCCAGGCGCCGCCGGACGTGATGCCCACGAGCCGTGGCGGCGCATCGGCACTGGCCATCAGGCCACGGACGCCCTTGAGCAGGGACTGGTACAGCTGCTCGGCGTCCACGTGCAGCGAATCCTGTAACTGAATGGGATGGGTCATGGCAATTGCCTCAGAAACTGTTCCAGGATGACGCAGGCCGATGCGGCATCGGCGTCGCGCGCGCCCAGGCTGTGCGCCTCGGTCGTGCTGTAGCGTTCATCCACCTCGAACACCGGCAGGCCGAAGCGCCCGCGTAACTGGCGGGCGAACTTCTGCGCCCGCCGCGTGTTCTCGTGTGCCGCGCCGTCGGGGTGGAAGGGCACACCGACGACGATCGCATCGGGTTGCCACTCCTTGAGCCGGGCGGCGATCTGCGTGAAACGCGCATCGCCCTCGGCGTTGATGGTGGCCTGCGGCGTCGCGGTCCGGGTCAGCCGGTTGCCGCTGGCCACGCCCGTGCGCTTGAGCCCGAAATCGAATGCCAGGAAGGTCTGGCACGACGCAGACACCTCCATCATCGGACACCCCGAACGGTCCGCCAACGGCCCCCCCCAAGGCGGACCAGCCCCGCGCAGCGGTCGAGCGTGCAGGTACCCTCAAGCATGTCCCGCATCCGGCGACAGCATCCAGGACTGCAGACCCAGCAGCGCCATCGCCCGTTCGTACCGCTGGTCCACCGGTGTGTCGAAAATGAGTTCGTGGTTGGCCGGCACCGTCAGCCAGCTGTTCTCGCTGATCTCGGACTCCAGCTGGCCCTTGCCCCACGACGAATACCCTAGCGACATGAAGACGCGGCGCGGGCCGGCGCCGCTGGCCATGGCGTCGAGCACGTCGCGCGAGGTGGTCATCTCCAGCCCGCCGGGAATGGACATCGTCGATGCATAGACTGTTTCGCCCTCGCCGGCGTCGATGGCCTCGTGCAGCACGAAGCCGCGCTCGGTCTGCACCGGACCGCCCTGGAACACCGGCAGGTCGCGCAGGTCATCGCGCTTGAGCTGCATGTCCAGCTTGTCGAACAGCTGCGGCATCATGATGTCCGAGGGCCTGTTGATCACCAGCCCGAGCGCGCCGCGCTCGCTGTGTTCGCACATGTAAACCACGCTGCGACCGAAGAGATCGTCGCTGAGACCTGGCATCGCAATCAGAAAGTGATCGGTCAGGTTGGTGGGGGCAAAATCAGCGGACATCCTTCGATTTTATGCCGCCGCCCGGCCACCCGCCATGAAGCGCTACGACAAGGGCCTGATGTGGTTCCGCCGAGACCTGCGCGCCGAGGACAATGCCGCGCTCCACCATGCGCTGTCGCTGTGCCGCCAGGTCTGGTGCGTGTTCGTCTTTGACACCGACATCCTGCAGCCCCTGCTCGCGCGCGGACTCACGGCCGACCGGCGGGTCGAGTTCATCCGCGAATCGCTGGTCGAACTCGATGCCCGGCTGCGCGCGCTCGGCCGCCCGCACGGACGCGAGCACACGGGCCTGATCGTGCGCCACGCCAGCGCCCGCCAGGCCATCCCGGCGCTGGCCAGCCAACTGGGCGTGCAGGCCGTGTTCGCCAACCACGACGACGACCCCGCCGCACGCGAGCGCGACGCCCAGGTGCTCGGTGGCCTCGCGCACGCCGGCATCATGTTCCACGGCTACAAGGACCATGTGATCTTCGAGCGGCGCGAGCTGCTGACCCGAAACGGCGGCTCGTTCACCGTCTTCACGCCTTACCGCAACGCCTGGCTGCGAGCCCTCGACGAAGCACGCCTCCAACCCTGGCCCGTCGCCCCCGTGGCTGGCGCGCTGGCCGACCTGCCCGGTGCGCCGGGCGGCGAATGCAACCGGCCGGTGCCGGCACTCTCCGACATCGGCTTTTCGCCCACCAACCTGTCGTCGCTGCCCCTGCCACCCGGCACCAGCGGAGGCCACCGACTCCTCACGGACTTCATCGACCGCATCGATCACTACCACGAAAAGCGCGATTTCCCCGCCGTCAAGGGGCCCAGCTATCTGGGCGCCCACCTGCGCTTCGGCACCCTTTCGATCCGCGAGGTGGTCGCCATCGCCTGGCGTCTGCACCTGCAGGGCATCGCCGGCGCTTCATCCTGGCTGTCCGAACTCGTCTGGCGCGATTTCTTTCACCAGATCCTCTCCAACCACCCCCACGTGGTGAAGCGTGCCTTCAAGCCCGAGTACGACCGGATCCTGTTCGAGAAGGGCAAGCACGCGCAGGCACTGTTCGATGCCTGGCGCGAGGGCCGTACCGGTTACCCCATCGTGGACGCCGCCATGCACCAGCTCAGCCAGACCGGCTACATGCACAACCGGCTGCGCATGGTGGCCGCCAGCTTCCTCGTCAAGGACCTGGGCCTGCACTGGCGCCAGGGCGAGCAGCATTTCGCCGATCACCTGATCGATTACGAGCTGGCCAGCAACAACGGCAACTGGCAGTGGGCCGCCTCCAGCGGTTGCGATGCGCAGCCGTGGTTCCGGATCTTCAACCCGGTCACCCAAAGCCGCCGGTTCGACCCGCAGGGGAAATTCATCCGGCGCTATCTGCCTGCGCTGGCCAAGCTGCCGGACCAGCACCTGCATGCGCCATGGCAGGCCAGCGAGGTGGAGCTGGCCGCAGCGGGCGTCATGCTCGGCCGCACCTACCCGCAGCCTCTGGTGGACCACGCGCAGGCGCGGGAGCGCACCCTGGAGCGTTACGCGGTCGTCAGATTCGCGTAGTGGCCGATCAGGGCGAGCAGCTCTTCTTCCGAGTACGGCTTGCCCAGGTAGTGGTCCACACCCAGCTCGCGCGCATGCTCGCGATGCTTCTCGGCGATACGCGAGGTGATCATGATCACCGGCAGGCCCGCCAGACGTGCGTCGCTGCGGATGTTGCGCACCAGGTCGAAACCGTCCATGCGCGGCATCTCGATGTCGGACAGCACGACCGTCGGGCGCTCCTGCTGCAGACGCTCCAGTGCCTGGAGGCCGTCGGCGGCAAGGGCCACACGGTAGCCTTCGCGCTGCAGCAGACGCTGCGTGACGCGACGCACCGTGATCGAGTCGTCCACCACCAGCACCAGCGGCACGCTGCTGACAGCCACCGCGGGTTCCTCGGCATCGGCCTTGCTGGCCGCCACCGTGGCCGCAGCGAGCTGCTCCGCCACCCAGCCGCGGACCTGATCGCCATACACCGTGGACAGCGCCACCGGGTTGTAGATCAGGGCCACGGCGCCGGAGGCGAGCAGCGACATGCCGGCCAGACCCGGCAGGCGCGACAGCTGCGGCCCCAGGTTCTTGACCACCACTTCCTGATTGCCCAGCACTTCGTCCACGTGCACGGCAACACGCTGCGCCGCGCTTCGGAAGATCACCACAGGCAGGGTGCGCCCGCCGGCTTCCGACGAACGCGCCGAGGACTGCAACAGGGCACCCGACCAGAAGAACGGAATGTCTTCGTCGCCGGCGCGCAGGGTACCGCTGGCGTAGGCCGCCGCCAGTTCGTCCGCCGACACGCGGCGCACCAGTTCCACCAAGTTGGACGGCACGCCGAACGAGAGCTCGCCAGCACGCAGCATCACCACCTGCGTCACGGCGGTCGTCAGGGGCAGCACCAGCGTGAAGCGCGCGCCCTCGCCCCGCTGGGTCGCGGTCTCGATCCGGCCACCGAGGGCAAGCACGTCGCTGCGCACCACATCCATGCCCACACCGCGGCCGGCCAGGGCAGACACCTCGCTGGCCGTGCTCAGGCCGGGGTGGAAGACCAGTTGCGCCAGTTCGCCGTCGGACATCCGATCGTCCGCGGCCACCACGCCCTGGGCCACCGCCTTTTCGCGCAGGCGCTGCAGGTCGATGCCGGCACCGTCGTCCTGGAACACCACCGACACGTCGTTGAGTTCCTGGGTCAGGCGGATCTCGATACGGCCTTCGGCCGGCTTGCCCGCGGCTGCCCGTGCATCGGGCGTCTCGATGCCATGGACCACGCTGTTGCGCAGCAGGTGTTCGAAGGCCGCGGTCATCCGGTCAAGCACGCCACGGTCCATTTCGATGGCACCACCCGTGATGTCCAGACGGACCTGCTTGCCGGTTTCCTTGGCCGCCTGCCGCACCACGCGGTACAGGCGCTCGGAAATGCCCTCGAACTCCACCATGCGCGTGCGCAGCAGGTCGCGCTGCAGCTCGCGCGCCTGACGCGCCTGCGCCACGAGGCTGTCTTCGGTGGTCTCCACCGCGCGCTGCAGGTTGCGCTGCACCGTTGCCACGTCGTTCACCGATTCGGCCATCATCCGCGTCAGCTCCTGCACGCGTGTGAAACGGTCGAATTCCAGCGGGTCGAAGGCCTGGTTGGAATCCTTGGCCTGTGCCAGGCGCGACTGCATCTGCGATTCGGCCTGCAGTTCGATGTCGCGCAGCTGTTGGCGCAGACGGTCCAGGTTGCCCGTCAGGTCCTTGAGCGAGGCGCGCAGGGTGACCATCTCGGCCTCCATGCGCGAGCGGCTGATCATGACCTCACCGGCCTGGCTCATCAGACGGTCGAGCAGCTCCGGACGTACGCGCACGGATGCGCCCCCGCGCGTGGCGGCCAGGCTCGGCGCCACGGGGATCGCCACACCGGCCAAGGGCGCCGCCTGCGTCACCGCGATCGGGGCAGACTCGGCAGCTTCCCCGGACTCTT
The DNA here is from genome assembly GCA_023415035.1 of Pseudomonadota bacterium. Taxonomy (GTDB): domain Bacteria; phylum Pseudomonadota; class Gammaproteobacteria; order Burkholderiales; family Burkholderiaceae_C; genus Hydrogenophaga. Next base: position 4,492 of record JAEZLX010000142.1, on the reverse strand, counting down.
CGGACGCAACCGTCGCGGCCTGCGGTGCCACGTCGGACATGGCTGAGGCCGGCTCCGGCACAGCCGCAGCCACCTGCTCGGGTGCCGCCAGAACGGCGTCTTGGGCCTCGGCATCACCCTGGCGCAAGGCCTCGAAACGGGCCTGGATGGCGTCGTACGAGGCCATCAGCGGCTCGATGGCGGCGCTGGTCAGGCCCTCGCTGCCCAGACGCTCGGCGTCGGTCTCCATGCGGTGGACCATCTCGCCCAGTCGCAGGGCGCCGGCCAGGCGCGCACTACCCTTCAGGGTGTGGAGCGCACGCAGCACCTCGGCGCGCGCGCTGGCGTTGTCGGGCCGGGCGATCCACTGCCGCAGGGCACCGCCCAGCTGGGGCAGCAGTTCCTGAGCTTCCTCGGTGAAGATCGGGAACAGGTCGACGTCGATGGTGTCGACCTCGTCGATGTCGTCGTCGATGTCCTGCCTGGCATGCGCCTCTGCACCAGCCGTCGCGACAGCCTCGACCTGCTCGGGCGCTGCCTCGGCGGCCCATGCGGCCGGCAGGTCCCCGGCAACCGGTGCTTGCGCAACCGCCTCGTCAGCCAGCGGCTCGGGCTCCGCAAACTCGGCAGCGGGCGGCTCGGCCGGCAACTCGGCATGCACCACGTCGTGCAGCGCCGTCAGCAGGTCGGCATGGGGTTCCTTGTAGAAACCGGCCGCGAACTGGTGCAACAGGCGCCGGATGTCTTCGGCTGCGGCCACGAACAGTCTTGCCTGCGCTTCGGTGGCCGGATAGCCTGCTTCCTGGTGCGAGGCCACTGCGGCCAGGGCGTGTTCGAGCGCGCGCGCAATGTCCGACAGCGGCTGGAAGCCCACCGTGGCAGAACTGCCCGCCAGCGAATGGGCCAGCGGCTCGGCCTGATCCCAGAGCGGCTTGTGGCGCTCCAGCGACCATTCGGTCAGTCCGTTGGACAGGCGACGCGACCATTCGTCGGCCTCGTTGAGATAGACGTTGTAGAGCTTAATGCCGATGCGCAGCGGGCCGATAACCTTCGTCTCGTCGTCCACCGCCGGTTCTGGCTCGATCGTGACTGCGGGCGCTTCGGCGGCAGTCGCCGGCCCGCTCACGACCTCTTTGACCGCCGGCAGCTCCGGCATGTCCAGCTCCATCGGCTCCGGCACTTCGAAGGGCAGCAGCTCCTCGGCAGCAGCGGGCAGGGGGGCCAGATCGACTTCCTGCACCTGCACGTCGCCATGCAGGAACAGGGCATCGGGGTCGTTCACGCCCTTCGCTTCCGGCTCGGCGTCCGGTTCCGGCGCCTGTGCCCGATCGGACACCCCGGTAAAGCTGGAGAAATCGATGTCGGCCAGCAGTGGCTCGGGCTCGGCCGCTGGCGCGGGCATGTCGCCTCCCTCTTCGAGGATGAACCCGGCCGCATCCATCGTGGCCGTGTCAACGAAATCGACCTGCTCAGTCGCGTCCGCCGACACCTCGACAGCTTGCTCGGCCACCTCGCGCAAACCGATCTCGGTCACCTCCGGCGCGGGCTGTGCAAGTTCGACCTCCTCGACCGTTCCGATCACCGGCAGGCTCGCCTCCACCGGCTCGGCGGCACCCGGCCGCGCAATGGGGATGAGCTCGCCCTTCTCGCGCCAGGCCTCGGCGCTGGCCCGGAAGGCCTGCGCACGCCAGCCATCCGGCGCGCCCGCGGCGATGCCGTCGCGCCAGTCGCCGAAGGCCGACAGGGCATCGGCCGAGAGGTCCAGCAGCTCGGGCGCCGCCGGACGCTGTTCGGCCAGCAGTGCGTTGAGCACCTGCTCCATGGCCCAGGCCGCCTCGCCGAACTCCATCAGCCCCACCATGCGCGAACTGCCCTTGAGGGTGTGGAACGCACGGCGCAGCGTGGTCTGGTGCTCCAGCTCGGCCGGCTCCTCGCGCAGCGCGGCAATCGCCGCCTTGCCCTGCTCGACGACCTCGGCCGCCTCTTCGAGGAACACGTCCAGCAGGTCATCGTCCTCGTCGTCGCTGCTGCCGGCGTCGGCCGGTGCGACGGCTGGCGCCGGCGTGGCGACCACCTGGGTCAGTTCGACCAGCGCCTGCGCGCCTGCGTTCGGATCGGGCGCCACGATGGCCTGCGCCGCCTCACGCGCCACCTTGGCCACTTCGGGCTGTTCGGCCAGTCCGGCCTGGTCGGCCAGCTCGCCCAGTTTCTCGCTCAGCTGAGCCAGGTCGACACCGTCCTGCACCCCGCTGACGACCTGCTGCACGCTGTCGCTGATGTTCTGCGCATCCTGGCGTGCCGTCTCGCGCGCCGTCGCCACCACGGGCGTGCGGCCCATGAGCGGAATCAGCTCGCCCTTGGCCTCGTCGTAAACGAAGACCTTCTTGGCCAGCGCCGGCTGGTAGCTGAGCATGTCGACGAGGAAGCTCAGCGCGCTGAGGTTGTCACCCAGCTGGCGGAACGTGCCCGCCTCGCGCGCCATCGTCTCGTCCACCTCGGTGTCGAGGATCTGGTCGATGGTCTGGCGCATGCCCTGAACGGCCTGCACGGCCTGGTCCAGACCCAGCACGGACAGCACGCCACGCATCTGCGACAGTTGCGACAGCGCCACATGCAGGCCGGCCTTTTCCACCGGATTGCGGAAGAACTGGTCAAGGGACTTCTCGGCCTCGGCCAGCGAAACCTTGAGTTCACCCACCACACTGCCCAGCGTCTGGCGGTCGCTCACGCGCCGGTACAGCTGTTCCATCCACGACTCCAGCGGCTGGGCATTGCCGCCCGCCAGCAGGCCGTCGATGCGCGAAGCCAGCGAGCGGACGCGCTCGGCCAGCTCGGGAGCGGAGGGGTCGAATTCTTCGAATGCCGCTTCCAGGTACAGGGTCGTGGTGGCCACTTCCATGGCCAGCTCCGGCGGCACGCCCGGCACGCTGCGCACGCCGTGTTCGACGGCCTTGACCAGCGCCTGGGCCAGCGGCGTGCTGCCGGGCAGCAGCTTGAGCAGGGAGTCCGCGATCAGGCCGAACTGGTCGGTGACCTGACGCGCGCGGCTGGCGTCGCCCCCGGCGAACAGCGACCAGGCCTCCTTGGCCGCGTTGATGCGCTTGCGCGCCTGTTGCAGCAGGGTCGGGTCGTAACGGCCGAGCGTGGCACGGGAATAGTCCACCGGCTCCGACGCCGACAGGCCGTAGGTCTCGCGCACCTCATGCAGGTGCTGCGTCGGACGGTTGCCGGGATTGGCCTGCGCGCAGAAGAACAGCAGGTCGTGCAGCAGCGTCTCGGACACCTGCTCCTTGCCCTGCGAAAAGGCCGTGTATTGCAGCAGGATGCGCGAGGCGGCGCGCTTGACGTAGACGTCGTCGGGCAGCAGGTCGAGCGAGACGGCCTCGAAATAGGCGGCCGCCACACGCCAGAAGGTGCGGGAGCGGGCCGCGGTAGCCTGGCTCGAGAGGCTGCCGCTGATGCGCGCGAGCTGTTGCGCCGCTGCCGGGCTGCGCGACTTGACCAGCAGCAGCACCAGACGGTCCATCAGGGCCCGCAGGCGGGCATCCACCTGCAGGGACTGGTCGCTCTCGGGCGGCAGGACATCAAGCCCGCGGCTCTCGAACGGCCAGAGATCCGCCGGGTGCACGCGCTCGGCGCCGGCAATCGTCTGCACGTCGAGGTACTGCGCGAACAGGGCCACCGGCTGGACGGGCTTGCCGTTGAGCACGCCTTCGAGGTACTCGATGAGCGCAAAGCCCGCCTTCTCGACCGTGGCGGCGGTCTCTTCCGTGCAGGTCAGCGGTTTGGCCACGAAGCTGTTGACCGCCGACTCCATCGCGCGCAGCACCTGCGCCGGCGCGGTCATGCCGACCATCTCCAGCGCGCCGACCGCCTGGTGCAGCTGCTGGCGCGCCAGGCGCAGCGGCGCCGGATCGATCGCATCCAGGTCGTTGCGGCGCGACTGCTCGGATTCTCGGACGAAGCGACGGATCGACTTGTTGGCGCCGTCGAGCGATTTGCGCAGCTCGTCGAACACCCACGCCAAGGGGCCGAGGTCGGCCAACGGGGTATCCGGCTGCAGACTGCCTGGTGCGGTATCGAGCATGGTCTAGCGCTAAAGGGGCATGAGGGTGGACGCGGTGCCGACCGGGGTCAGGCGATCTTGAACCGTGCCACCGACTGGCGCAGTTCCTCAGCCATCGCAGACAGTTCGCGCACCTGCTCGGCCGTCGAGCGGGTACCTTCGCCGGTCTGCTCCGTCACCGCGAAGATGTGCTGGATGTTGCCGGCCACCACGTTGGCGGATTCGGCTTCGCGCAGGGCCGCTTGCGAGATCTGCTCAATCAGCTCGGCCAGCCGGCGCGACACGCGGTCGATCTCGGACAGGGCGGTACCGGCGTTGTCGGAGAGCTTGGCTCCCTCGACCACACCCTGCGTGGAGCGCTCCATGGCTGCCACCGCGTCCTGGGTGTCGGTCTGGATCGCCTTCACGAGTGCCGCAATCTGGCGCGTGGCGTCGGCCGAGCGTTCG
>JAEZLX010000085.1 GCA_023415035.1 Pseudomonadota bacterium | reverse complement strand
AGGTGGTGCTGCGCACCCACAGCGAGGAGGAGGCCGAACTGCTGCGCCGCGAAAGCCTGGGCGCGGTTTTCCTGGGCGAGCAGGGGCTGGCCCGCGGCATGGCGGCGCACGTCCTCTCGCGCGTGGCGGCACCGGTGTCCTCCCATTCCCGGCTATGAGCCCGCGAGGCACGCGACAGCACCCAGGAGAATGGCCCCATGTCACTGATCCGCCACATCTTCGTCACCACCGACCTGTCGGACAACGCGCTGCCCGCCGTGGACCGGGGTTTCGAGCTCGCCGCGGCCACCGGTGCGCGGCTGACGCTCATGCACGCCGCCGGTGTTGATGCCCTGTCCACGCTGCGCAGCCTGCTCGGCGGGCAGACCGACGAGATCACCCGCCAGGTGCTGACGCAGCGGCGCGAGGCTTTGGAGGCCGCGGCAAGCGAGCGGCCGCAATACCGGGATGTGGAGGTGACGCTGCTGGTGGAGCCGGGCCGGCCCGCCTCGGTGGTGCCGACACGCGCGTTCGGGTCGGGCGCCGACCTGACGGTGGTGGGGGCTCGCGGCGAAGGCGCACTGCGGCGCCTGGTCGTGGGCTCGACGGCCTCGCGCCTGCTGCGACAGAGCCGCTGCCCGGTGCTGCTGGTGAAAAACCCCGACCAGAGGCCCTACCGCCGCGTGCTTGTCCCGGTGGATTTCTCGCCCGGCTCGGCACTGGCCATCCGGCTGGCGCGCGAACTGGCCCCCCAGGCCGATCTCGTGCTGCTGCACGTGTTCTCCACACCCTTCGAGGGCGTGCTGCGCCATGCGGGGATTTCGCCCCAGACCGTGGAGCAGTACCGCAGCGAGGCACGCGAGCGTGCCCTGCAGCAGCTGCGGGCACTGGCCGCGCAAACCGGTCTGGAACCCGACCGGCACACCCCCCTGGCCATCGCGGGTGACACCGTGGGCGTGATCATCGGCGAGCAGGAGCGCCTCGGCTGCGACCTGATCGCCATGGGCAAGCATGGCACCAATGTCACGGCGGAGCTGCTGCTGGGCAGCGTCACCCAGCGCGTGATCTCCGAAAGCGACGCCGACGTGCTCGTGGTGGTGGACAGGCAGCCGGCCCCATGACGCTGACGGCGATGGGGCTGCATCCGTTTGCGGTCTTTCTGGGCGGTCTGGTGATCGTCGCCCTGGGGTCGGAGCTGCTGCTTCGCGGCGCCACGCGCCTGGCGACCCTGATGGGTCTGCGCCCGGTCACCATCGGTCTGACCGTGGTCGCGCTGGGCACCAGCGTGCCCGAGCTGGCCGTCGGCCTGACCGCCGCGCAGGAGGGCAAGGGCGCGCTGGCCGTGGGCAACATCGCGGGTGCCAACATCCTCAACATCCTGTTCATCCTGGGTCTGAGTGCCGTGCTGCGGCCACTGCCCACGCGCTCCATGAGCGTGCGGCTCGAGGTGCCGGCCATGATCGCCACCGCGCTGGTCCTTCTGGCCATGTGCCTGGACGGCGCCCTCTCGCGCGCCGAGGGCCTGTGGCTGCTGGCCGGTGCCGTGGCCTACACCGTGCTGCTGGCACGCGCCACCCGCCGAGAAGGCGCCGCCGTGAGCGAGGAGTTCGCGCGCGAGTTCAGCGAGCCGCCGGTCGCCGACACCGCCACGCGTCTGGCCCCGCTGGTGCCGCCCTGGCTCACCTACGGCCTCATGCTGGTGGCCGGCATCACCCTGGCGGGCCTGGGAGCCGACCTGCTCGTGGCCGGTGCCTCGGCCCTCGCACGCTCCCTCGGCGTCTCGGACGCGGTCATCGGGCTGACCATCGTGGCCATGGGCACCAACACGCCCGAGATGGTCACCACGCTGATCGCCACCTGGCGCAACGACCGCGACGTGGCCATCGGCAACCTGATCGGCAGCGCGATCTACAACGTGCTGGTGATCCTGGGCCTGACCGTGTTCTCCGCCCCCGCTCCCATCGACATCGGCCGTGACATCCTGTGGATCGACCTGCCTCTGGCCGCGCTCGTGGCCTGCGCCTGCCTGCCGGTGTTCAAGAGCGACCGCCGCGTTTCGCGGCGCGAGGGCATGGCGTTCGTGACGGCTTACCTGGCCTATCTGGGTTCGTTGCTGCTGTGGCGCATCTGAATCTGAGGCGGAACGGGGCGCCTAGAATGTGACGCCATGCCTGCCGAGCGCATCGCCACCATCGACTTCGAGACCACCGGTGTCTCGCCCTCGCGCGGGGACCGCGCCACCGAGGTTGCCATCGTCATGACCGAGAACGGGCGCGTGGTCGACCGGTTCCAGAGCCTGATGTACACGGGCGTGCCGATCCCGCCCTTCATCACGCAGCTGACGGGCATCACCAACGACATGGTGGCCTCCGCACCACCGGCGGGGCAGGTCATGGCCGACGCCGCGCGCTTCGTCGGCGACACGCCGCTGGTGGCCCACAACGCCGGGTTCGACCGACGCTTCTGGCAGGAGGAGCTGGCCCGCGCAGGGCAGCCGGCCGACCAGCCCTTTGCCTGCACGGTATTGCTGTCGCGGCGGCTGTACCCCGATGCACCCAGCCACAAGCTGGGCTCGCTCATCGACTGGTTCGATCTGCCGCGCACCGGCCAGGCGCACCGGGCGCTGGCCGATGCCGAGATGGCCGCCGAGCTGCTCGGCCGCATCCGGCACGACCTGATGATGCGCCATGGCATCGCCCGCCCGGACCACGCCTTTTTGCGCGCCCTGCAGGCCTGCACCACGCGCCAGTTGCCCCGATTCATGGCTCAGCATGGCCGTCCCGTGGATCAGCCCCCTCTGGAGCGTCAGGACACGACAGCGGCCACCGCAGAAGCGTCCTGACGCCGGGGGCGTGACAACAAACCGTCGGTAAGGGTGGTGGCGGGGATCAGTTGGCCACCGTGAAGCGGGCGCGGATGTGGCGCGGCTGTTCGATCTCGTCCACGATGGCAACCGCCAGATCCTGCACCGAAATGCGGCCGGGCTGGTCACCGTCCATCAGCGGGGTATCCTGTCCGACCCGGTACTGCCCGGTGCGCCGGCCCGGCTCCAGCACGATGGAAGGCGACACGAAGGTCCAGTCCAGGGTGGTTTCCTCGCGGATCAGGTTCAGCGCCTCGCGCGCCGCCAGCGCACCCAGTTTCCACTCGCCGGGGAAATCGGGCATGTCCACCAGCTGCACGCCAGGCGCCACATACAGGCTGCCCGCGCCACCCACCACCAGCAGGCGAGGCGTGCCCGCCGCCTTGACGCCCTCAAAAATGGCGCGCGTGCCCTTGAGGAACTGGTTGTAGATGTCCGGGTCGCCCCAGCCGGGGTTGTAGGCGCTGATCACGGCGTCCTGGCCGGCGCTGGCCGCCATGACGCAGTCCGCGTTCTGCGCCGAGCCCTTGAGCACGGTCAGGCGGGGTCGGGCCTTGAGTTTGTCCGGATGGCGCGCCAGCACCGTGACCTGGTGGCCGCGCTGCAGCAGTTCGTCGAGCACGGCCGCACCGACGAAACCGGTGCCGATGAGGGTGATGTTCATGAAAAGGTGTCCTGCAAAAAGAGGGGCTGTATCCTGACGCTTATGCTATGGACTGGATAATGATTGCGGTAGATGGCCTGATTCACCTTCTTTTTTAAGCACAACTTCAAAATCAACCCATGGACGACCTCAGGCGCATGGCCATCTTCGCCACCGTGGTGCAGCACGGCTCCATGAGCGGCGCCGCTCGCGCCCTGGGCATGAGTCCGTCGGCTGTCAGCCAGCAGGTGCGCCGGCTTGAGACCGAAGGAGGCGTCACCTTGCTGCACCGCTCCACACGGCAGCTGGCGCTGACCGAGGCCGGGGAGCGTTTTCACGCCCACTGCGCGGCCATGCTGCATTCGGTGCGGCAGGCGCGGGCCGAGCTGCAGCAGACCCGCGAGGCCCCCGTGGGCCTGCTGCGGATGACTGCCCCGGTGGGATTCGCGCGCCACATCGCGGTGGCGCTTGGCCCGGCGCTCGCGCAGCACCCGGACCTGAGCCTGCACCTGCAGGTGGACGACTGGCCGATCGACCTGATCCAGGCGCGCATCGACCTGGCCATCCGCTTTGGCCCCTTGCCCGACTCCACCTGGGTGGCGCGACGGCTCGGTGCGCTGCGCTGGTGGATCTGCGCGCAACCGGCCTGGACCCGTATCCATGGCCCGTTCCAGCACCCTGACGCGCTGCTGGGCCAGGAGTGGCTGGGTTTCGTGCGCGACCGTGTCGCGATGCGGCTGCCGGTGCGCAGCCCGCAGGGCATGACACGGGAGTTGGAAGTCGAGCCGCGTCTGTCGAGCAACAACCAGGCGCTGGTGCAGCAGATGTGCATCGACGGGCTGGGGCCCGCCATGCTGGCGAGCATCGACGTGTACGAGGATGTGGCGGCCGGCCGGCTGGTGCGGCTGCTACCCGAATGGACGCTGCCGGCCATGGACATCAGCGCGGTGACGCCACAGCGGGAAACGCAGCCGGCCAAGGTGCGCTTGGCCATCGCGGCGCTGCAGGACTACCTGCGCGCACTGCCCGGCATTGAGCCATGAATCGCGCCTGTCATGGCGCCGGGCACAAGCTTGCTCCGGCCCCGGCCAAGGCTGCGTGAGCGGGCACGGGGCCTTGGCGCCGGAAGAGGGGGATCAGCGGCGACGCTGCTGGCCGCTCGAAGCGGGACGCGGACCACGCTGCTCCAGGTGGCGGAAGTTGATGCGGCCCTTGGTCAGGTCGTAGGGCGAGAGTTCGAGCGAAACGCGATCACCCGCCAGAATGCGGATGTGGTTCTTCTTCATCTTGCCGGCCGAATAGGCGATCAGCTGGTGACCGTTGTCCAGCGTGACACGGTAGCGCGAGTCGGGCAGGACTTCATTGACGATGCCCGACATGTCGATGAGTTCTTCTTTGGCCATGGAACAACACTCCTTCAATTCCAACGACACCCCGCGCAGCCGCACGCTGGCTGGCACCACAGGCCAGCAACGTCACCGGCCGGTTGCACGGCGCAACCGGTGTGCGGAACGGGGTGAAATACAAAGGCAGGACAGGGCCTGCCGACAATAGGGGATCGGGCGGCTTCGACGGCAAGAGGGGAAGCGGCCGGTCCGGGGGCCGTGGCCCCGGGAATGACATGGGGGACGGCTCGACGCGTTCAGCGCTTCCATAATGTAGCACGGCAGCGCATTTTCTGCAGGGAATCCTTCACGAATCCCCGGCCTGGTTCGGGAATCGGCGAAGTCAGCATCCACATCAGCGGGCCAGGCCGGACAGCGGGCGGGCCAGCGCGATGCCGTAGCGGCGGATCTTGGCGTAGATGGTGGGCTTGGAAATGCCCAGCAGCCGGCTGGCCTGGGTCAGGTTGTTGCCCGCATGCCGGATCGCCGCCTCGATCGCGGCCCGCTCGGCTTCGGCCAGCGTCAGCGGTCGTGGACCGGTGATGCCGCCATCCTCGCCCGCGCCGGGCGGCAAGGGCTGGCGCCGCGGCAGGTCCAGCACCGCCACATCGATCTCCGCCTCCTCGCTGAGGTTCACCGCCCGCTCGATGGCGTTTTCGAGCTCGCGCACATTGCCCGGCCAGTCGTGGGCCTGCAGCGCCTGCAGCGCCGCCTCGGTGAAACCGAAGACCGGCTTGTCGAGCAGACCGGCATACCGGGTCAGGAAGTGGCGGGCGAGCAAGGGGATGTCATCGGGGCGCTGGCGCAGCGGCGGCAGTGCGACCTCGATCACCCGGCAGCGGTAATACAGGTCCTCGCGGAACAGGCGCTCGTGCACCATGCGCCGCAGGTCGCGGTTGCTGGCCGCGATCACGCGCACGTCAACCGGCACACCGCGCGTGTCGCCCACCCGCACCACCTCGCGCTCCTGCAGCACGCGCAGCAGCTTGGCCTGCAGATCCAGCGGCAGCTCGGCGATTTCGTCCAGGAAGATCGTGCCGCCCGAGGCCGCCTCGAACTTGCCGGGCCGACCCTCGCGCCGCGCCCCGGTGAAGCTCCCCGCCACGTAGCCGAACAGCTCGCTTTCGATCAGGTCGCGCGGCAGGGCGGCGCAGTTGATGGCGATGAACGCGCCCTCGCGCCGCGGGCTGGCGTTGTGGATGGCCTGGGCGAAGACCTCCTTGCCCACGCCGCTTTCCCCCGAGAGCAGCACGTTGGCGCGGCTGCGCGCGGCCTTGCGCGCGTCGGACACGGCCTGCTGCAGCGCCGGGCTGCGGCCGATGATGTCCTCGAAACGGTAGCGTGCCTGCGAGCCCGAGATGCGCTGCGCCAGATGGCGCACGCGCTGGATCTCGCGCACGGTGTTGACCACCGAGACCACATGCCCCTGCGCGTCGCGGATCGGCACGGCCGTGTCCACCACGTGCAGGTTCAGCGACGGCGAGTCGATGAAGAGCTCGCGGTCCACATAGCCCTGGCCGGTGGTGAAGACCGAGTCCACCACCGTGCGGAAATCAACCAGCGCGCCCAGCGGCTTGCCGATGGCCTTGGCGGGGTTCAGGTGCAGCAGCCGGGCGGCCGTTCGGTTGATATGACGGATGACGGCACCGGGCCCGAGCACCAGCAGGCCGTCGGCGATGTGGTCCACGATGGCTCGCTGCTCCTCGATCAGCCGCGCCTGCTCGCCCGCCGAATGCAGCAGACCACACACCGCCGACAGTGTCGCCGCCACGTGCCGCGCATGGGCGCGCTGGGCCGGCGACAGGGAAGTGCGCGCGCTTCGCGCCGTGAGCCGGCCCACCACCGCGCCATCGGTCTGCAGATCCAGCACCAGGGTGCCCGGCGAGGGCCGGCGCGGCGCCTGTCGCACGAGCCTGAGCGCCAGCGCGGCCGACGCCCGGGCGTGACTCTGCAGATGTTGCCAGACCGGATGCGCCTTCAGTGCATCCAGCAGGTGGTCTTGCGGATCGGCCGGTGTCGTCATGTTCATCGAACGTCAGAAAAATTGACGTTCACAAATTTTACGTTCGTCATTTTTCTTGTTCCATGGGTTGACGACAGGGCCGATTTCCGGGCCGGAACCCGGCCTGCGCCCGCTGGCACGCCGGTTGCTGTCGGTATCGGTCACAACGGCCCGAAGTACCCGGCCCCACCACCCGACACGAATGCCAGACACCGCTTCCCCAATTCTCCCGCCCGCCCGCGCATCGCTGGGCGACGAGCTGCGCGCCGCCGCCCTCGACGCGCCGGACCGCACGTTCCTGCGCATGCAA
>JAEZLX010000080.1 GCA_023415035.1 Pseudomonadota bacterium | reverse complement strand
TTCCGACAGAGATCCATTATTTGAAGATGCAGCAAAAATAATTGTACAAAATCAGGTAGGATCAACCTCTCTATTACAAAGAAGAATGAAACTTGGTTATAATCGTGCAGGACGATTAATGGATCAGTTAGAAGCAGCTGGTATTGTAGGTCCAAACCAAGGCTCTAAAGCTCGTGAAGTATTGATAAAAACAGACGCAGAATTGATGCAGCATTTAGAAAACTTTGGCTATTAATGTAGAATACTGTTAAAGTTCTGTGAATGCATTAAACCTTTTATAATTTTGGTAGTCAAATTGTAATAAAGGGGTTATAAATTTGTTTTAGAATTCAAAAAATATAAGAATGAAACGACTTTTATTATTGTTAACATTATTTTCAGTTGTGGCGTTGGGGTATAGTCAAAATGATCCAAAAGCTAAATCTATATTAGATAAATCTAGTTCAACTTTTAAATCTTATAAAACGATCTATGCAGAGTTTGAATTGAAAAATGAAAATGCAAGTGGTAAAGCATTAGGAGTTGAAAAAGGAAAGATGTGGACGAAGGGTTCTAAATTTTATGTTGAATTAGGTAATAGAAAGATCTTTAGTGATGGTAAATATCTTTATAATGCCGATCAAGATACTAAAGAAATTACCAAAACTTTGGTAGAAGCAAACGAGAGCGGATTTACTCCTCAAAAAATATTTACCAATTTCTATGATAAAGATTTTTTGTATAAATATAATTCTGACGGAACTGCGAATGGTAAAAAGGTAAGTGAAATTGAAATGACACCTAAAGATAAATCAAACCAATTCCACAAATTATATTTAGGAGTTGAAACAGGAACTAATCATATTTCTTTTTTGAAATTATTGAATAAAGCTGGTAATAGAATTACTTATCAAATCAATAAATTAGTTCCAAATGGTTCTGTAAGTGATAATAAATTTACATACAGTGCTAAAGATTATCCTGGATATGAATTATTAGATTTTTAAAATATTAAATAACCTCCTTTTGGAGGTTATTTTTTTATTTTCCCCATCTAAATGAATCGATTTGAATACCTGCTAAATCTAAAACTCTATCCACCACGGTTAATGCAACTTCTTCGATAGTAGTTGGATTACTATAAAAAGAAGGTGTTGCAGGACAGATAATTCCTCCCGCTAAAGTTACCGCTTCCATATTTTTAATATGAATGAGATTGTAAGGTGTTTCTCGAGCTACGCATATTAATTTTCTTCTTTCTTTTAAGATGACATCTGCCGCACGAGTGATTAAATCGTTCGATGTTCCATGCGCAATACGTGATAAGGTTCCCATTGAACAGGGAGCGATAATCATAATATTGTATTGTCCAGAGCCAGAAGCAAAGGGAGCATTAAAATCGTTTTTGTGGTAAAATTTTAGGCTATTGTAAGTTTCATATTTTTTATTTCCTAATTCACCTTCCCAAACTTGTTTGGCATTGTCACTCATTACTACTGCTAACTCATCCCATTGATCTTTTACCTTCAATAATCGATCAATCATTAAATAAGGATAAATAGATCCACTGGCTCCTGTAATCGCTAATACTATTTTATTCGGCATCTTTTTATAAATTACATGAAGATAACTACTCGTTACGAAAAACCTATTAGTAACAGTTTTTATAAACTTTTAAGTTATACACTGATTATAATTCAAACCCAAAAATACGGTATGCTCAAACAGATTGTATTATTATTCTTATTTTGTTTTTCGTGTAGTATTGTAAACTACGCACAAACAACTCAAAAAGAGCAGATTAATTGGATTAGTTTTCAAGCAGCACTAGATCTTCAAAAGGAGAGCAAGAAGCCTTTGATGGTATTTGTTTATACAGATTGGTGTAAATTCTGTAAAATGATGGAAGCAGATGTTTTCAAAAATCAAAAAGCTGTAAAGTATTTAAATGAACATTTTTTGAATGTCCGACTAAATGCAGAAAACAAAGATAGTTTAGTGGTGAGTGGACAGACTTATAAATATTTGCCTGAATATCGATCACATGAATTAGCTCTTCATTTGTTAAACGGAAAAATGAGTTACCCAACAACCGTTTTTATAACGGCAGACCAACAAATTCAAAGAATCCCCAGTTATTTAGATCTTTTACATGCTGAATGGTTGTATGTTTTTTTCGGAGAGAAGAAATATATGCAAACATCTTTTGATGAATTTATGCAGTCTCATAAGCCAGTTTGGTAAACCTTTTCAGCTATCACAAAACCTTATACAGATATTTAACAGCTGTTTAATGGTATAAATTATTTTTTTTAAAAATATTTTTGTGACCATTGCAACCATTTGCAATTGCATAACATCTTACTTAAGAATTTTCATAGGATAAGGTTTAATGGTTAATGGTATTTGATTAGTACAACCCCCGGCTTGCCGGGGGTTTTTTATTTAGAAGCTAATTTTTATTGTTTTACGAAGCTATGGGTATATGTGTTTTGGTCGATAATGGTTTTGATATAATACATACCCTTCGGCAATGTGCTTATAGGTAGCGTAAGAGTAGTTTCTTTAACT
>JAEZLX010000069.1 GCA_023415035.1 Pseudomonadota bacterium | reverse complement strand
TCCTCGCGCACGTCGAGCAGGGCGATCTCGCGCCGGGCGAGCAGGTGTTCACGGATCTGGGCGGTGGTGGTGATGCGGGGCATGGGTCTGGTCATGAAGGGTTGAATGGGTGGTCTGGATGTGGAAGGCCTCAGCGCGAGAGGTCCCACAGGTTGGGCAGCGTGCTGTTGCTGTAGCCGGAGATGAAGGGCTTTTCGCCCCCGCCTTCGGGGAAGACCGAGCGGCGCACGGCGCCGATGTTGGCGCCGTACACGTGGATGCTTATCGAGGACTGGTCGGCGAGCGCATTGCTGACGCGGTGCACATCACCAATGGTTGGCGACACCGCTTCCACTTCGCCCGGCTCAAGCCGGTGCGCCGGTCCGTCGGGCTGCCATCGGCCGTCCTTGTCGAGCACGTAGGGCTGCGAGAGCTCGGCGCCGCGCAGCATGCCGATCAGGCCCCAGACGGTGTGGTTGTGCACGGGTGTCTGGTGGCCGGGGCCCCAGACGAAGCTCACCACCGAGAAGCGGTCGAGCGGATCGGCGTAGAGGAGGTACTGCTGGTATCGCTCTGGCGAGGGTTGCGCATAGGCATCGGGTAGCCAGTCGTCGTGGCGCACCAGTGCGCCCAGCAAGGATTTGCCGCGTTCGAGCAGCGCGGCCTCGTCCGGTGTCTCGGACACCAGGCGGGCGAGGTCGGCCAGGAACGCGCGCAGCCGTCCGGGGTGGTGGGGCGAAGTGCTCATGGTGGGTCTCCCGGTTCAACATGAAAGAGCGCCACCGGCACAAGGCAAGGTGGCCTGGCCGGATGGCTACAGGAGGCATTGCACCCGATCTGCGCGCTTTTTGCGCGATTTCTTTCGCATATGCATCCGCGTTTTTCTTCGTTGTCCGCGCGGCGCGTGGCCGTTTCAATGCGGGACACGCTATCGCCATCACGACCGATGAAAGGAATCCGCATGTCTTTGTTGTCCCGTCTCCAGCCGGCCTCACCGTCCACCGTATCGGGCCGGCGCCGTTTCCTGCGTGCGGCCTCGGCCGCCGGCGTGCTGGGCATGACCGGCCTGGCCGGCCAGCGCGTGCTCGCCGCGCGCCCGCTGCACGACATCAAGCTGGCCTGGAACGCCAACGCCGTGTGCCTCTCGGCTGCACCCGTGGCGCAGGCACGGGGCATCTTCGAGAAGCACGGCCTGAAGGTGGAGCTGGTCAATTTCTCCGGCTCGACCGACCAGCTGCTGGAGGTCATCGCGACGCGCAAGGCCGACGCGGGCCTGGGCATGGTGCACCGCTGGATCAAGCCGCTGGAGTCGGGGCTGGACGTGAAGCTGGTCGGCAGCAGCCACGGCGGTTGCGTGCGTCTCGTCGGGTATGAGCCTGCCGGCGTGAAGACGCTGCGCGACCTCAAGGGCAAGACCATTGCCGTGTCCGACCTGAATTCGCCGGGCAAGAACTTCTTCTCGGTGCTGCTGGTCAAGGCCGGCGTCGATCCGGTGAAGGAGGTGACCTGGCGCCAGTTTCCCTCCGACATGCTCGGCCTGGCGGTGGAGAAAGGCGAGGCCCAGGCCATTGCCGACGGCGATCCGAACCTGTTCATCATCCAGCGCCGCACCAGGGGCCTGGTCGATCTGGCCACCAACCTCAGCGGTGAATACGCCACCAAGACCTGCTGCGTGCTGGGCGTGGGTGGCAGGTTCGTGCAGGCCGAGCGGCCCGTGGTGGCCGCGCTGGCACGCGCGATCAACGAAGCCTCGGACTTCATCGCCGACTACCCGAACGAGACGGCCCGCATCTACGCGCCCTATTCCAAGGCCTCGGAAGAGGACCTGCGCGCGGTGCTGGGCACGTTGACGCACCGCAACCATCCCTCGGGCCTGGCCCTGCAGAAGGAGGTGGAGTTCTACGCGCGCGACTTCCAGCTGGTGGGCGTGCTCAAGCCGAGCACCGACCCGGCGCGCTTTGCCAGGCACGTCACCGTGGACGTGCTGTCCTGATGCCCAAGGAGTGTCGAGATGAACACCCTCGTCAAACGATTGCCGGCCGCCTCGCTGCCCTCGGTGCACGCCGACCCGACCGTGCCGGCTGGCACCGTCTTGCACGCGCACCGCTGGTGGGGCCCAGGCCTGCTGGCCGCGCTGGCCTGGGCCGCCCTGGGCGTGCTCACGCTGCTGTGGCCCAACAAGGAGGTGGGCTTCAGCGACTGGGCCTACACGATCGAGTTCGGCTGGTTCGCGCTCGCCGTGGCATCGCTGCTGGCGGTGCTCGGTGCCGTGCCCGCGCTGGGCGGCGCGCTCCTCCGGCGACTGAGGCCCGCCGGTCCCTGGCTGGTGGCACTGGCCGTGGCGCTGGCGCTGTGGGAAATCTTCACCGCCAAGCTCGGCACACTGCCCACGCCGTTCTTCGCTCCGCCGCAGAGTCTGGCCGAGGTGTACGTCGGCGACTGGCAGCGTCTGCTCGAGTGCCTGGTCAACTCGGTCAAGCTGCTCACGGTGGGTGTGGTCATTGGCGGTCTCGTCGGCTTCCAGCTGGGCGTGCTGATCGGCTGGTCGCGCACGGCCAACTACTGGATCCACCCCCTGCTGCGCGTGCTCGGCCCTGTGCCGACCACCGCGCTGCTGCCCATCAGCTTCTACTTCTTCCCGTCGAGCTGGGCCACGGCGATCTTCCTGATCGCGCTGGGCACGGCGTTCCCGGTGGCCATCCTCACCTGGTCGGGCGTGGCCAGCGTCAACAAGAATCTGTACGACGTGGCGCGCACCATGGGGGCATCGCCCTGGTTCCTGGTGCTGCGCGTGGCCATTCCTGCGGCGCTGCCGCAAGTCTTCGTGGGCCTGTTCATGGGGCTGGGCGCCGCGTTCTCCACGCTGGTGGTGGCCGAGATGCTGGGCGTGAAGTCAGGCCTGGGCTGGTACCTCACGTGGGCGCAGGGCTGGGCCGCGTACCCGAACATGTACGGCGCGCTCATCCTGATGGCGCTGCTGTTCTCGGGTGTCATCACGCTGCTGTTCCTGGCGCGTGACCGCGTGCTGTCGTGGCAGAAAGGAACCGTCAAATGGTGAGTTCCGTACAACACGGAGGCGCGGTCCGCGCCGAAACGAAGGGCGCGCACATCGCCGTGCGCAACGTCAGCCACTGGTTCGACACGCCCTCCGGTGCCTTGCAGGTGCTCGATGAACTGGATCTGGACATCCAGCCCGGCGAGTTCGTGGCGCTGCTGGGCCCCAGCGGGTGTGGCAAGTCCACGCTGCTGCGGCTGGTGGCCGGGCTGGAGCCCGCGACCACGGGAGAGTTGCTGCAGGATGGGCAGCACATCACGGAGCCTGATCCGTCGCGCATCGTGGTGTTCCAGGACCCGACGCTGTTCCCCTGGCGCACCGTGTGGGACAACGTGGCACTGGGGCTGCAGGCGCGTGGCCTGCTCAGGACGCAGCGTCATCGCGTGGACGAGGCGCTGCGGCTGGTGGGGCTGGAGCGATTCGCGAAGAGCTTTCCGCACCAGCTCTCCGGCGGCATGGCCCAGCGCGTCGCGCTGGCACGCGCGCTGTTCATGGCGCAGCGCGTGGTGGTGTTCTCCGAGCGTCCCGCGCGCATCCGTCAGGTGCTGGTCAACGACCTGCCTTACCCGCGCCATCGCGGTGACCCGCGCCTGGCCGAGCTGCGGCACCAGGCCCTGGCCCTGCTCGGACTGGACCAGAGCTGGTGAGCATGTGACGGACTGGTCGCTGCCGCCGGAGTGGCTCAACGCGCTGCTGGCCGTCCTGTACGAGGCGCAGCAGTGGCTGCGCGCCTGCCTGCAGTTGCTGGGTCTGGCACCGGCGGTGCATGGCGAGCCGGCCTGGCCCTTCGCATGGCGTCTGGCCGGCGAGCTGCTGGTGCGCGAGCCAGCCCTGGCGCGCCGATTGAGCCTGTCGCTGGCCTGTGTGTTGCTGACCCTGCTGATGCTGATGTTGGCTCTCAGGTGGCGCCGCCGGCGCAGGCTGCTTGGCGTGCTGGCCGTGGTGCCGCTGCTGCTGGCGCCGTGGCCGCAGTCCGGCCTGCTGCTCGCGCCGGCGTGGTCCACCAGCTTTCACCAATCGCCCACGGGCTTCAGCGCCGACGCCATCGTGGCCGGGCAGGCCGTCTACCGCGAGCACTGCCTGCGCTGTCACGGCGCCGATGGGCGTGGTGAAGGGCCGGACGCGGCGCGGCTGCCCATGTGGCCACCAACGCTCAACAACACGTTGATGTGGCGCCGTCTCGAAGGTGAGCTGTTCCAGCATGTGCGCGAAGGACTGCGCGGGCGCGATGGCGTGCAGACCATGCCCGGCTTCGCCTCGGTGCTCGACGACACGCAGATCTGGCAGGTGCTGGACTACCTGCAGGCCAACGCCAGCGGACAGACCCTGCGCGGGGCTGGCGCCTGGGTCTATCCGGTGCAGGTGCCCGATGCGCCGGTGCATTGCCGGCAGGGTGGGCATGCATCGCTGACGGCCTTTCGCTGCAAGCGCCTGCGTCTGGTGATGCCGGCGCCGGGTGAGCCAGTGCCGATGGACGACCCCCGTTTCGAGACGGTGGTGCTCGGCGCCTCAGCGGCCACAAGGTCTATTCCACCGGCGCACCCGTGCTCACCTGGTACGCCGTCTGGCTGAGCACCGACGAGCCCGAGCCTCGCGTCGGCTCGGTGCTGGTGCCGGCCGGACTGCCGGGCACGCGCATCGTCGAGACCTGGGACCACCTGGGCCTGCGCGCCAGCGGCAGCCATGACATCTTCTTCGACGAAGTGCTGGTGCCGCATGACCACGCGGTCGACCTGCGCAGGCCGGCGGAGTGGGGCAGGGGCGATCCCGCGCTGCAGGCCGACATGACAGCCCTGATGGGCGCGCTCTACACCGGTGTGGCACGCGCCGCGCGCGACTGGGTGATCAGCTTCCTGCAGCAGCGCAAGCCCACCAGCCTGGGCGCGGCCCTGTCCACTCTGCCACGCGCGCAGGAGGTGGTGGGGCGGATCGAGGGCCTGCTGCTGGCCAATGACCTCCTTGTCGACAGCCTCGTGCGCGACGTGGATGCCGGCGCGCAGGTCAGCGCGGTGGACAGCGGCCTGATCAAGTCGCTCGTCACCAACCAGGCCGTGCAGGCCGTGGAGGCCGCGCTCTCGCTCAGCAGCAACCACGGACTGGCACGCCGCAATCCGCTGGAGCGGCATTTCCGCGACGTGCTCTGCGGCCGCATCCATACGCCGCAGGACGACAGTGTCTGGATCGCGGCGGGCCGGCGAGCCCTGGCGGTCTGATCGCTTGTCCACCCCGGCTTGCATCCGGTTGCGATGATCCGGGCACTTTTTTGCAACGCTTGTCTCCTATCCTGAGAGGGATGTTCGCCCCGGCCTTGCGCCGGGGCTTTTTTTCTGCATATCCATCTGCGGATTGCTTCGTTGGCGTGCGCGGCGGCCGGTGATGCAATGAAGTCATTCCATCTTTATTGACCAACCCACAGGATTGCCCGATGCAACGACGCCAGTTCCACCGCCTCCTCGCCGCCTCCGCGGCAGCCGCTTCCCTTGCCACACCCGGATGGTTGCGTGCCCAGGACACGCGCCTGGTGCTGCGCGCGGGTGACCAGAAGGGCGGGCTCAAGGCCCTGCTTGATGCCGCAGGCGAACTGGACAACCTGCCCTACGACATCAAGTGGAGCGAGTTCCCCGCCGCTGCGCCGCTGGCGGAAGCGCTCAACGCCAACGCGATCGACTTCGGCATCATCGGCGACGCGCCGCTGCTGTTCACGCTGGCCGCGGGCAGTACGGCCAAGGCCTTCGCGGTCTCGCGCTCCGACGCCTACGGCACCGCCATTCTGGTGCGGCCCGATTCCCCGTTCAAGTCCGCCAAGGACCTCAAGGGCAAGAGCATCGCCACCAACCGCGGCTCCATCGGACACTACGTCACGCTCAAGGCTCTGGAGGCGGCGGGCCTGGGCTTTGGTGACGCCCAGATCAAGTTTATTCCGCCGGCCGATGCCAAGCTCGCACTCACGCGCGGCTCCGTTGATGCCTGGGCCACCTGGGAGCCCTACACCGCGATCGCCGAAACCAGCCAGCACGCGCGCGTGCTGGTCAACGGACGGGGCCTGTGGAGCGGCCTGAGCTACCTGGCCGCCACCGGGCCCGCGCTGCGCGAAAAGCGTGCGGCCCTCAAGGACTTCAAGGAGCGCGTCGCGCGCGCCCAGGCCTGGTCGTACAAGAACTCGGCCGCCTTCGGCGAGTCCTTGGCCAAAATCATCGGCATCCCGGTGGAGGCGGCACGTCTGCAGTTCGAGCGCCGCGCGTTGACCTGGCAGGATATCGACGAGAAAGTCATCGCCGAGCAACAGGTCACGGCCGACTTCTACGTCAAGGCAGGCCTGATCAGGCAGCGGCTGGACGTGCGTCGGACCTTCGATCTTGGCCTCAACAGCCAGGGTTGAGGACAGACGGCCGGCCGGTGGCATTCCGACGCTGTCGGAAGCCATCGGCCATTTCCTTATGTGCGCAATTCATAAGGAAACAAGAATTCAATGGTTTGGGATTGAATGGATGCGCACTAGAGTGTGTGCATCCGGCCGGGGTGGCGTATATCCTCGCGCGCACAACAGAACAAAAGCACGGTCGCCACGACGGCCGATTCATCCATTTTCAGGAGCCCATCAGATGACCGCCATTTTCCAGGACAACGCCCGATCCATCGGCCGCACGCCGCTGATCCGCCTCAACCGCCTCGCCCAGGGCACGCAAGCCACGGTGCTGGCGAAGATCGAAGGCCGCAACCCCGCCTATTCCGTCAAGGACCGCATCGGTTTCGCGCTGATCGACGACGCCGAAAAACGCGGCCTGCTGGGCCCGGGCAAGGAAATCGTCGAGCCCACCAGCGGCAACACCGGCATCGCGCTGGCCTTCGTGGCGGCGTCCAAGGGCATCCCGATCACGCTGACCATGCCCGACACCATGAGCATCGAGCGTCGCAAGCTCCTGCTGGCCTATGGCGCGAAGCTGGTGCTCACCGAAGGCGCCAAGGGCATGAAGGCCGCCATCGCCAAGGCCGAGGAAATCGTGGCCAGTGACCCCGGCCGCTACGTGCTGCTGCAGCAGTTCAGCAACCCCGCCAACCCGGCCATCCACGAGGCCACGACCGGCCCCGAGATCTGGAACGACACCGAAGGCGCCGTCGACATCTTCGTCTCGGGCGTGGGCACGGGTGGCACCATCACCGGCGTGACGCGCTACATCAAGCAGGCCAAGGGCAAGGCCATCACCTCGGTGGCGGTCGAACCCTCGGCCAGCCCGGTGCTGACACAGTTCCGCAACGGCGAGGAGCTCAAGCCCTCGCCGCACAAGATCCAGGGCATCGGCGCGGGCTTCGTGCCCCAGGTGCTTGACCTGTCGCTGATCGATGCCATCGAGCAGGTCAGCAACGAAGAGGCGCTGGAATTCGCCCGCCGCCTCGCGCGCGAGGAGGGCATCCTCTCGGGCATCTCCAGCGGTGCCGCCGCCGCCGTGGCCGTGCGCCTGGCGCAAAAGCCCGAAAATGCGGGCAAGACCATCGTCGTCGTGCTGCCCGACTCGGGCGAGCGCTATCTCAGCTCCGTGCTGTTCGAGGGCGTGTTCGACAGCGCCGGCCAGCCGGTCTGAGCGGGCGCGCGGTCATGTCCGGACGCTCCAGCCTGGTCTCTCCGGCCGACATCGGCGCCGTTGTTGCCGAATTGCGCGCGGCGCGCCGCGAGTGGCGGCAGTCGCAGGGCCGCTCGCTCGAACCGGGCGGCCGCGAGCTGCCTTCGCGCGAGGTGCTGCGGCAGATCCTCAACGACCTGCGCGGGGTGCTGTTTCCGATGCGCCTGGGGCCGGCAGACCTGCGCCAGGAAGCCGAGGACTATTACGTCGGCATGACGCTGGACCGGGCGCTGCATGCCCTGCAGGGCCAGGTGCTGCTGGAGTTGCAGCACTCGGCGCGCCATGCCTACCTGAGTCCGCGCGATGCCGGGACGCGCGCCGCCCACATCGTGCACGAGTTCGCGCAGGCGCTGCCGGCCATCCGGCGCGTGCTCGATACCGACGTGCTGGCGGCCTACCATGGCGACCCCGCCGCGCACAGCGTGGACGAGGTGCTGCTGTGCTACCCGGGCGTGCACGCCATCATCAATCACCGGCTCGCGCACGTGCTCTACCGCCAGGGTGCGACCATGCTGGCGCGCCTGATCGCCGAGATCGGCCACAGCGAGACCGGCATCGACATCCACCCGGGCGCCACCATCGGCTCCTCGTTCTTCATCGACCACGGCACCGGTGTCGTGATCGGCGAGACGGCCACCATCGGCCACCGGGTGCGCATCTACCAGGCGGTCACGCTGGGGGCCAAGCGCTTCCCCACCGACGAGAACGGTCACCTGAAAAAGGGCCTGCCGCGCCATCCGAACATCGAAGACGACGTTGTCATCTATGCCGGCGCGACCATCCTTGGCCGCGTCACCATCGGCAAGGGCGCGGTGATCGGCGGCAACCTGTGGGTCACGCATGACGTGCCCGCCGGTGCGAACCTCACGCAGGCGAGCTCGCGCGACGCGGACCCTGTGCCCCCGGCACCGCAGGCCTGACGAACGGCAGGCCGGTTTCTACATATGTGTTTTTCCAATAAACAAACAATTTAATATTCGTTTGTGTATTTGGATGGCTTCCACACAATGAAGCCATGAGCTCTCCAACCGTCATCATCGTGCCCGGGTGGCGCAATTCCGGGCCGGGTCACTGGCAAAGCCTCTGGGCCGGGCGCCTGCCCAACGCCATCCGCGTCGAGCAGGATGACTGGGTTTCGCCCCTGAAGCGGGCGTGGGTGGGGCGGCTGACCGAAACCATCGAACAGGTGCCGGGCAAGGTGGTCGTGGTCGCGCACAGCCTGGGCTGCATCACCACCACGCACCTGCCGCCGTCCGTTGCCGGACGCATCGAGGGCGCGCTGCTGGTCGCCCCCGCCGATCCCGAGCGCCGCGGCGTGCTGGCCGATTTCGCGCCGGTGCCGTACCAGAAGCTGCCATATCGCAGCATCCTCGTGGCCAGCACCAACGACCCCTTCTGCCCCGTGCGCCTGGCGGGTGCCTACGCGCGGGCCTGGGGCAGCGAGTTCGTGCGCCTGAATGACGCCGGCCACATCAACATCGACTCGGGCCATGGCGAATGGCCGCTGGGTCTGGCCCTGCTGCAGTCGCTCGGTGTGGACACCAGTGCGCGCGCCCCTGCGGTCGCGGCGGTTTGATATTCCTGCGTGGAATATCAAAACAAAAATAAAGTTGTTTGAAGATTAAGGGATGGTCTTCACAATGAGACACATCCTGTCCCAACACGAATTCCAGCCATGAAAAACCTCCTCAAGCACACCATCGGCGCGGTCGCGCTGGCCGCTGCCTCGCTGGCTTCCGCACAGACGACGCTGCTCAACGTTTCCTACGACGTGGCGCGCGAGTTCTACAAGGACATCAACACCGCCTTCGTCGCCCACTACAAGAAGACGACGGGCAAGGACATCAAGGTGGACCAGTCCCATGCCGGCTCCAGCGCCCAGGCACGCGCCGTGGCCGACGGTCTGGAGGCCGACGTGGTGACCTTCAACACCACCACCGACATCGATTTCCTCGCCGACAAGGGCGTGGTGGCCAAGGACTGGCGCAAGAAATTTCCGCACGACGCGGCACCCACCACATCGACCATGCTGTTCCTGGTGCGCCAGGGCAACCCCAAGGGCATCAAGGACTGGGACGACCTGGTCAAGCCCGGCGTGCAGGTCGTGGTCGTGAACCCCAAGACCGGTGGCAATGGCCGCATGGCCTACCTGGCAGCCTGGGGCTACGTGCGCAGCAAGGGCGGCACCGACGAGCAGGCTGCCGAGTTCGTGAGCAAGCTGTACAAGAACGTGCCGGTGCTGGCACGCGGCGGCCGTGACGCCACCGGCATCTTCCTGCAGCGCAACATCGGCGACGTGCTCGTGACCTTCGAGTCCGAGGTCGTCTCGGTGGACAAGGAATTCGGCAAGGGCAAGGTCGATGCGATCCACCCGAGCGCCTCTCTCCTGACCGAGAACCCGGTCGCCATCGTCGAGCGCACGGTGGGCAAGAAGGGCACGGCGGCCGACGCCAAGGCCTACCTGGACTTCCTGTACTCGCCCGAAGGCCAGGAAATCGCCGCCAGGCACAACATCCGTCCGCGTGACGAGGCCGTGCTGAAGAAGCACGCCGAAGCCTTCAAGCCGATCAAGCTGTTCCGCGTCGAGGACTACTTCGGCTCGCTGGCCGAGGCCCAGAAGGTCCACTTCAACGACGGCGGCAAGTTCGATTCGATCTATACGAACAAATAACACCCCCTGCGCCGCTGA
>JAEZLX010000051.1 GCA_023415035.1 Pseudomonadota bacterium | reverse complement strand
GAACTGGGCCGCGCGCTGGCGGACGAACTGTCGGTCGAAGTCGGAATACTGGTACATCGTGCTCGGAAGTGCTGTCGGAAACCGCGGGCAAGCCACGGCCAGGGCGCCACTGTAGGCGCTAAGCCTTATATCGCAAACTACAAATTTCTAATTGATGTATTTCTTTTGGAAATAAGAAAAGATCGCCGCGTGGCAAAGTGGGAACCGGATCGTGCGTAAGATGCGCGCATGGATTCAACGAGGGTTTTTGTGCAGGTCATCGGGTTTTCCGACGCTGAGCGGTATGCGCTGAACACGCTGTTCAGACTGTCGGAAGGCCGGGAGCCGACCTATGCCGCCTGGGCTGGGGTCATGGGAGAGCCCGGTCAGGCCGATGTGCTGCTGGTGGACGGCGGATCCGCCGAGGCCGTGCTGGCCCATGTGCGCGAGGCAAGGCCCGGCCAGCGGCTCATCTGGGTGGGCGGCGCGCCCTCACCCCAGGCTTGGCGCGTTCTGGAGCGGCCGATTTCCTGGTCCGAGCTGCTGATGGACCTGGACGGCGTGTTCGCCGCCCGCCAGTACGACACCGGCAATCTTGATCTGGACGTGAGCGGACCGGATCTTCTACCGCCCTCGGCGGCCGACCGCGCGTTGGTGGTCGGGCCTCGGCGGCCGGATCTGCTCGAACTGGTTTTGTGGCTGCAACGCTTGGGGCTGGATGCCGCCGAGCTGGTCGAGGATGCCGAGCAGGCGCTGGAGCGGATCAGGGCTCAGGAGCATGCGTTGGCGGTGCTCGATCTGGATGCGCCGCACCTGCCGGCCTGGAACCTGGCGCGCGAGATGGCGGCAAGCCGCCCGCAACTGCGCATCGTCGGCCTGAGCGAGCTGGTGGCACCGGCCGCGGACTGGTGGGGCCGGCGCCGCATGCGCCGGCATGCCCAGCGCATGGCGATGAGCGGCCTTCTGGCCAGGCCATTGCAGTTCGAGGAACTTCGCCGGCTGGTGGTCGCCGACGCGGATCAGGCGATGGCCTGATCCGGCTGCGGCGCGGTACCGCCCTGGCGTCGCCACTGGCGCCAGGCAAAACGGGCGGGGTCCACTGCTCGCGCGAGGTCGTCCGGCAGCGGCATGGCGCCGGTGTCCAGGTGGTCGGCCAGCCATTCGGCACCGGCCAGTGCCAGACTCAGTCCGCGTGACCCCAAGGCGGCGAAGATGTGCGCGCCGGGCAGGCGGGGGCATTGGCCGAGCGGAACGCTGCCGCGGCGGTGGCCGGCATCGTCGAGCTGCCGGCGCAAGGCCGCCAGGTCGGGCAGCGTGCCCAGCAGAGGCAGCCGGTCGAGCGAGGCGCAGCGCACGTCCGACCAGCCCAGCAGGGTGCCCTCGGCCATCGCGCGAGCCATGTGCTCGGCCGCCTCGGGCCGCAGGGCTCGCAGGCTTTGCAGGTTGCGCTCGTGGGCGGCGGGTTCCACCACGGTGTCGCTGCGGCCGCGGTCATAGGTCGATCCCATGGCCCACAGCCGCGCGGGCACGCCGGGCGGCGCGGCCGAATCCTCGTACAGGGGGATGTAGACGCCGTTGTCGCGGCACGGGCGTTCGGCCAGCGGCACCCCGGCCCAAGGGCCGAAACTGAGCTGGCCCTTGACGGGGCGCAGCGGCAGGATTTGCGGATCGAACCCGAGACTTCGGTTCAGCAGGGCGGTGCTGCCCCATGCTGCGGCAAAGACGACGTGATCCGCTTCCCCTAGTGATCCGCCATCTTCGGCAAAGGCCTGCCAATGGCCGTTTTCGTGGGTGATCCGATGCACCCGGCTGTTCCAGCGAGTGCGGCAACGGCCCGTGCGGGCGGCCGCTTCCAGCCAGGCCTGCACCAGCGCCGAAGGCCTGACCATCGCAGCCGGCCAGTGGCCGGGCGCATGCCCAAGGTTGTCGATCTCGGTGTCCTGCCACCCACAACCCTGCGGCAGCAGCTGCGGCAGCGCCTGGCGCATGCGCGCCACGCCCAGTTCGGTCAGGCGCGACATGGGCGTCGGCGTGCGGGTCTGGTGCGGGCTGAGCATGCCCACGGGCAGTGCCGAGGCTCGGGCGGCAGGTCCGCTGGCTTCGTCGATGAGCAGCACATCCCATTGGCGCTCTGCGAGCGCACGAGCGAGCGCGGCACCGGCCAGGCCGGCGCCGATCACCATCACGCTGCGGGTGGGCATCGTGGGCGGGCTGGCGCGATCAGTTCTGGGGCGGAACGTAGCCGGCGGCGGCGTCGGCGCCGTCACCGAAGAAGTGCTTTTCCATCTGGCGCGCCAAGTACTGGCGGGCGCGCGCGTCGGCCAGGTTCAGGCGGTTTTCATTGAGCAGCATGGTCTGGTGGCGCAGCCAGGCCGCCCAGGCTTCCTTGCTGACGTTTTCATAGATGCGCTTGCCCAGCTCGCCAGGGTAGGGCGGGAAATCCAGGCCTTCGGCTTCCTTGCCGAGCTTGATGCAGAAAACAGTGCGTGCCATCGCGGTTCCTTATGCTGAATGGAATATGTTTTTATAAAAACAAATTTGTTCGGGTTCTATGGATTGTGATGTGACAATACCGGGGCTGGTTTCCCCGTCGCCATCAACGCCACAGTCCCGACACTGTAGCAAGCCCGGGGCATCCCCACGCTGCCCATGGGCGGTGTGGTCATAGACCTTGCCGCAGCCGTGCCTTTTCTGACATGGCTCAAGTGGGCGAGGGTAGTCATTTTTTTACAATACGGTGTTGGAGTGCCGGCCTGCACGCACAGGCGCCGCGATGCACTTTCGATGATTCGTCCCCCGTGAACGGCACGGCGGGACTCCACAGGACACAACATGAGCGCATTTCTGGAAGAGCGCGTGCTGAGCGTTCACCACTGGACGGACCGCCTGTTCAGTTTCACCACCACGCGGGACACCGCCCTGCGGTTTTCCAACGGCCATTTCACCATGATCGGCCTGAAGGTCGATGGCAAGCCCCTGCTGCGCGCCTACAGCATTGCCAGCCCGAACTATGCCGAGCATCTGGAGTTCCTGAGTATCAAGGTGCCGGATGGCCCGCTGACCTCGCGCCTGCAGCACATCCAGCCGGGTGACACCATCATCGTCGGCCGCAAGCCGACCGGCACGCTGCTGATCGACTACCTGCTGCCGGCCAAGCGCCTGTACCTGCTGTCCACCGGCACCGGCCTGGCGCCGTTCCTGAGCGTGATCCGCGATCCCGAGACCTACGAGAAGTTCGAGCAGGTGGTGCTGGTGCACGGCGTGCGCGAGGTCAAGGAACTGGCCTACCGTGACATGCTCGAGACCCAGCTCAAGCAGGACGAGTTCCTGGGCGAGATGGTGCAGAAGCAGTTCCTCTACTACCCGACGGTGACGCGCGAGCCCTTCGTTCACCAGGGCCGTATCCCGACCCTGATCGAGAACGGCCAGCTGGCCAAGGATCTGGGTCTGCCCGACCTGAACCCGGCCGAGGACCGCGTGATGATCTGCGGCAGCCCCGAGATGCTGCGCGACCTCAAGGGGCTGTGCGAGAAGCGCGGCTTCGTCGAGGGCAACACCACGCGCCCCGGCCAGTTCGTGATCGAGCGCGCGTTCGCGGACAGCTGATGCGCCCCGGGGCGGGAACTTTCGGCACGCCGCCCGTTCTGCATGACAATGTTGCGCGGCCATGGTGGCCGCGCAGCCGTTTCAGGAACCTCCCGTGTCTTCAACGCCCGTTTCCCGCCTGACTGCCTTTCCCGTCGATCATCCCCGTCGCACCGCGCTGCTGGTGGCGCTGGCCTGCCTGGGTCTGCTGGCCTTCGGCATGTACCTGCAGCACGTGGTCGGCCTGGAGCCGTGCCCGATGTGCATCGTGCAGCGCTATGCCCTCGTGCTGGTGGGTGTGCTGGCGGCGCTGGCGGCGGCCGTGGCCGGTCGTGCGGGCCGGAGGGTCCTGCTGGTGCTGGCGGGGCTGTTGGCGCTGTTCGGCGCCTTCGTGGCGGCGCGCCAGAGCTGGCTTCAGTGGAATCCGCCCGAGGTGCTGGCCTGCGGCCGCGACCTCTACGGCATGATCGAGAACTTCCCCCTGAAGCGGGTCATTCCCATGGTGTTCCGGGGCAGCGGCGACTGCTCGGCCGTGGACTGGACCTTCCTGGGCCTGACGATCGCGAACTGGTCCTTCCTCTGGTTCGTGGCCATGGCCGGGGTGTTGGGCTTGACCGCCTGGCGCGGCCGCTGAGACGCCGGCAACCGCCATGCGGCGGCGGCCTGCGGGCCTCAGGTCAGCTTCTTGACCAGCACCTTGCTGCGCCGGTCCCAGTTGTACTTGCGCTTGCGGGCCTCGGGAAGCCAGTCCGGGCTGACCTCGACGAAGCCGCGCTTGATGAACCAGTGCATGGTGCGTGTCGTGAGCACGAAGATGCTCTTGAGGCCCTGTGCCTTGGCGCGTGCCTCGATGCGCTTGAGCAGGCGCTCGCCATCGCCCTGGCTCTGGCTTTGCGGCGAGACGGTCAGAGCCGCCATTTCGCCCGTGCGCTCCTCGGGGTAGGGGTGCAGCGCCGCGCAGCCGAAAATCACGCCGTCGTGCTCGATGATCGTGTAGCTGCTGGCGTCGCGCTCGATCTCGGTGCGGTCGCGCTTGACCAGCGTGCCGTCCTTCTCGAAGGGCTCGATGAGCTGGAGAATGCCGGCCACGTCGTCCAGCGTCGCCTCGCGCACGCTTTCGAGTTTTTCATCCACCACCATCGTGCCAATGCCGTCGTGGACGTAGATTTCCAGCAGCAGCGAGCCGTCGAGCGCAAAGGGGATGATGTGGCTGCGCTCCACGCCGCCCTCGCAGGCGCGGATGCAGTGCTGCAGGTAAAAGCCCGTGTCCGTCGGCTTGGTCGGCCGTGGCAGCTCGGCCATCATGCGCTTGGCATCGGCCAGCGGCAGTTCGGTGTCGATTTCGCTTTCGGGGTCGTTCGGGTCGACACGGATGCCGGGCACCTCGGTCAGGAAGATCAACTTGTCGCTCTGCAGGGCGACAGCCACTGAGGTTGCAACGTCTTCCATGCTGAGATTGAACGCCTCGCCGGTGGGGGAGAAGCCGAAGGGCGAGATCAGCACCAGCGCACCCATGTCCAGCGTGCGCTGGATGCCTTCGGTGTCAACCTTGCGCACCAGCCCCGAGTTGAGGAAGTCCACGCCGTCGATCAGGCCGACCGGGCGGGCGGTGATGAAGTTGCCCGAGATCACCCGCACGCGCGCACCGGCCATGGGTGTGTTGGGCAGGCCCTGGCTGAACGCGGCCTCAATCTCGTAGCGCAGTTGTCCGGCTGCCTCCTGTGCGCAGTCCAGGGCGATCGGGTCGGTGATGCGCATGCCGTGCGAATAGCGCGCTTCCTGACCCTTGAGGCGCAGTTGTTCATTGACCTGCGGCCGGAAGCCGTGCACGAGCACGATCTTCACGCCCATGGCCTGGATCATGGCCAGATCCTGCGCGATGGAGGCCAGCTTGCCTGCGGCGATGGCCTCGCCCGTCAGGCCGATCACGAAAGTCTGATGGCGGAACTTGTGGATGTACGGCGCGACCGAGCGGAACCACGGGACAAAGGTGAAGTTGAAGACAGTGGACATGGATTCGCGTCGTGGCGCTGTTTCAGGGGGCTGGGATAATTGCCGGTTCCCTGAATTTTGACCGAAGTTCCGCCTTGCCTGCTGCCCAACTGCATCTGGAGTTCCCCGAGTCCCTGCCTGTCTCTGCCCGCCGGCACGAGATCGAGGCCGCCCTGCGCGAGCACCAGGTGGTCATCGTCTGCGGGGAAACGGGCTCGGGCAAGACCACGCAGCTGCCCAAGATCGCGCTGGCGATGGGGCGTGGGCGCTGCAACTATCCGGCTGGCCAGAAGGGACGGCTGATCGGCCACACGCAGCCGCGCCGCATCGCGGCCTCCAGTGTGGCCAAGCGCATCGCCGAGGAACTGAAAACGCCGCTGGGCGAGGTGGTCGGCTACAAGGTGCGCTTCCAGGACCGGCTCAGCGGCGATGCATCCGTCAAGCTGATGACCGACGGCATCCTGCTGGCCGAGACGCAGAGCGACCCCGACCTGCAGGCCTACGACACGCTGATCATCGACGAGGCGCACGAACGCAGCCTCAACATCGACTTCCTGCTCGGCTATATCCGGCAGCTGCTGCCGCGCCGGCCCGACCTCAAGGTCATCGTGACCTCGGCGACCATCGACGCCGACCGCTTTGCCGACTACTTCGCCTCGGCCAAAGGCAAGGCGCCGGTGCTGATGGTGTCCGGGCGCACATACCCGGTGGAAGTGCGCTGGCGGCCGTTCGAGGAAAGCCGCGACTATGGCCTGAACGAGGCGATCGCCGACGGTGTGGACGAATTGTGGCGCTCGCCGCAGGACGGGGGGGACATCCTGGTCTTCCTGCCGGGCGAGCGCGAGATCCGCGAGGCGGCCGACCACCTGCGCAAGCACCTGACGCACCAGCCGCTGCTGCGCGACACCGAGGTGCTGCCGCTGTTCGCGCGCCTGTCGCAGGCCGAACAGGAGAAGATTTTCCATCCGCACGGCCAGCGCCGCATCGTCCTGGCCACCAACGTGGCCGAGACGTCCCTGACGGTGCCGGGCATCCGTTATGTGATCGATGCCGGCACGGCACGCGTCAAACGCTACAGCCTCCGGCAGAAAGTCGAGCAGCTGCTGATCGAGCCGATCAGCCAGGCTGCAGCCAACCAGCGGGCAGGGCGTTGCGGGCGGGTGGCCAACGGCATCTGCATCCGTCTGTACGACGAGGCCGATTTCAACAGTCGCCCGCGCTTTACCGATCCCGAAATCCTGCGCAGCTCGCTCGCCGGGGTGATCCTGCGCATGAAGGCGCTGCATCTGGGGGCGGTGGAACAGTTCGCGTTCATTGATCCGCCCTCGGGCCGTGCCATCGCCGATGGCTACCAGCTGCTGGCCGAACTGGGCGCGGTGGACGATTCGCAGACCCTGACCGAGACCGGCCGGGCGCTGTCGCGCCTGCCGCTGGATCCGCGCGTGGGCAGGATGATTCTGGAAGCGCGAGACCGGGGCGCGCTGGCCGAGGTGCTGGTGGTGGCCTCGGCACTCTCCGTGCAGGACGTGCGTGACCGCCCGCTGGACAAGCAGGCGCAGGCCGACCAGGCGCACAAGCCTTTCGACGACGAGCGCAGCGAGTTTGTCGGCACGCTCAAGCTCTGGCAATGGCTGGAGGAAAGCCGCGGTGGCCACGGCGCTACCCACAAGCTCAGCAACCGCCAGTACGAAAACCTGCTGCGCGAGCGCTTCATCAACGTGCGCCGGGTGCGTGAGTGGCGCGACATCCACAGCCAGTTGCTGAGCGTGATCGGCGAGCATGGCTGGAAACTCAACCAGAGCCCGGCCACCTATGAGCAGCTGCACCTGTCCATGCTTGCCGGCCTGCTCGGCAACGTGGGTTGCAAGAGCGACACCGAGGACTGGTACCTGGGCGCGCGCGGCATCAAGTTCTACCGCCATCCCGGCGCCAACCTGAGCAAGAAGCCCGGGCGCTGGATTGTCTGCGCCGAGTTGGTCGAAACGGCGCGGCTGTTCGGGCGCGGCATCGCCAATATCGAGCCCGCCTGGCTCGAACAGGTGGGCGCCCACCTGCTCAAGAAGCAGCTGCTGGACCCGCACTGGGAGAAGAAGGCGGCACGGGTCAATGCGCTGGAGCGCGCCACGCTGTACGGCCTGCAGGTGTACCACCAGCGGCGCGTGGACTATGCCCGCGTTGATCCGGCCGGTGCGCGCGAGATTTTTATTCGCGAGGCGCTTGTGGCCCATCTGGGTGAGGACACATGGGACAGCAAACTGCCGTTCCTGGCCGCCAACAGGCGCACGGTGCGCGAAGTGCAGGAGATCGAGCACAAGTCGAGGCGACAGGACGTGCTGGTTGATGAGGCACTGATTTACGCCTTCTACGACCGTCACATCCCGGCCGACGTGTGCAGCGGCGTGGCGATGGAGCGCTGGTACCGGGAGGCATCCCGGGCGCAGCCCAGGCTGCTCTACCTCACGCGCGACGAACTCATGCGCCACGAGGCGGCCGGTGTCACGACGCAGGCTTTTCCCCGCACCGTCAGGCTCGGGGGGGTGGACTGCGCCGCGGCGTACCTGCACGACCCGGGCGATCCGCGCGATGGCCTTTCGGTCACGGTGCCCATTTTCTCCCTCAACCAGGTCAGCGCCGAACGCTGCGAATGGCTGGTGCCCGGCATGCTCAAGGACAAGGTGCTGGCCCTGCTCAAGACATTGCACCAGAGGCCGAGATCGCGTCTGGTTCCGCTGCCGCAAACGGCTGAGCGCTTCGCTGCGCAACTGGCCGTGGAAGAGCATTTCGGACAGGGAAGCCTGACCGATGCGCTGCTGGCGCTGGTGCGCGAGGCGACCCAGCTGCCGGTGCAGCGCAACGATTTCAAGCTCGACATGCTCGCGCCGCACCACTTCATGCACATCCGTGTGGTGGACGAGCATGGCCGCCAACTGGGGCAGGGCCGGGATCTGGGCGCGCTCAAGGCGGCGCTGGGCAGCAAGGCACGTGGTGCTTTCCAGGCGCTGGCCCAGCTCAAGCTCAAGGACCTGGCGGCAGGAGATGCGGCGACCGCGTCGCAAGAGATTTCGCCGTCACCGGCAAAGGCGTCCGGCGCCACGCAGCCGTCAGCGGGGAAGCCTTCGGTGCGTGAGGACAAAGGCCACGCCAAAGCCGCCGATCAGCGCTACACGGCCTGGGACTTCGGTGAGCTGCCCGAGCTGATGGAAATCCGCAAGGGCGGCCAGACCCTGATCGGCTTCCCGGCCCTGGTGGACGACGGTGATGCGGTGCGCCTGGAGGTCTTTGACGAACCTGAAGTCGCGCAGGCACGCCACCGCGGCGGTCTGCGCCGGCTGTTCGCGCTGCAGATCCGGGATGCGCTCAAATACCTCGACAAGAACCTCCCCGGTCTGCAGGCCATGGGCGTGGCCTACATGCAGGTGGGCCGGGGCAGTGATGGCTCGGGCGGCGGCACGCTCGACGAACTCAAGCAACAGATCCTCGATGTGGCGCTGGACCGCGCCTTCCTGGGCGATCCGCTGCCCATCGACGCGCCGTCATTCCGCCAGCGGGTGGAGGAAGGCCGCGCGCGGCTGACGTTGATCGCCAACGAGGTGGCGCGGCAGGTGGGCACGATCCTGACCGAATACGCGGCGGCGCAGCGCAAGTTCAAGGACAGCAAGCCTCCCGCCGACGTGGCCGCCGACATCCAGCAGCAGCTGCAGCGTCTGATGCCCAAGCGTTTCCTGACGCAGACGCCCTACGCCCAGCTGCAGCACTTCCCGCGCTACCTCAAGGCGGTGCAATTGCGGCTGGACAAGCTGCGCGCTGACCCGGCGCGCGACGCGGCGAAACTGGCCGAGCTGCGACCGCAGGAGCAACGCTTCTGGCGTCTGGTTGCCGATCGCAAGGGCGTGCAGGACGCACGCCTGCAGGAGTTCCGCTGGCTGCTGGAGGAGCTGCGTGTGAGCTTCTTCGCCCAGGAGCTGCGCACCCCGCAGCCGGTGAGCATCAAGCGGTTGGAGAAGGCCTGGGGCCAGCTCCAGCACTGAACAGCGTCAACCGGTCAGAGCCGCGCCAGCTTGTCCAGAGCGGCGCGCAGCGTCTCGTCCTTCTTCGCGAAGCAGAAGCGGATGACCTTCTGGTCGAAGCCGTCGCCATAGAAAGCCGACAGCGGAATGGCCGCGACGCCGATCTCGCGCGTGAGCCACTGGCAGAAGTCTGCCTCCGGCAGGTCGCGCTCCGGCACGGCCAGATCCTCGATGCCCACGCATTGGAAGTACGTGCCTTGGCCCGGCAGCAGGCGAAAGCGCGTGCGTGCCAGGCCTTCGCGGAACAGGTCCCGCTTGCGCTGGTAGAAGGCCGGCAGTTCCAGGTAGGGCGTGGGGTCAGCCATATAGGCCGCCAGGCCGTGCTGGGCAGGCGTGTTGACCGTGAACACGTTGAACTGGTGCACCTTGCGGAACTCGGCCGTCAGCGGTGCGGGGGCGACCACCGTGCCCACCTTCCAGCCAGTGACGTGGTAGGTCTTGCCGAAGCTGCTGATGATGAAGGCGCGTGCGGCCAGGCCCGGGAAGCGGGCGGCGCTCTGGTGCAGCTGGCCGTCGTAGACCATGTGCTCGTACACCTCGTCACTGATCAGCAGCACGTCGGTGGTCGCCAGCAGGGCCTCGAGCCGGCGCATGTCCTTCTCGCTCCACACCTGGCCACTGGGGTTGTGCGGGCTGTTGATCATCAGGGCGCGCGTGCGGGGCGTGATGGCCTTCGCGATCGCGTCGAAATCCGGACGGAACGTGCCGGGGGTCAGCGGCACGCGCACCACCACGCCGCCGGCCAGCTCGATGTTGGGCACGTAGCTGTCGTAGCAGGGATCCAGCACGATCACTTCGTCGCCGGGGTGCACCACCGCGAGGATGGCCGTCAGGATTGCCTGCGTGGCACCGGCCGTCACCGTGATGTCCGTGTCGGGGTTGCAGGCCAGACCGTACAGCGCCTGCATCTTCGCCGCCATCGCCTGCCTCAGCGCGGGTACACCGGCCATGGGCGGGTACTGGTTGTGACCGGCCTGCATGGCGCGGGTCACGGCGTCCACCAGCGCCGGGTCGCAATCGAAATCCGGGAACCCCTGGCCGAGATTCACGGCGCCGGTCTGGGTGGCCAGCGCCGACATGACGGTGAATATGGTGGTGCCGACGTTGGGCAGCCTTGAGGTCATGGAGGGCGTATTCATGTGGTGAGGGTCAGATGTCATAGTCGTCATCGCTGCCGGCCATTGCGCGCAGGATCAGGTCGCGGCTGAGCCGGTCGCTCAACAGTTCGGCAAAGCGCAGCACGAACTGCCGCAGATAGGTACCACGCTTGAAGGCCACGCGGGCCACGTTGTGGCCGAACAAGACGGAGCCGGGCTTGGTCACCAGGTCCGGGGACTGGTTCTCGCCCAGCACCGCCATTTCGGCCACGATGCCCACGCCCATGCCCAGACGCACATAGGTCTTGATCACGTCCGAATCGATCGCCTCCAGCACCACATTGGGCTTGAGGTGTCGCTGGGCAAAGGCCTGGTCGATGCGGCTGCGGCCGGTGAAGCTCGGGTGGTAGGTGATCAGCGGCACGCTGGCCAGATCGTCGATCGAGATGCGTTCCTTGGCCGCCAGCGGGTGGTCGAACGGGAACACCAGCATGTGCTGCCATTCGTAGCAGGGCAGGGTGACCAGATCCGGGTAGCCGGTCAGCGATTCCGTCGCCATGCCGATCTCGGCGGTCTCCTCCAGCAGCATTTTGGCCACCTGGTCCGGGGAGCCCTGATGCAGGCTGATGCTGACCTTCGGGTAGGCCTGACGCAGCTTGGCCACGGGGCCCGGCAGCACGTAGCGGGCCTGTGTGTGCGTGGTGGCGATCGAGAGCGTGCCGCTGTCCTGGTGCGAAAACTGCTCGCCGATGCGCCGCAGGTTGTTGACCTCGCGCAGGATCACTTCGATGCTGCGCAGCACCTGCTGACCGGGTTCGGTCACGCGCTTGATGCGCTTGCCGTGGCGCGCAAAAATCTCAACCCCCAGCTCGTCCTCCAGCTCGATGATGGCTTTGGAGACGCCGGGCTGCGAGGTATGCAGTGCCTTGGCCGCCTCCGTGAGGTTGAGATTGCGGCGAACCGCCTCCTGGACAAATCGGAACTGGTGCAGGTTCATGGGGATTCAGCGCCGTCAAGGGCGATCGTGGCCAGAAGTCGGGTCAGTCGGGGATGTTCGCCCGCTGCGGGCAGGCAGTCGATGGCAACACCGGGGTATTGGCTGCGCAGCACTTGCACCAGCGCTGGAATATCCTCGCGCGCATGCCGGCCCATGCCGAAAAAGACCGGCAGGATGCGTAGCGCCGTCGCGCCCCGGGCCACCAGATGGCCTGCGGATGCAGCCAGGGAAGGCTCGCACAACTCCAGGTAGGCGCACTCGACCAGGGCGGAAGGGGATTGCCGCCGCACTTCGGCAGCAATGGCTTCCAGCGGCCTGCGCCATTCGGGATCCCGGGAGCCATGGGCCAGGACGATCACACCCAGCACCGGCTCACCTCCTGAGCACCAGCCAGCCGAAGGCCGAGAGTGAGAGCACGGAATAGATCAGCGCCGGTGAGGCGGCTGCCACCCACGGCTGCCACTGGTTGAGATTGCCGATGTAACCGAACACGTAGCCCGTGGTGCCGCCCGAGCGGAAGTGCATGTAGGCAAACGGCAAGGCCAGCACCACCATCACCAAGCAGCTCAGAGGGTAGAAGACCTAGCGCCAGAACTCGATGTCATAGCGCAATGCGGACTGTCCATTGGCCTCCAGATGTCTGGAGTATGCGAACAAGTCGGCGGTGCGCATGCGGTCGGGTCGCAGCAGGGCAACCGACACCATCTCCCGCGTGATGCTGCTGGGCCACTCGTAGGTCCTGTGGCGCTTGTGACGCACCGCAGGCTTGACATCGCGCCCTGAACTGATGAGGCGCTGCTGCACGTTCTGTATCACCCATTTGCCGTTCGCTTCGATGTCCCCCCGGGTGGCCTTCAGCGTGGAGACCAGATCCCCGGAACTGTTGAACTCGAAGATGCGGATGTCCGACAGCTCGCCGTTGGTGGCCAGCTGTCCGACGTTGACGAAGTAATTGCGGTCGTCCTGGCGCTCTTTAAGCCAGGCTCCCGTGTTGCCCACACTGATGCGC
>JAEZLX010000011.1 GCA_023415035.1 Pseudomonadota bacterium | reverse complement strand
GTCTGTGCCTGGACGCGCTTGGCCACTTCGTCGGCGAAGAAGGTGTCGAACACCTTCACATAGGTGGTGCCCGTGGTGTGGCCGCCGCCCATGCGCAAGGTGTAGTTGGCGGCGTGAGCGCCGCCAGCGGCCACGGCCATCAGGGCGGCCGCAAAGAGGGTGGACAGTTTTTTCATGGAGTCTCCGTGGGTTTTATTCGAAGGCCAGGTCGAGCAGCAGGCTCTCGTAGCTTTCCGGGTTGAGAACATGGGGGTAGTGACCACCCGTGGGCAGGCGCACATGGCGCGCGCCGGGGTAGGCCTGGCGCAGGCGGTCGCGCGCAGCGGGCGGGATCAGCGGGTCGTCTTCGCAGTCGAGCACCACGATCGCCTCGTCCGGCAGCGGCAGCGGCGGGCAGGCGGTCGACTGGGTCACACCGGCGAAGCGCGCGTGCAGGTTTTCGGGCGACTGGCGCTCTTCCATCATCAGCTGTTGCAGCTGTTGCAGGGGGCTGACCGGCGTGTTGCGCACGCGCTCCAGCCACGCGGCATGCAACGCGGCGGGCGAGGTCTTGCGCACCCACTCGGCGTCGAACAGCGGGTTGTCGGCGAGGTCGCTGGCGTCGGTGAAGCCGTTGCCGATCACGAGCTTGCGCACATGTTCGGGGTACAGACGCGCAAAGTGCTGCGCCCAGTAGGCCGCAAAGGACGAACCGACGACGATCGAGCAGGGCAGGCCCAGGTGGTCGAAGACCGCCTTCAGGCCGTGGCTCAGGCCTTCGGCGTCGCTTTGTTCGGGGTAGGTGACCGCGATCAGGCGCAGCCGCTCGCCCAAGGACAGCAGCGTGCGCACGAACATCGCGCCGTCGCCCATGGAGCCGGGCAGCAGCACCACGGGCGGGCCGTCGGCCTTGGTGTCGAGCCAGCGCCAGACGTAGCCCCCGCTTTCCAGGGACGACCACGCATGGCGCGCTTCCAACCGTTCGATCAGTTCGCGCATGGCTCAGAACTTCCCGTCTTTGGACAGGTAGCCCTCGGCGATGAGGGTGGCCTGCGACTCGGGCGAGAACTCGGCTTCCGGCGCATCACCACCGATGACGAACATCAGCCAGTGGGTCTTTTCGGGTTCGTCGAACGTGATGTTTTCGAAGCGGCGCTGCACGCCGGCGGGGAAGGAGATCACGTCGAAGGGGCCCAGGTCGAAGCTTTCAACCTGTCCGTCCACTTCCCAGGAGCAGCGCCACTTGCCCGTCATGGGCATGAAGGTCTCGTTGGTGTCGTGGTTGTGCATCATCGGGCCTTTGCCGGGGCTGGTCTCGCAGAAGCCCAGGTTGAAGCCTTCGGAGATCTTGATGTGGGCATTCTTGGCCGCGTCGTCGCCGACCGGGGAGACCACCACCGTGCCGTCGGCACGGGCGGGCGGCTGAAAGCCAATGATGTTGTAAAGCTTGCGCTGGGCGCTGGGGTAGCGGCTGTCGGGCAAACCGCCGTCGTGGCCCTTGATTTCACTGAACAGCGCCACGCGTTGGCGCATTTGTTCGCGGGTGACTCGGATGGTTGGGATCTTGGGTGTCATGGGACGTGCTCTCCTGTGGCTGAAGCAGACAAAGATCACCCGTGCGCCTTTCGGCGCCGGGATAGGGCGAGACGGTTCAAAACCGTCGTTTCGGGGAAAGAGGGGCGTGTCCGGCGCGGGTGCCGGCGGCCACTGGCCGGCGCTAGACGCGCGGCGGGATCTGTGGGATCATATGTTTTGTCTCCGTTTGTCTTTGATATTCATCAATTACAGTGGAGACAGTTGGGGTTGGCAATTCGCTTGGTCGATAGCCGGTATCGAAAGTGAATGCGAACACACCTGTGAGACTGCGCGACCTGGATCTGAATTTGCTCGTGGCGTTAGACGCCTTGCTGCGCGAAGCGCACGTGTCCCGGGCCGCCGCGCGGTTGGAAATCAGCCAGTCGTCAATGAGCCTCGCGCTGTCCAAGCTGCGCGCCGTGTTCGACGACCCGCTGCTGGTCAAAGGGGGCAACTCCCTGGTATTGACGGCCAAGGCACAGGAGTTGCTGCCCCGTCTGGCGGGCGCGCTGCATCAGATCGACAGCCTGCTCAACGAGATGGAGTCGTTCGATCCGGGCAAAGCTCGCGACACGATCACCCTGATCGTCACCGACTACATCGACTTCATCCTTGTGCCCGCGCTGATCAAGGTCATGGCGGAGCAGGCACCTGGCGTCACGCTGCGGGTGGTCGGCCCCAACCCCAAGCGCCTGGGCGAAGTGTTCAGTGCTGGCGAGGTGGACGTCTCGGTCACCTACTTTCCGAACCCACCCGCCAGCCTGCGCACACGTCCGCTGTTCTCTGATCGGCTGGTGGGCATCGCTCGGCGCAACCACCCCTTCCTGAAGGACCCGGGCAA
Organism: Pseudomonadota bacterium; assembly: GCA_023415035.1. Lineage (GTDB taxonomy): Bacteria > Pseudomonadota > Gammaproteobacteria > Burkholderiales > Burkholderiaceae_C > Hydrogenophaga. Next base: position 482 of record JAEZLX010000011.1, on the reverse strand, counting down.
CCTCGAAGCGTTCTGTAACCACCAGCACGTGACTGTCGAGCCGGGCGAGGCCACCATGTACAACGCCTTGGTCGATTTGCAACTCCAGCAATTGGGTTTGAACCGGCATGTGGCATTGCAGAAACCAACCTTCCTAGGTGTGCCTTTCATCGTCCAGCAGACCGACTTGCTGGCCACACTGCCCGCCACCGTGGCGCACCGCTTCGCAACTTTTACTGACATCGAAGTTTTCGAGCCGCCGCTAGCCCTGCAGCCGCTGAACGTGGTTCTTCTCTGGCATGACCGCACGCATACCAATGCTCTGCATCGGTGGTTCCGTGAAAAGGTAATCACGCTTTGTGCCCAGCCTGTCCAGTGGACGGCGCATCAAGTGTCTGACGGTGGTGGATGACTTCAGCAAGGAGTCCGTGGACATCACGGTGGATTACGGCATCTCGGGCCAGTACGTCACGCGCGTGCTCGACCAAGTGGCAAGGTTCCGC
>JAEZLX010000005.1 GCA_023415035.1 Pseudomonadota bacterium | reverse complement strand
GCTTGACCTGGAACAAGGCGCGCTCGAGCGTTCTGCCGAAGAATGCGCGGCATGGGTCAGTCAGATTGAGCGGCCGGTGGATGGTGGCCTGGACGCCCGGGTCGATGCATTTCTGCAGAAGTGGAATCCCTGAACGTTACCGGGTTTGTCACAGATTTGTTACATGTTTGCGTCTCTCAGGGGCTGACGAATCTGTTCGCTTGGCCCGGTTGGACGTGGCGTGGAGCGCCTCAGTTCTTGCCGTGGGTGGTGTTGAGGTCCTTGGTTGTAGGAAAAAATCTCACACCCTGTCGTCCGCCGACCGACTCAAGAGACAGCCGTTTCCCGATTAAAGAAAATTTTGCGATCGACACAATTTAATACATCAAGTCACTGAATGTAAGTTTTGTGCCGGTTCTCAAGCGCGCCGGCTCCACCCAAGGGAAACGACGATGGACAACGAACAACTGCTCGCCGAGATCCGCGAAGCCAACCTCACGTATCTGATGCTGGCGCAGAACCTGATCCGCAAGGACCGCGCCGAGGCGCTGTTCCGTCTGGGTTTGTCCGAGGAAGCTGCCGACCTGTTGGCCATGCTCTCGCCGGCGCAGCTGCTCAAGATCGCCTCCAGCAACATGCTGCTGTGCCGATTCCGCGTCGATGACGACCTGGTGTGGAGCCTGCTGACCAACCACAACGTCAAGAAAAAGGTGGACAACGCCACCACGACGCAGTTGCACGCCAGCATCCTGATGGCTGGCCGATTCACCGACTCGGTGGCCGCGCACTGAACGGTATGGAATGAGCACGGGAGGACGAGCGATGGCGGCCAAAAGCATCCTGAACGAATCGCGCGACATCGAACGCGCCATTTCCCTGATCCAGCTGGGTGCACGTCTGCAGGTGCTGGAATACGAAACGGGCCTGTCCTACGAGCGCCTGCTGCGCCTGTACAAGGAAGTGGCAGGCCGCAGCCCGTCCAAGGGGCAGCTGCCGTTCTCGACCGACTGGTTCCTGACCTGGCAGCCCAACATCCATGCCTCGCTGTTCCTGAACATCCACGAATACCTGTCCAAGGCCAGTGAGCTGGAAGAAATCGATGCGGTGATCAAGGCGTTCCGCCTGTACACCGAGCAGATGGAGGCGAGCCGGATCGAGCCTCTGCTGTCGGTGACACGCGCATGGCGCCTGGTGAAGTTCGTCAACAGCGGCATGCTGACCATGACGCGCTGCTCGCGCTGTGGCGGCCATTTCGTGACCGAACCCTACGAGAACGCGCGCCACTTCGTTTGCGGCCTGTGCGAGCCGCCGGCACGCGCCGGCAAGGGCAGCGCGGCTGGCGGACTGCGTCTGCACTGAGCCCGGTCGCCGACCGGCAAAGACCGAAATGGGCCCTCGCGGGGGCCCATTTCGCGTTTATGGGGCGGGTTGATCGCCCGTAGAGTTCCATGGCAGGAGAGCCTGACGTCCAACCGTGGCCTGGGGCCAGGCTGCTCCGCCGTTCATCACAGGGTTGCACATGTTCGTCGTCATCGGCTTTCTGGTTCTGCTCATATGCGTCTTCGGCGTCTTCACGGCGCACGGCGGCAATATCGGTGTGCTGCTGCGGGCCCTGCCGTTCGAGATGACCACCATCCTCGGCGCGGCGGCGGGCGCCTTCCTGATCAGCAACCCGATGAAGGTGGTCAAGGGTGTGTTCTCGGGCATCGCCTCGTGCTTCAAGGGCAGCCGTCACACGAAGGCGCGCTACATGGAACTGCTGGCGTTGCAGTACGACGTGCTGCAGAAGGCGCGCAAGGAAGGCCTGATGGCGATCGAGAACGACGTGGACCATCCGGACCAGTCGCCGCTGTTCAAGAAGTACCCGACGATTGCCGCCGACCATCACTTGGTCGAGTTCTTCACCGACTACCTGCGGATGATGGTCTCGGGCAACCTGAACGCGCACGAGATCGAGTCGCTGATGGATGCCGAGATCGAGACCCATCACCAGGAGGCCTACGCGCCGGTGGCGGCGATGAACCGCCTGGCGGGCGCGCTGCCGGCCTTCGGCATCGTGGCGGCCGTGCTGGGTGTGGTCAACACGATGGGCTCGGTGGGACAGCCGCCGGCGGTGCTCGGCGCGATGATTGCCTCGGCGCTGGTGGGCACCTTCCTGGGCATCTTGCTGGCCTACGGCGTGTTCGAGCCGCTGGGGGGGCTGATGGAGCAGAAGACCGAGGAAGCGGGCAAGGAGCTTCAGTGCGTCAAGACCACGCTGCTGGCGAGCATGCAGGGTTACTCGCCCTCCACGGCCATCGAATTCGGTCGCAAGGTGCTGTTCTCTGATGTGCGGCCGAGCTTCACGGAGCTCGAAAGCCACGTCAAGGGCAGGAAGTGACGGCGCGGTCCGAGGAACATTCCCATGGCGACAGGCAACCGGAAACTCCAGCCCATCATCCTCAAGCGCGTGAAAAAGCGCGGGCATGCCGGGCATGGCAACGCGGCGTGGAAGATTGCCTACGCCGACTTCGTCACGGCCATGATGGCCTTCTTCCTGCTCATGTGGCTGCTCGGCTCGACGACCAAGGGCAACCTCGAGGGCATTGCCAGCTACTTCAACCAGCCGGTCAAGGTGTCGCTGCTGGGTGGTGACGGCAGCGGCAACAGCGACAGCATCGTCACAGGCGGCGGGCGAGACCTGAGCGCTTCCGCCGGCCGGGTCGATGGTGGTGACGCGGAGCGGGAAAAAAAGGAAACAGGGCTGCAGATTGCCAAGGCCCAGAGCCGCTATCAGGACAATGCGCGCATCGACGCATTGCACAAGCGCGTCCAGTCGCTCATCGCGGACAACGCGGCGCTGCGCGAATACGGCTCGCAGATCCAGATCGAGCGCACCGAAGACGGCCTGCTGATCCAGATCGTCGATGCCCAGAACCGCCCCATGTTCGACGCCGGCAGCGCCCTGGTCAAGCCCTACATGCGCGAGATCCTGCAAGAGATCGGCACCAGCCTGGCAGATGTCGAGAACCGCATCGTGCTTTCCGGTCACACCGATGCCACGCCCTATGGCAGCGGTGACCGCGGTTACAGCAACTGGGAACTGTCGGCGGACCGAGCCAATGCCTCGCGCCGCGAGCTGGTGGCCGCCGGTCTGCCCGCCGAAAAACTGGTCCGCGTCGAGGGGCTGGCATCCAGCCGGCCGCTCAATGCACACGATCCGTATGCAGCCGCGAACCGGCGCATCAGCGTGCTGGTCATGACGCGCGAAGCCGAAGAACGCATGGTGCCCGTGGCCGCGACCGAGCCCCGGGTCATGCCCAAGGGGCCGATTCAGCTGCCGGACCTACAGAATCTGGCCGAAACGCCGAAACCACGGGAAGAGTTCAGGGAAAGTTCCGAATGAGGGGCTGGGCCACCCTGGAAGCACACTATGGCTGCAACCATGAAATTTCTGATCGTTGACGATTTTTCGACCATGCGCCGCATCGTGCGCAACCTGCTCAAGGAAATCGGGCACGCCGATGCCGACGAAGCCGAGGACGGCGTGATCGCGCTGAGCAAGCTGCGCAACGGCAGCTTCGGCTTCGTCGTCACTGACATCAACATGCCGAACATGAACGGCTTCGAGCTGCTCGAGGCGGTGAAGAAGGACGACAAGCTCAAGCATTTGCCGGTGCTGATGGTGACGGCAGAGGCACGCAAGGACGACATCGTGCGCGCGGCGCAGGGTGGCGCGGCGGGTTACATCGTCAAGCCCTTCACCAAGGCGACGCTGGAGGAGAAGATTGCCAACATCATCGCCAAGCTCGGCCTGGGAGCCTGATGATGAACGAGCAGGCACAGACAGACATGTATCAGCGGCTCGGCGCGATCACGCGCCAGCTGCACGCCGCGCTCAAGGAACTGGGCTACACCGACAGGCTCAGGGGGACGGTCGACCAGCTGCCCGATGCGCAGAGCCGCCTGTCGTACATCGCCCGCCTGACGGGCGAGGCGGCCGAGAAGGTGCTCAACCATGTGGAGCTGGGCAAGACGGAGCAGGCGCGCGTGGCCGAACGTGGCCGGCAACTGCACAGCACCATTGCGGCGGTGCCCGGCCTGGGCAAGGCCATGCCCGAGTTGCTGGAGTGGTCGAAGGATGTGATCGATGCGGCCGAGCAGACCGATGCCCGGCTGACCGACATCATGATGGCGCAGGACTTCCATGACCTCACGGGTCAGGTGATCGCGCGCGTGGTGCAGCTGGCCGAACAGATCGAGGACCAGCTGCTGTCGCTGCTGCTGCAGTCCGCGCCGGGCGCATCGGTGGCGCCCGAGAACACGCCGGATCTGAACGGGCCGGTGGTCGATGCCGAAGGCCGCACCGACGTGGTGACCGACCAGCAGGGCGTTGACGACCTGCTGGCGAGCCTGGGCTTCTGACCGCGCCTGGCCTATCGGCCGGATCGGCCGGAAAAGCGGGTCAGGGGTGGCCCTTATCGCCCTTTAGTTTCCGGAGCGGACTTCCACAATCGGTGGCAACGCCTGTTGCGACCGAGCCATGGATTCCTCCAGCCAAGACAAGAACCTGCCAGCCACCCCCAAGCGCCTGAACCAGGCGCGCAAGGATGGCCAGGTGCCGCGCTCCAAGGAGCTGGGCAACCTGGCGGTGCTCGGCGGCGGCGCGGCGGCGCTGATCATGCTCTTGCCCATGGGCTTCGAAGGCCTGCGCGGCCTGATGGCTGCGCAGCTGCATTTCGACCTGAACAGCGTCCGCGAGCCTGCGCAGATGGTCGAGAGCCTCTCGCGCATGCTCGGCGGCGCGCTGCGGCTGTTCCTGCCGCTGGGCCTCTTCGTGCCGCTGCTGGCCATCGGCATTGCGCTGGCTTCGGGCAGCTGGGCGCTGAGCACCAAACCCATCATGCCCGACCTGAAAAAGATCAGCCCGCTGGCGGGCATCGGGCGCCTGTTCTCGCGTCAGCAGCTGTTTGAAACGGCCAAGCTGACGGGCATGACAGCCGTGGTCGGTTTGGTGGCCTGGCAGTTTGTGAGCTCGCACATCGAGGAGTTCGCCACGCTGCTGATGCGCCCGCTGGAAGGCGCATTGGGCCAGCTGGGGCAGTGGATCACGATGGGCGTGGCCATGCTGCTGACGGTTCTGCTGGTGTTCGCGCTGATCGACTTTCCGATGCAGAAATTTCTGCACGCCCACCGGCTGCGCATGTCGCGCGAGGAGGTCAAGCGCGAGCACAAGGAGGCCGAGGGCGATCCGCACATGAAGGGCAAGCGGCGCCAGCGCCAGCGCGAGCTGGCCATGCGCAACAGCATCACCCGCGTGCCCGCGGCCGACATGGTGGTCATGAACCCGACCCACTACGCCGTGGCCATCCGCTACGACGACGCCACCATGAACGCGCCGCGCGTGGTGGCCAAGGGCGCCGACCTGCTGGCGCTGAGGATCCGCGAGGTGGCCAAGTCCGCCAAGGTGCCCGTGGTGCAGTCGCCCAGGCTGGCGCGGGCGCTGTACGCCCATGCCGAGATCGACGACGAAATCCCGTCGGCCCTATACACGGCCGTGGCACAGGTGCTCGCCTATGTGTATCAGCTCAAGGCCGCGATGAACGGCCGCGGAGTGGCGCCTGCCGCCGTGCCGGTGCCCGACGTGCCGCGTGAGCTCGACCCGCACTGGAAGAAAGACAACGCTTCAGAGAACGCCCGATGAACGCCCAACTGTCCCTGCTCAAGCAAAAGCTCACGCGCAACGCGGCGTGGGCCACCGGCCTGACGGCGCCGATGCTGGTCGTGGTGGTGCTGTCGCTGATGGTGCTGCCCATGCCGCCCTGGCTGCTGGACACCTTCTTCACGCTCAACATCTCGCTGGCGATGGTGGTGATGCTGGTGGCCGCCTACATGCGCCGCCCGCTGGATTTTTCGGTTTTTCCGTCGGTGCTGCTGCTGACCACGCTGCTGCGCCTGTCGCTCAACGTGGCCTCCACGCGCGTCGTGCTGATGGAAGGCCACACCGGTCCGGGTGCGGCCGGCGCGGTGATCGAGGCCTTCGGGCATTTCCTGATCGGCGGCAATTTCGCCGTCGGCCTGATCGTATTCGCCATTCTGGTGGTGATCAACTTTGTCGTGATCACCAAAGGCTCCGAGCGCATTGCCGAGGTGTCGGCGCGTTTCACGCTGGACGCCATGCCGGGCAAACAGATGGCGATCGATGCCGACCTCAACGCCGGCCTCATCGACGAGAAGGAAGCCAAACGCCGACGCGCCGAGGTCGGCGAAGAAGCCGAGTTCTTCGGCTCCATGGATGGCGCCTCCAAGTTCGTGCGCGGCGATGCCATCGCCGGCATCATCATCCTGCTGATCAACATCATCGGCGGCCTCATCATCGGCATGGCCCAGCACGGCCTGGGTACCGGCGAGGCGGCGGACAGCTACATCCTGCTGGCGGTGGGTGACGCGCTGGTCGCGCAGATTCCCGCGCTGCTGATCTCGGTGGCGGCGGCCATGGTGGTCTCTCGCGTGGGCAAGGACGAGGACCTGAGCGACCAGGTGGTCGACCAGCTGTTCATGTCGCCGCGCGTGATGGGCATCACCGCCGGCGTGCTGTTCCTGCTGGGCGTGGTGCCGGGCATGCCGCACCTGGTGTTCCTGCTGTTCGCTTCCATTCTTGGCACGCTGGCCTGGTGGCGCCACAAGGAAGAGAGCAAGCCCAAGGTCGAGGAGGTTGCCGCGCCACTGGGGCAACCCGATGGCGAGGCCTCGTGGGACGACCTGCAGCCGGTGGATCTGCTGGGTCTGGAGCTGGGCTACCGCCTGATTGCCATGGTGGACAAGGACCGCCAGGGCGACCTGCTCACGCGCATCAAGGGCGTGCGCAAGAAGTTCGCGCAGGAGGTCGGCTTCCTGCCGCCGGCTGTCCATGTGCGCGACAACCTGGAACTCAAGCCCAGTGCCTACCGCATCACACTGCGCGGCGTGGTGGTGGGCGAGGGCGAGGTGTTCCCGGGCATGTTCCTGGCCATCAACCCGGGCGGCATCAGCACGCCGCTGCTGGGCACACCCACGACCGATCCGGCCTTTGGTCTGCCGGCGCACTGGATCGACGAGCGCCAGCGGGAAAACGCCCAGATGGCCGGTTTTACGGTGGTTGATTCCGAGACTGTGCTTGCGACCCATTTGTCACACTTGATGCAAGTCCAGGCGGCCAGGTTGCTGAGCCGGACGGAGACCCAGGATCTGGTCGAACACGTGACCCGCCTGGCCCCGAAGCTGATCGAAGAAGTCGTGCCGAAAATGGTCCCGATCACCACCTTCCAGAAAGTGCTCCAGCTGCTGCTGGAGGAAGGTGTGCACGTGCGCGACATCCGCTCGATCATCGAGTCGCTGGCGGAGCACGCCCCATCCACCACCGATCCGGCCGAACTCGCGCGGCGTGTGCGCATCGCGCTGGCGCCGGCCATCATCCAGCAGATCTATGGCCCCGTGAAGGAGCTGGAGGTCATCGCCATCGAGCCTGGCCTGGAGCGTCTGCTGATGCAGGCCCTGGCCAGCGCCAACGGTTCGGCGCTCGACCCCGGCGTGGCCGAGATGCTCAGCAAGTCGGCCACCGACGTGGCCAACCAGCAGGAGGAAAAGGGCGTGCCCGCGTGCCTGCTGGTGCCCGACGCCATCCGCAGCGCCATGGCGCGCCTGCTTCGCCGCGCGGCGCCCCGTCTGCAGGTGCTGGCGCACAGCGAAATTCCTGAGACCCACCTCATCCGCATCGGTCCGATTCTTGGAGAGATCGCAGCATGAACATCCAACGCTTCATCGCCCAGTCATCGCGCGAGGCCTTGGCCAAGGCGCGCCGCCAGTTCGGCGAGAACGCCGTCATCCTTTCCACGCGCCAGACCGACGACGGGTTCGAGGTCATGGCCACATCCGAGGCGGGTCTGGCCGCCATCGTGCCGGCCGCGCGCGCCGCCCAGCAGGGTGGTGACCGCGAAGCCTCAGCGGCATCGCGTCCGATGCAGCCCGCGGCGGCAGTACAGTCCGTACCGTCGGCACGTCCCGCTGTGGACGACACCGTGGACGGCGATACCCAGGCACTGGCCATGAGTACCCTCTCGTTCCAGGAGTACGTGCGCGAGCGCATGCTGCGCAAGCGCCGCGAGGCCATGCAGTCGCCGGCCATGCCCGCCACTCAGCGCCGTTTCGAGGGCGAGCGGGTGCAGGTGCCGCCGCCCGCCTCACCGCGCGCCGATGCCTTCCGGGCGCCGATGCATGAGCAGACCTTTGTGCAGCAGCCTGTGCCCGAGCCCATCCGCACCCGCCCGGTGGCAGCACCCGCCTGGGAAGAGCAGGCCCTGCCAGCCGCTTCCGCAGAACCTGCCGCCGACGGCCGGCTGGCTGTGGAGCTGGCAGCGCTCAAGGATCTGATCGAGGACCGCTTCAACACGCTCGCCTGGCTGGGATCGTCGCGCCAGAACCCGACGCAATCCAGCCTGATGCACAAGCTGATCCGTGCCGGCTACTCGCCCGCGATGTCGCGTGCGGTGCTCGAACGCATGCCGCCGCATGTGGGCGGTGCCGACGCCATGCGCTGGGTCATGGACGTGCTGGCGCGCAACCTGCGTGCCGTCTCGCCCAGGGCAGGACTGGTGGAAGAAGGCGGTGTGGTGGCGCTCGTTGGCGCCACAGGCGTGGGCAAGACCACCACCGCAGCCAAGCTGGCCGCGCAATGCGTCAGGCTGCACGGCCCCGGCAGCGTCGGTCTGATCACGCTGGACACCTACCGCGTCTCCGGCTACGAACAGCTGCGCACCTACGGCCGCATGCTGGGTGTGGTTGCGCACCTCGCGCATGACCGCGCCGCGCTGCACGACCTGCTGCAGCTGCTGTCCGGCAAGCGCATGGTGATCATCGACACCGCCGGACTGGGCCAGCGCGACCAGCGCATCCAGGACATGCTCGACATGCTGGATGCGCCGCAGATCAAGAAGGTGCTGGTGCTCAATGCCGGCGCGCATGGTGACACGATCGACGAGGTGTTGACCTCGTTCAAGGCCAGCACGCTGCATGGTGTGGTGTTGTCCAAGGTGGACGAGGCTGTGAAGCTCGGCCCCGCCATCGACGCGCTGATCCGCCACCAGGCGGTGCTGCGCGGTGTGGCCAACGGCCAGCGCGTTCCCGAGGACTGGCAGGGCCCCGATGCCGCCTCGCTGGTGCGCGTGTCCATGGGCACCCGCGGCAAGTCGGCCTACGATCCCGCGTCCACCGACATGGGGTTCTACTTCGGTCAGGCGTCGTCGCGCGGTATCGAGCCGGGGGCGCTGCATGTTTGAGCGCGGGATGCACCAGGCCGCCGGTCTGCGTGCCGGCCCTTTGCACGGATCGGCATCGCTGGTGCCGGTGGTCAGCCCGGTCGAGCCGGAGCAGGCTTATGAAGCCCTTTACTGGCTGGCTTGCCGGATCCGCGACACCGGCCTGGCCCCCGTGATTCTGGATGCCACCGCTCAGGAGAACCCGAAAGCGCCAGGTGCCGGGCTCATGCAGGTGCTCGACGCGCCCGAGACACACGCCTTCCGACCCATGGAGCCATGGCCCATCCTGCCGTCCGCGCAGGGGTTGAAGGCATTGCAGGCGACGGCACGGGCGGGCGGTGCACGCATCGCGGTGTCGCGCCTGCTGGCGCCGTTCGATCACCAGACCGCGGCACTGCTGTACGCGCCGGCCGACGAGCTGGCCGGGCTGCTGTCGGGTACGAGCGCCTCGGTGATGGTGCCCGTGTTGCAACCCGAGCCCGGCAGCATTGACGTCTACTGTGCCGTCAAGCTGCTGCACCAGGCCGACCTGGTGCCTGTGCTGGCACCGCTGGACACCGGGGCGAACGACGGGCCCGGGAACGCGGGACTGGATCAGGTGGTGCGGTCCGTGGCCGACTGCGCACGGAGACACCTCGGTCTGGAGATCGCGGTGTGGCCGGACCGGCAATGGGGTGATCTCGCCCGCGAGGGTGCCTTGACGAGGACTTTGAGCTATGACGACATGGACAGCGGCGGAGAACCCGGCAGCATCGCCCATGCAGAGGTTCGCATCTATTGGAGTTGAGACGATGTATACCGCCAAGGGAACCCTTCAACGGGAAGACCAGCTGCGCAAATACACCCCACTGGTCCGGCGCCTGGCTCACCACATGATTGCCAAGCTGCCGCCGAGTGTGGAGCTGGATGACCTGATCCAGGTCGGCATGATCGGCCTGACCGAGGCGATCGCGCGCTACGAGCCTTCGCAGGGCGTGCAGTTCGAGACCTTCGCCAGCCAGCGCATCCGTGGCGCCATGCTGGACGAGCTGCGCGACGGCGACTGGATGTCGCGCGGCTCGCGCAAGAGCCAGAAGGAAATCGAACAGGCGGTACATCGTCTGCAGCAGCGCCTGCACCGGGCGCCGCTGGAGTCCGAGATCGCTGCCGAGCTGGGCATGACCCTGGCCGACTACCAGCACCTGCTTGCCAAGGTGCGCGGCACGCAGCTGGTGTACCTGGAGGACATCGGCGGCGGCAATGGCAGTGACGACGAGGACAGTTTTCTCGACCGGCACATGGGGGCATCGGAGCCCGATCCGTCCGCCCTGCTGCAGGACCAGCGCATGCGCATGGCCCTGGTCGAGGCGATCAAGGGCCTGCCCGAGCGCGAGCAGCACATCATGAGCATGTACTATGAGCACGACATGAACCTCAAGGAGATCGCGGCCGTGCTCGGCGTGACCGAGTCCCGCGTCTGCCAGTTGCACAGCCAGTCGATCGCCCGGTTGCGCGCCAAACTGCGGGACCACTGAGGCGATCCGCGTCGCCAGAAACAGCAAGACCGGCCTGGGCCGGTCTTTTCTTTGGCTCTGTCACCTAATCGTGTTGGCGGGTAAGATGGTGCACCATGCGCCGTCGCGACTTCCAGCGGCTTGTCGACTCTCTCAAGAGCCTGAGCCCGCACCAACTCCATCAGCTGAACGAGACCGT
>JAEZLX010000227.1 GCA_023415035.1 Pseudomonadota bacterium | reverse complement strand
ATTGAAGCCTTCATCGGCAAGCGGCGTCCCGTGTTCCGCTGATTTTTCCGAGCTTTCCACCCCGGACCGTGTTGACTGCCATGAGCACATGCAACCTGTATGCCCATCTCCGTCAAGCCTTTCCTGCCGACCTCGATGCCACAGCCGTCGAGGTGATCGAAGGCCCCAGCGCCGGGCTGCGCTATTGCTGGCGCGATCTGGACCGGGCGTCGGCCATGGTGGCCAACCTGCTGGCCTCGCTCGAATTGCCCGAGGGTGCGCGGATCGCGGTGCAGGTGGAAAAGTCGGTCGAGTCCCTGATCCTTTATCTGGCGACCTTGCGCGCAGGTTTTGTCTATCTGCCGCTCAACACGGCCTATCAGCGCGCGGAGATCGAATACTTCATCCGCGATGCCGAGCCCGCGGTGGTCGTGTGCAGCCCGCAAAACCACGGCTGGGTGTCCAAGATCGCCTTCTCGTGCGGCTCGCGATACGTCTTCACGCTGGGTGACGACCGAAGCGGTAGCCTGCTCGATCGCGCCGCCCATCACCGGGACGAGCAGGAGCCGGTGTCTCGCCAGGCCGACGATCTGGCGGTCATCATCTACACCAGCGGTACCACCGGGCGCAGCAAGGGAGCGATGCTGACCCACGGCAACATGCTCTCCAACGCGCGCACCCTGCAGACGTACTGGGACTGGAAGCCGGATGACGTGCTCATCCATGCGCTGCCCATCTTCCACGTGCATGGCCTGTTCGTGGCCATCCACGGCGCGCTGATCAACGGCAGCCCCATGTTGTGGCTCAACCGCTTCGATGCACGACAGGTGGTGGCGCTGCTGCCGCGGGCCACGGTGTTCATGGGTGTGCCGACGCTGTACGTGCGCATGCTCGCCGAGCCGGGCCTGACGCCAACCCAGGCTGCGCACATGCGCCTGTTCATTTCCGGTTCGGCGCCCCTGCTGATCGAAACTTTCCGCGAGTGGCAGCATCGCACCGGTCACTCCATCCTGGAGCGGTATGGCATGAGCGAAACCATCATGCTCACCTCCAACCCGTGCCTGCCGGATACCCGGTACGGGGGCGCGGCCGGGCGGCGAGGGGGCACGGTGGGCTTCCCGTTGCCGGGTGTCGAACTGCGCATCGTGGACGATGCCGGTCAACCGGTGCCGGTCGGCGAGATCGGCGGCATCCAGGTGCGCGGGCCGAATGTCTTCAAGGGCTACTGGCGCATGCCCGAAAAGACGGCCGAGGAGTTCACCGCCGACGGGTTTTTCAGGACAGGCGACGTGGGACGCCTGGACACCGACGGCTATGTGACCATCGTGGGCCGCAGCAAGGACCTGATCATTTCGGGCGGCTACAACGTCTATCCGGCCGAGATTGAGGGCATCATCAACGAGATGCCGGGCGTGGCCGAAAGTGCGGTGGTGGGCGTGCCGCACCCCGATTTCGGAGAGGTCGGTGTCGCGCTGGTGATCGCCAAGCCTGGTGCGCAGGTGGATGCCAACCAGGTGATTGCCGGCCTGAAAGGGCAACTGGCCAACTTCAAGATTCCCAAGCATTGCCGCGTCGTGCCGGAGCTGCCGCGCAACGCCATGGGCAAGGTGCAGAAGAACCTTCTGCGCGAGGAGTACAGGCAGCTGTTTGCCTGACCGCCTGACAACCGCGCGGCGGTGACGACACGCCGCCGCGCAGACTTATCGGGGTTTTACCTCAGCACCAGCACCGGGATGTGCGAGTGCGTCAGCACCTGCTGCGTTTCGCTGCCCAGCAGAAGGCGTTTGATGCCCTTGCGTCCGTGCGAGGCCATCACGATCAGGTCGCACTTGTTGCGCTTGGCAGCCGAGATGATGGCTTCGGCGATCAGGTCGGACTTGACCGTGACCGGCTTGACCTTGACGGATCGCTTGATCCCCGCGTCCTTGACCGCGTTGACCGCCTCCATGGCTTCCTGCTGCCACTGCTTCTCGATTTTGGCCACCTCGCTGGCGGCCAGCGCCACGCCGCCCTCGAAATAGGTCTGCGGATAGCGGGGCACCACCTTCAGGGCGACCACATCGGCTCCGGTGATATCGGCCAGATCAATGGCGTGCTCTACCGCGAGTTTGGACAGTTTCGAGCCGTCGGTGGCCACCAGAATTCGCTTGTACATGCATCTGCTCCTGTCGGTAGTGTTTGGGAAACAATAGCCTACGCAAACATCAGATATGCCAAGTTGACATATGTCAAGTAGCCGGAGCGGTCCATGCGATACCCTCAACGCATGAATCAGGCCATCATTGCGCCCACGACGGAGTGGACATCGAAGCCGCCGTCGCCTGACGGTGGTGGCGATGTGTTCGGCGCACACCGCGGGCCGTTGACGGTCACCGACGATTTTGCGGTACTGGACGATCCGGTCGAGCAACGCGAGTTCACCGGGGTCATCGACGTCGATGGCCAGCCCCTCGCGGAATCGGTGCTGATGGTGCAGGGCATGTACTGCGCAGCCTGTGCTGACGCTGTCGAAGGCGCCTTGCAGGGGCTGCCGGGCGTGCACACGGCCCAGGTGCACGCGGCCACCCGCCGGCTGACGCTGCGCTGGGATCCTTCCGCGACCCGGATGTCCTCGCTGGCGCAGGCCGTGGGGCATGTCGGTTACCGGCTGCTGCCGATGCAGCAGGCCCTGTCTGTCAGCGAACGTCTTCAGGAAACGCGCCAGGCCCTGTGGCGCCTGTTCGTGGCCGGCTTCTGCATGATGCAGGTCATGATGTACGCGTGGCCCACCTACGTGGCTGCGCCGGGCGAAATGGCGCCCGACATCGAGCAGCTGCTGCGCTGGGCCAGCTGGGTGCTCACCGTCCCCGTTGTCACGTTTTCCAGCGGTCCTTTTTTCCGCAGCGCCTGGCGCGACCTGAAGAACGGACGCATCGGCATGGATACGCCGGTGTCCCTGGGCATTCTGGTGACCTTTGCCGTCAGTTCCGCGGCCACCTTCGACCCCACCGGGCCCTGGGGGCATGAGGTCTGGTTCGATTCCGTGACCATGTTCGTGTTCTTCCTGCTGGGCGGGCGCTACCTCGAACTCAAGGCGCGCGACCGCACCGCCGGCGCCCTGGATGCCCTCATGAACCGCCTGCCTGAGGTCACCGAGCGCCGCCGCAACGACGGATCCTTCGAGTCGGTCTCGGTGCGCCGGCTGGCGGTGGGTGATGTCGTGCGTGTTCAGGCCGGACAGGCGTTTCCCGGTGACGGCGTGATCGAAAGCGGCAGCGCCACGGTGGACGAGGCGCTGCTGACCGGCGAGTCGCGTCCGGTGACCCGGCAGCAGGGACAGGCCGTGGTGGCCGGCAGCTTCAACCTTGCCGGGCCGGTGCTGGTGCGCATCGAGCGGCTCGGCGCCGACACGCGGTTCGCCCAGATCGTGTCGCTGATGGAAAAAGCGTCCACCGACAAGCCCCGGCTGGCCATCCTCGTGGACCGTATTGCGGCACCGTTCCTGGTGGTCGTGGTGCTGGGCGCGCTTGCGGCGGCCGCATACTGGTGGCCAATCGATCACAGCAAGGCGCTGGCAGTGGCGGTGGCCGTTCTCATCGTGACCTGCCCGTGCGCGCTGTCGTTGGCGACACCCGCGGCCATGCTGGCTTCGGCGGGGAGCCTGGCCCGCCGCGGCGTGCTGGTGCGCCGCCTGCAGGCGCTGGAGACGCTGTCCACCATCGACACGGTGGTGTTCGACAAGACAGGCACGTTGACCGAAGACCGGCTTGTGCTGGCCGACATGCGCTGGCGCGAAGGCGTCTCGCGCGAACAAGTTCTGGGTGTGGCGGCTGCCCTGGCACAAGGCGCCTTGCATCCGGTCTCGCGTGCACTGGCTCGCGCGGCCACGGATGAGGGTGTGCCGCCGGCACCCGTGCAGGGCGATGTTCGCGAGGAGGCTGGCAAGGGCATGGCAGCGTTCGTGGCCGGCCATGGGCAGGTCCGTCTGGGATCGGCCAGCTGGGTGGGCGGAACCACTGCGGTCTCGCAAATGCCTGGCGGTCCGGAGGTTCACCTGGCCGACGGGTCGGGCTGGCTGGCCAGCTTCAGTCTGAAGGAGTGCCTGCGCGAGGATGCGGCTCAGGTGATCCGGACACTGAAATCTGCGGGCATTGAGACCTGGCTGCTCTCGGGTGACCGCGATGTGGCGGCCAACGAAGTGTCGAAGCAGCTGGGCATCGACCATGTCGTGGCCGGAGCCACTCCCGAGCAGAAGCTGGCCGAGGTCGAACGACTGCAAGGGCAGGGCAGGCGCCTGGCGATGGTGGGTGACGGCCTGAACGATGGCCCCGTGCTCGCGCGGGCCGATACGTCCTTCGCACTCGGTCACGCCGCGGCACTGGCGCAGGCCCGCTCCGACTATGTGATCCAGGGAGGCCGGCTGATGGAAGTGGCCGACACCTTGACGCAAGCGAGGGACACCATGAAGATCGTGCGTCAGAACCTGGCCTGGGCAGCCATCTACAACGGGGTCAGCATTCCCATGGCCATGGTGGGCTGGATGCCGCCCTGGCTGGCGGGTCTGGGCATGGCCGCCAGTTCGCTGCTGGTCATCGTCAATGCCACCCGGCTCGCCCGCAGGCCGCTGGCATCATCGGTCGCGTGATTGAATAAAACCATGAAAGGTCCGCCACGATGGACATTCTCTATCTCCTGGTGCCGCTGTCGATCGTTTTGGTCTTCATCATCATCGGCGTGTTCTGGTGGGCCCTTCAGTCCGGGCAGTTTGACAACATCGAGCGTGAGGGAGAGCGGGTTCTCAAGAGCGATTGACATACGTCAATGAGCCCTGAGGGAGCGTTCGACACACTCACACAGTGACTTTCCACGAGGAGTTATTTATGTCCGCAACAACAAAGACCGGCCAGCCGGCGGTCTACAACGACAGTGTGGTGCGATGGTTTGCCATCGCCTCCGTCATTTATGGCGTGGTCGGCATGCTGGTCGGCGTCATCATTGCAGCCCAGCTCACCTGGCCCGAGCTCAACATGGGCATCGAGTGGCTGACCTATGGCCGCCTGCGACCGCTGCACACCAACGCGGTCATCTTTGCCTTCGGCGGCTCGGTGCTGTTTGCCACCAGCTACTACGTCGTCCAGCGGACATGTCACACCCCTCTGTTCTCCAATGCACTGGCATGGTTCACGTTCATCGGCTGGAACGTCGCCCTTGTCGGTGCGGTTGTCACGCTGCCAATGGGCCTGACGCAGGGCAAGGAGTACGCTGAGCTCATCTGGCCGATCGACCTGCTGATCGCCGTGGTGTGGGTGGCGTACGCCATCGTTTTCTTCGGCACGGTCGGCATCCGCAAGGTCCGTCACATCTATGTGGCCAACTGGTTCTTCGGTGCCTACATCATCGCCGTTGCCCTGCTGCACATCTTCAACAACATTCAGCTGCCCACCAGCCTGACGCACTCGTACTCGGCGTACGCCGGCGTGCAGGACGCCATGGTGCAGTGGTGGTACGGCCACAATGCGGTGGGCTTCTTCCTGACAGCAGCCTTCCTGGGCATGATGTACTACTTCATTCCCAAGCAGGCCGAGCGCCCCGTGTACTCGTATCGCCTGGCAATCGTGCACTTCTGGGCGCTGATCTTCACCTACATGTGGGCCGGCCCCCACCACCTGCACTACAC
>JAEZLX010000179.1 GCA_023415035.1 Pseudomonadota bacterium | reverse complement strand
GGAACTCACCCGCACCAACAAGGTTCGCCGCGGTTTCATCGGTGACAAGTACCAGGTGCTGGTCGAAGCGCTGTATGACGGGCGCAGTGAGCAGTTCATCGAAACCCAGGTCAAGTTCGAGGACGGCCGTACGACAACGGTGAGTGCGACCCTGAAGATGGCCGACGCCAGAACGTTCCCCACGATGAAGGCGGCAGCATGAGCAAGAAGATCGGTGACGTCATTCTGGACGTGCAGAACATCAGCCTCAGCTTCGGGGGCGTCAAGGCCCTGACCAACATCAGTTTCAACGTTCGGGAACGGGAGATCCGCTCCATCATCGGTCCGAACGGCGCTGGCAAGAGCTCGATGCTCAACTGCATCAACGGCGTGTACCAGCCGCAGGAGGGCTCCATCACCTTCCGCGGCCGCACCTTTCGCGGCATGAACAGCCGGCAGGTCGCCGAGATGGGGATTGCGCGCACCTTCCAGAACCTGGCACTGTTCAAGGGCATGAGCGTGATCGACAACATCATGACCGGCCGCAACCTGCGCATGAAGAGCAACATCCTTTTGCAGGCCCTGCGCATCGGCCCGGCCCAGCGCGAGGAGGAAGAACACCGCGAGTTCGTCGAGCACATCATCGACTTCCTGGAAATCCAGGCCTACCGCAAGACACCGGTGGGCCAGCTGCCCTACGGGCTGCAAAAGCGCGTCGACCTCGGCCGCGCGCTGGCCATGGAACCCAAGGTGCTGCTGCTGGACGAGCCCATGGCCGGCATGAACCTGGAGGAAAAGCAGGACATGAGCCGCTTCATCCTCGACGTGAACGACGAATTCGGCACCACCATCGTCCTGATCGAGCACGACATGGGCGTGGTGATGGACATCTCCGACCGCGTGGTGGTGCTCGACTACGGCAAGAAGATCGGCGACGGCACCCCGGACGAGGTGCGCAGCAACGAGGAGGTCATCAGCGCCTACCTCGGCACCAGCCACTGAGGAGCGACAAGACATGGCCTTCTTTCTGGAAACCCTGATCGGCGGCCTGATGGCCGGCATGCTGTACTCGCTGGTGGCGCTGGGCTTCGTGCTGATCTTCAAGGCATCGGGCGTCTTCAACTTCGCCCAGGGCGCGATGGTGCTGTTCGCCGCGCTGGCGATGGCGCGCTTTTCCGAATGGATCCCGCAGTGGCTGGGGCTTGAGAGCAAGCTGGTGGCCAACCTGCTGGCCTTCGTCATCGCCGGCATCCTGATGTTCGTGCTCGCCTGGCTGATCGAGCGCCTCGTGCTGCGCTACCTCGTCAACCAGGAAGGCGCGACGCTGCTGATGGCGACGCTGGGCATCTCCTACTTCCTCGACGGCCTGGGCCAGTCGCTGTTTGGCTCCAACGTCTACCAGATCGACATCGGCATGCCCAAGGACCCGCTGTTCATGATGGAAAGCGTGTTCGAGGGCGGCATCCTGATCAACCAGGAGGACATCGTCGCCGCCGTGATCGCCGCCTGCCTCGTCGCTGCGCTGTCGGTCTTCTTCCAGAAGACGGGCACCGGCCGCGCGCTGCGCGCCGTGGCCGACGACCACCAGGCCGCGCAGTCGATCGGCATCCCGCTCAACCGCATCTGGGTCATCGTCTGGTGCGTGGCCGGCGTCACGGCACTGGTGGCCGGGATCATCTGGGGCTCCAAGCTGGGCGTGCAGTTCTCGCTCACCACGGTGGCGCTGCGCGCCCTGCCGGTGGTGATCCTGGGTGGCCTGACCTCGGTGCCCGGCGCCATCATCGGCGGCCTGATCATCGGCGTGGGCGAGAAGCTCTCCGAGATTTACATCGGCCCGCTGGTGGGCGGCGGCATCGAGATCTGGTTCGCCTATGTGCTGGCGCTGGTGTTCCTGCTGTTCCGGCCGCAGGGACTCTTTGGCGAAAAAATCATTGACCGCGTGTAAGGGGGCAGGAGCATGTTCTACAGAGAAAACGGTCAGTTCAAGACCTCCTACCGCGCCGACCAGCAGATCTTCCCGATCGCACAGGACCGCTGGGCCATCCTGGCGCTGCTGCTGGTGGCCTTCGTCGCCGTGCCGCTGCTGGCCAGCGACTACCTGATGCGCGCCATCCTGCTGCCCTTCCTGATCTTCTCGCTGGCGGCGGTGGGCGTGAACATCCTGGTCGGCTACTGCGGGCAGATCTCGCTGGGCTCCGGCGCCTTCATGGCCGTGGGCGCCTACGGCGCCTACAACTTCTTCGTTCGCGTGCCGGGCATGCCGCTGATTCCGGCGCTGATCCTGGGCGGCCTGTGCGCCATGCTGTTCGGCATCCTGTTCGGCCTGCCCAGCCTGCGCGTGCGCGGCCTGTACCTGGCCGTGGCCACGCTGGCGGCGCAGTTCTTCGCCGACTGGATGTTCCTGCGCATCAAGTGGTTCACGATGGACACGCCCTCGGGCTCGGTGGCTGTGTCCAACCTGCAGGTGTTCGGCATGCCGCTGGAGAGCGCCGCATCCAAGTACCTGTTTTGCCTGAGCATCCTCGCGGTCATCGCGCTGCTGGCCAAGAACCTGGTGCGCTCGGCCATCGGGCGCGAGTGGATGGCGATCCGCGACATGGACGTGGCCGCCGCCGTGATCGGCATCCGGCCCATGTACGCCAAGCTCAGCGCCTTCGCCGTCAGCTCCTTCATCATCGGCATCGCCGGCGCGCTGTGGGCCTTCGTCTACCTGGGCGCCTGGGAACCCTCGGCCTTCTCGGTCGACTATTCGTTCCGGCTGCTGTTCATGGTGATCATCGGCGGCCTGGGCTCGATCATGGGCGCGATGTTCGGCGCCGCATTCATCACCATCCTGCCCATTGCGCTGAACCAGATCCTGCCCGTGATCGGTGGCCTGTTCGGTCTGAGTTTTTCCACCACCGCGGTCGCGCACGCCGAATTCATGATCTTCGGTGCGCTGATCGTGTGGTTCCTGATCGTCGAGCCGCACGGGCTGGCCCGGCTGTGGTCCATCGGCAAGCAAAAGCTCCGCCTGTGGCCCTTCCCCCACTGAGACCCGTTTCCCCTGCCCGCTTCAACCCACACTAGGAGACAAACATGAAGCTTCGCAAGATCGTCCTCGCCGCGGCCTGCGCCGCCACCGGCCTGGGTGCCCTGGTCTCTGCGCCAGCCGCCATGGCCCAGGAACAGTACCTGCCCGTGCTGTCCTACCGCACCGGACCCTACGCGCCCAACGGCACGCCCACAGCCAACGGCATCGTGGACTACTACAAGCTGGTCAACGAGCGCGGCGGCATCAACGGCGTGAAGATCCTGATCGAGGAGTGCGAAACCGCCTACGACACCGCCCGCTCAGTCGAGTGCTACGAGCGTCTGAAGGGCAAGAACGGCGGCGCCGCGCTGATCCATCCCTGGTCCACCGGCGCCACCTTCGCCCTGACCGAGAAGGCGCCGGTCGACAAGATCCCGCTGATCACCACCGGCTACGGCCGCAGCGAAAGTGCCGACGGCATGGTGTTCAAGTGGAACTTCCCGCTGCTGGGCACCTACTGGGTCGCGGCCGACGTCATCGTGCAGGCCATCGGCAAGAAGGAAGGCGGTCTGGACAAGCTCAAGGGCAAGAAGATCGCGCTGGTCTACCACGACAGCCCGTTCGGCAAGGAGCCGATCCCGCTGCTGCAGGAGCGCAGCAAGATGCACGGATTCGACCTGCAACTGCTGCCGGTCGCCGCGCCTGGCGTGGAACAGAAGGCCACCTGGCTGCAGGTGCGCCAGAGCCGTCCCGACTACGTGTTGCTGTGGGGCTGGGGCGTGATGAACTCCACCGCCCTCAAGGAAGCCCAGGCCACCGGCTATTCGCGCGACAAGATGTACGGCGTGTGGTGGTCCAGCGCCGAGCCTGACGTCAAGGACGTCGGCCAGGGCGCCAAGGGCTACAACGGCGTGACGCTGCAGCACGGCGCCGATCGCGAAGCCCCTGTCGTCAAGGAGATCCTCGAGAAGCTCCATGCCAAGGGCAAGGGCACCGGCCCCAAGGAAGAAGTGGGCGACGTGCTGTACCTGCGCGGCGTGGTCAGCGCGGCTGTGGGCATCGAGGGCATCCGCCGCGCCCAGGAGCGCTTCGGCAAGGGCAAGGTCATGACCGGCGAGCAGGTGCGCTGGGGCCTGGAGAACCTGAACCTGACGCAGGCGCAACTGGACGCGCTGGGCTTCAAGGGCATTCTGCGCGGTCCGATCAGCACCTCCTGCAACGACCACGTGGGCACGGGCGCGGCCCGCATCCACACCTGGGACGGCACCAAGTGGGTGATGAGCACGGACTGGATCGAGGCTGACCAGCAGATCATCAAGCCGCTGGTCAAGTCCACCGCGGCCAAGTACGCGGCCGAGAAGAAGCTCGAAGCCCGCCCGGCTTCGGACTGCAGCTCCTGATAGGCGCCTGGCGGCTGGGCCACCAGCCGCCATCCGCAAGGCCGCGCCACCCACGGCGCCGGCCTTGCGAATGGTCCACGAGGAATCATCAGCATGAGCACCACACCCAACATCGTCCTGAACGTCAACGGCATCGAGGTCATCTACAACCACGTGATCCTGGTGCTCAAGGGCGTGTCGCTGAATGTGCCCGAGGGCAGGATCGTCGCCCTGCTGGGCGGCAACGGCGCCGGCAAGACCACGACACTGCGCGCCATCTCCAACCTGCTCAAGGGCGAGCGTGGCGAGGTCACCAAGGGCTCCATCGAGCTGCGCGGCGAGCGCATCGAAAACCTCTCGCCGGCCGACCTCGTGCAGCGCGGCGTGGTGCAGGTGATGGAAGGGCGTCACTGCTTCGCGCACCTGACCATCGAGGAAAACCTCATGACCGGCGCCTACACGCGCAGCGACAAGGCCGAGATCGCCCGCAACCTGGAGAAGGTCTACACCTACTTCCCGCGCCTGAAAACGCGCCGCACCTCGCAGGCCGCCTACACCTCCGGTGGCGAGCAGCAGATGTGCGCCATCGGCCGCGCGCTCATGGCCAATCCCAGCGTGGTGCTGCTCGACGAGCCGTCGATGGGCCTGGCCCCGCAGATCGTGGAGGAGGTGTTCGAGATCGTGCGCGACCTGAACCAGAAGGAGAAGGTCACCTTCCTGCTGGCCGAGCAGAACACCAACATGGCGCTGCGCTACGCGGACTACGGTTACATCATGGAGTCGGGCCGCATTGTCATGGACGGCGCCGCCGACGAGTTGCGCAACAACGAGGACGTCAAGGAGTTCTACCTTGGCGTGGGCGGCGGCGAGCGCAAGTCCTTCCGCGACGTCAAGAGCTACAAGCGCCGCAAGCGCTGGCTGGCCTGATCCTCTCCCGGCGCGCCGGATGCGGCGCCCTCCCCATGGGGAACGCCCCACCGAAGACACCCTACCCCAACCCTCCTGGTGCCCGCCATGAACGAATTCTTCGACGCACTGGAAACCCGATCGGCCGAAGAGCGCCATCACGCGCACATGAGCGCCCTGCCGGCGCAGATCGCGCACGCGAAGTCGGCCACGCTGGCCTTCGCGGCGCTGCTCAGGGACATCGATCCCGCATCCGTCAACACCCGCGATGCCCTGGCCCGGCTGCCGGTGACGCGCAAGCACGAACTGCTGGAACGCCAGCGCGCCAGCCGCTCGGCCGGCGGTGATGCTTTCGGCGGCTTTGCCGCCGCCGTGCGCGGACCCCAGATGCAGCGCGTCTTCGCCTCGCCCGGCCCCATCTATGAGCCCGAGGGCACCGCGCGCGACTACTGGCGCGCCGGCCGCGCCCTGTTCGCCGCGGGCTTTCGCGCCGGACACTTGGTGCACAACAGCTTCAGCTACCACATGACCCCGGGCGCCTACGTCCTTGAATCGGGTGCACTGGCCATCGGCTGCACGGTCTTTCCGGCCGGCACCGGCCAGACCGAGCAGCAGCTGCAGGCCATCGCCGACCTGCGCCCCGACGCCTACACCGGCACGCCCAGCTTCCTGCGCATCCTGCTGGAGAAGGCCCAGGAAAGCGGCGCCGATGTGTCCAGCATCCGCAGGGCCTCCGTCGGCGGCGAGGCCTGCCCGCCAAGCCTCACGGCCTGGTTTCGCGAGCGCGGCGTCGAGGTCTACCAGACCTACGCCACCGCCGACCTGGGCCTGGTCGCCTACGAAACCGCTTCGCGCGAAGGCCTGGTGGTAGACGAGCACGTGATCGTCGAGATCGTGCGTCCCGGCACCGGCGACCCGGTGCCCGAAGGCGAAGTCGGCGAACTGGTGGTCACCACCTTCAACCCGGTCTACCCGCTGATCCGATTCGGCACCGGCGATCTCTCGGCCATTCTGCCCGGCCACTGCCCCACGGGCCGCACGGCCCCGCGCATCAGGGGATGGATGGGCCGCGCAGACCAGACCACCAAGATCAAGGGCATGTTCGTCCATCCCTCCCAGGTGGCCGAGATCGTTCGCCGCTTCCCCGAAGTGCAGCGCGCGCGGCTGGTCGTCAGCGGCGAGATGGCCAACGACCGCATGTGTCTGCAGGTGGAAGCTGCCGAAGCACCGGAAGGCCTGGGCGACAAGATTGAAGCGGTGGTGCGCGAGGTGACCAAGCTGCGCGGCGACGTGCAGCTGGTGCCCCCCGGCAGCCTGCCCAACGATGGCAAGGTCATCGAGGACGCGCGCAGCTACCAGTGAGGTACGGCACGGATTGACCTGGATCAAAACTTCGTCGAAACGGGCCCGGGCAGGGTTTTCCCTCCTGTCCGATTACGTAGTTACCTCGATTCCCCGTGTCGCGCATCGCCCTAGTATTTCAGATCCATCCATCGAGGAGTGCTGCTCATCATGAAGAAACTTATGGCTTTCTCGCTGTCCGCCATCGCCGTTTCGGCGGCTTGCGCACAGGGATTCCCCAACAAGCCCATCACCATCGTGGTGCCCTTCGCCGCCGGCGGCCCGACCGACCGTGTCGCACGCGATCTGGCCGATGCGCTGGCCAAACCCCTGGGTGGGGCCACCATCGTGATCGACAATGCGGCCGGCGCCGGCAGCACCATCGGCACGGCCAAGGTGGCGCGCGCCAAGAACGACGGCTACACGCTGCTCGTGACCCACGTGGGCATGGCAACCACGCCGGTGCTTTACCGCAAGCTCTCGTACAACTACGAGACCGATTTCGAATACCTGGGCATGATCAATGACGTGCCCATGACCCTGATCGGCAAGCCCGGCCTTGAAGCCAACAGCTTCGCCGAGCTGCGCGACTGGATCGCCAAGAACGGCAACAAGGCCAACCTGGGCAACGCCGGCATCGGATCCGCCTCGCACCTGTGCGGCACGCTGTTCCAGAGCGAGCTCAAGGTCGAGATGACGACGGTGCCTTACAAGGGCACGGCGCCGGCCATCGCCGACCTGCTCGGCGGCCAGATCGACCTGCTGTGCGACCAGACCACCAACACCACCTCCCAGATCGAAGCCAAGAAGGTCAAGGCCTATGGTGTCACCACGCTCAAGCGCCTGGGCACACCGGCACTCAAGGACATTCCCACGCTGGACGAACAGGGCCTGAAGAACTTCCAGGTCACGATCTGGCACGGTCTGTACGCGCCCAAGGGCACGCCGGCCGACGTGCTCAAGAAGCTCAACGACGCGCTCAAGGTGGCGCTGAAGGACCCGGACTTCGTCAAGAAGCAGGAAGGCCTGGGCGCGATCGTCGTGAGCGACAACCGCGTCGAGCCCGCCGAACACAAGAAGTTCGTTCAGTCCGAAGTAACGCGCTTCGGCCCCGCCTTCAAGGCCGCGGGCGTGTACGCCGACTGAGCGGGCACACCCCCGCCATGCAAGCCACCGCCTGCGGTGGCTTTTTTTGTGGCCGCCTACACGCCCCAGACGACCTCGACGTCGGCCGCGTGACAGCGCTCGAGCATCTCGATGAAAGGCGTGCTGCGCACGCGCAGGGGAATGCCGAACTCGGGCGGCACCTCCCCCTTGGCCTGCGCTTCCTCGATCTGCCGCTGGCGGTCCTCCTCTTCGGCCTTGGCCGCGGCCCGCAGCGCCTGCACGGCCCCCGGGATCTCGGCCGGCTGGATGATGCCCGGCGCCGACGGGTCCTTGCCCAGCACCTCGAGAATGCGCTTGCCATCCGGCCCCAGCATCACCAGGTCGCCGGTTTCACGGGATTTGAATCGGTACAGTGACATGGCCTTCCTGCCTTTCGTCGGTTGGTGATTCATTCTGACACCGATCGGGGTTTTCCCGGTTGGTGGCATTTAGTTCATGTCTAAACTAATCAGACATGAACACTCCCGCTCCGGCGCTGCGGCGCATCCTGTGCATCGGCGGAGGCCCGGCGGGCCTCTATTTCGGTCTGCTCATGAAGCGCCGCTTCCCGGCGCTGGAGGTCACGGTGGTCGAACGCAACCGGCCCTACGACACCTTCGGCTGGGGCGTGGTGTTCTCCGACCAGACGCTGGGCAACCTGCAGCGCGCCGACCCGCCCACGGCCCAGGCCATGCGCGACGCGTTCAACCACTGGGACGACATCGAGGTGTTCTTCAAGGGCCGCAGCGTGCGCTCGGGGGGACACGGTTTCATCGGCATCGGTCGCAAGCGCCTGCTCAACATCCTGCAGGACCGCTGCAACGAGCTGGGCGTGAACCTCGTTTTCGAGACCGAGGTCACCGATGACCAGGCACTGGCACGGCAGTACGACGCCGACCTCGTGATCGCCAGCGACGGCCTCAACAGCCGCATCCGCACACGCTACGAATCGACCTTCCAGCCCGACATCGACACGCGCCTTTGCCGTTTCGTGTGGCTGGGCACGAAGAAGACCTTCGACGCCTTCACCTTCGCCTTCGAGAAGACCGAGCACGGCTGGTTCCAGGCACACGCCTACAAGTTCGACGCCGACACCTCCACCTTCATCGTCGAGACACCCGAAACGGTGTGGAAGGCGCACGGCATCGACCAGATGAGCCAGGAGGACGGCATCGCCTTCTGCGAGAAACTGTTCGCGAAGTACCTGGACGGTCACACACTCGTGAGCAATGCGAAACACCTGCGCGGATCGGCCAACTGGATACGCTTCCCGCGTGTGATCTGCCGCACCTGGGTGCACTGGCAAGACCTCGGCCCAGACACGCCGGCGCCGGATCGCGTCCGCCGCGTTCCCATCGTGCTCATGGGCGACGCCGCGCACACCGCGCATTTTTCCATTGGCAGCGGCACCAAGCTCGCGCTGGAGGATGTCATCGACCTGGCCGACGAATTCAGCCGCCATGCACGGGACGGTGCCATCGCCGATGTGGCCGCCGTGCTGCAGGGTTACGAGGCACGCCGCAGTGTCGAAGTGCTCAAGATCCAGAACGCCGCGCGCAACTCCACCGAGTGGTTCGAGCATGTGGATCGCTACACCGGCATGGAGATCGAACAGTTCGCCTACTCGCTGCTCACGCGCAGCCAGCGCATCAGCCACGAAAACCTGCGCCTGCGCGACGCGCGCTGGCTGGAAGGCTACGAGCGCTGGCTGGCACGGCGTTGCGACGCGAGCGAGGACGTGGACGGCCGGCCCGTGCCGCCGATGCTGTTGCCGCTGCGGGTGCGCGGCCTGGCGCTGAAGAACCGCATCGTCGACTCGCCCATGGCGCAGTACAAGGCGTGCGAGGGCGAGGTGGGCGACTGGCACCTGATGCACCTGGGCGCGCGAGCGGTCGGCGGCGCCGGCCTGGTCATGGTCGAGATGACCAGCCCCATGCCCGAAGGCCGCATCACCACGGGCTGCCCGGGCCTGTGGAACGACGCGCAGCAGGCCGCGTTCCGTCGCATTGTCGATTTCGTGCACACCGAGAGCAGCGCGCGCATCGGCCTGCAGCTTGGCCACAGCGGCCCCAAGGGTTCGACCCAACTGGGCTGGGAAGAGATCGACGAGCCGCTGCCCTCCGGCAACTGGCCGCTGCTGTCGGCCAGCGCCGTGCCCTACGGCCCGCAGAACCAGGTGCCGCAGGCCATGACACGCGCCGACATGGACGCCATGACCGCGGCCTTCGTCGAATCGACGAAGCGCGCGGCCGCTGCGGGCTTTGACTGGCTGGAGCTGCACTGCGCGCACGGCTACCTGCTATCGGCCTTCATCTGCCCGCTGACCAACCGGCGCACCGACAAATACGGCGGCTCGCTGGAAAATCGGTGCCGCTGGCCGCTGGAAGTCTTCAGCGCCATGCGCGCCGTGTGGCCCGCGGACAAGCCCATGAGCGTGCGCATCTCGGCGCACGACTGGGCCCCCGGAGGCAACACGCCCGATGACGCGGTGGCGATCGCGCGCCTGTTCAAGGACGCGGGCTGCGACGTGATCGACGTGTCCTCGGGCCAGACCACGCGCGAGGCCAGGCCGGTCTATGGCCGCATGTACCAGACGCCGTTTGCCGACCGCATCCGCAACGAGGTCGGCATCCTCACCATGGCCGTGGGAGCCATCAGCGAGGCCGACCACGCCAACAGCATCATCGCTGCCGGCCGTGCCGACCTGTGCGCCATCGCACGTCCGCACCTGGCCGACCCGGCCTGGACGCTGCACGAGGCGGCCAGGCTGCAGACGCGTGCCGTCGACTGGCCGAGCCCGTACCTGAGCGGGCGCGACCAGCTCTACCGCGAGATCTCACGTCAGCAGGCGATGCAGGCCGCCAGCCAGACGACATCCGACCCGGCGGAGCTGACATGAGCACGGGCAACCTCGACCTGGAAGCGCGCGCCCACAGCGAACATGCCCAGGAGCTGCGCCTGTGGCTGCGCCTGCTGGCCTGCTCGCAACTGATCGAAAAGCGCGTGCGCGCGGGCCTGCGCGAACAGTTCGACACCACGCTGCCGCGCTTCGATCTCATGGCCCAGCTTGAGCGCCATCCCGAGGGCCTGAAGATGAAGGAGCTGTCGCACCGTCTCATGGTCACGGGCGGCAACGTCACCGGCATCACCGACCAGCTGGTGGCCGAAGGGCTGGTCGAGCGCACCAGCGTCGAAGGCGACCGCCGTGCCTTCCGCGTGCGCCTGACCGAGCGCGGCCGCACCCTCTTCACCGACATGGCCCGCCAGCACGAAGACTGGATCGTGCAGGCCTTCGAAGGCCTCTCTCCCCGCGAACTCGACCAGCTGCATCGCCTGCTGGGCAAGGTCAAACAACACCAACTGGAGCTGAACCAGCGCACGGACGCCGGCGCGCAGTGATTGCCATGAAACACCCCATCCCCGACCACAATCCCATGCGCGGCCAGTACGGCCCTGCCGCCAGCACGCCCCGCCACTTCTCGCTGTCCATCGCCGACGGCGTCGCCACCGTCACGCTCAACCGGCCCGAGCGCAAGAACCCGCTGACCTTCGACTCCTACGCGGAGTTGCGCGACTGGTTCCTGGGCCTGCAGCGCGCCACCGACGTGCGCGCCGTGGTGCTCACGGGCGCCGGGGGCAACTTCTGCTCGGGCGGCGACGTGCACGAGATCATCGGCCCGCTCACGAAGATGACCATGCCCGAGCTGCTGGCCTTCACGCGCATGACCGGCGCCCTGGTCAGCGCCATGCGCGCCTGCCCGCAGCCCGTCATCGCGGCGCTCGACGGCGTGTGTGCCGGCGCGGGGGCCATGATGGCACTGGCCTCCGACCTGCGGCTGGGAACGCCTGCGGCGACAGTGGCCTTCCTGTTCACGCGCGTGGGTCTGGCAGGCGCCGACATGGGCGCCTGCGCGCTGCTGCCGCGCATGATCGGACAGGGCCGCGCCAGCGAGCTGCTGTTCACCGGCCGCGCCATGACGGCGCAGGAAGGCCATGCCTGGGGCTTCTTCAATGCGCTGCACGAGAGCGAGGCACTGCTGCCCACCGCGCACAAGCTCGCTGTCCAGCTCGCCCAGGGCCCCACCTTTGCGCACGGCATGACCAAAACCATGCTGCACCAGGAATGGGCCATGACGCTCGACCAGGCGATCGAGGCCGAGGCCCAGGCCCAGGCGATCTGCATGCAGACACAGGACTTCCGCCGCGCCTACGAGGCCTTTGCGGCCAAGCAGCGGCCTGTCTTCGAGGGCGACTGACGCACGCACCATGTCCGGCTTTGAACATCCCCATGGCGCCCTGGCGCCGACCGCCCATCTGGACCTGCCGTTTTTCGGTGACGCGCACCGCGCGCTGGCCAACGGCCTGGTCCCCTGGACCGCCGCGCAGCAGGTCGATGAATCCGACGACCGCGCTGCCTGCCGCGACTGGGTGCGTCGCCTGGGCGAGGCGGGCTGGCTGCGCTACTGCGTGCCCGCCGCGCACGGTGGCGCGCTGCCGGCGCTCGACTCGCGCGCGTTGGTGATCCTGCGCGAAACCCTGGCCTACCACTCCCCACTAGCCGACTTCGCCTTTGCCATGCAGGGTCTGGGCAGCGGCGCCATCACGCTGGCAGGCACGCCCGCGCAGCAGGCGGCGTACCTGCCCTCCGTGGCCCGCGGCGAGAAAATCGCCGCCTTCGCGCTCAGCGAGCCCGATGCGGGCTCCGACGTGGCCGGCATGCTCACCCGCGCGGCACAGGCCGGCGATGGCTGGCAACTCAATGGCAGCAAGACCTGGATCAGCAACGGGGGGCTGGCCGACTTTTACGTCAC
Organism: Pseudomonadota bacterium; assembly: GCA_023415035.1. GTDB lineage: Bacteria > Pseudomonadota > Gammaproteobacteria > Burkholderiales > Burkholderiaceae_C > Hydrogenophaga. The sequence continues at coordinate 11,767 of JAEZLX010000179.1, read as the reverse complement.
CTTCGCCAAAACCGATCCGGAGGCCGGCGCCCGCGGCATCAGCGCCTTCATCGTCGACGCCGAAGCACCCGGACTCGACACCAGCGCGCACATCCACGTCATGGCGCCACACCCGCTGGCCACGCTGCGCTTCGACAGCTGCCTGCTCGGCGCCGACGCCCTCGTGGGCCAGGTCAACGGCGGCTTCAAGCTGGCCATGCAGACGCTGGACATCTTCCGCGCCTCGGTGGCCGCGGCCGCGCTGGGCATGGCGCGCCGCGCCTTCGTCGAAGCCGTGGCACATGCGCGGCAGCGACGCATGTTCGGCCAGACGCTGGCGGACTTCCAGCTCACGCAGGCGCGCCTGGGCGAAATGAGCGCGCTCATCGATGCCGCCGCCATGCTCACCTACCGTGCCGCCTGGCTGCGTGACTGCAGCGCCACCCAGGGCGCGGGCACGCCTGCCTACACGGCCGCCGCCGCCAGCGCCAAGCTCACCGCCACAGAAAACGCCCAGAAGGTCATCGACATGGCGCTGCAGATGTTCGGCGGACGCGGCGTGCGCGTGGGCGAGGTCGTCGAGCACCTGTACCGCGATATCCGATCGCTGCGCATCTACGAGGGTGCCAGCGAGGTGCAGCTGCTCATCCTGGGCAAGCACGCGCTCAAGGCCTGACACGAGAACACACAAGAACGAGGAGACAGACCATGACATCCGCCCAGACCGACCGCTTCGTCCACGACCGGCTGCCCCCGCGCGGGCAGTGGCCCGAGCTGCGCTACGACCTGCCAGAGCTGCGCATCCCCGACCAGGCCAACCTGGTGCAGACCCTGTTCGAGCGCGCCTTTGCCAACGGCTGCAGCGACCGGCCTTTCCTGCGCGGCGACGAACGCACGCTGACCTACGCCGAAGCGCGCGCCGAGGTGGCCCGCATCGCGCACGTGCTCACGCGGCAGATGGGTCTGGTGCCCGGCAACCGCGTGCTGCTGCGCGGCGGCAACTCGATCGCCATGGCCCTGTCGTGGCTGGCGGTGGTGCAAAGCGGGCTGATCGCGATCGCCACCATGCCGCTGCTGCGCGCGCGCGAGCTGGCCTCCATCATCAACCGGTCCCAGCCCGACGCCGCGCTGTGCGATGTGAAGCTGCAGGACGAACTCGTCGCCGCGCTCGCGCAGACGGGCGGCCAGGTGCCGATGAAGGTCTTCAACACCGGCGACGCGGCCGTCGCCCTGCCCGACTCGATCGAGGCGCTGGCCCGCCACGCCCCCGAGGACACGCCACCGTGCCCGACCAGCGCCGACGACATTGCGCTGCTGGCCTTCACCTCCGGCACCACCGGCAGCCCCAAGGCCGCCGTGCACACCCACCGCGACGTGCTCGCCGCGTGCGAGGCCTGGCCGCGCCACGTGCTGCGCGCCACGCGCGAGGACATCGTCATGGGCTCGCCGCCGCTGGCCTTCACCTTCGGCCTCGGCGGGCTGCTGGTGTTCCCGATGTGGGCCGGCTCCTCGGTCTACTACCCGTCCATCCCCTACACGCCCGAGGCCATGGTGCGCCTGATCGGCCAGGTCGGCGCCACCATCTGCTACACCGCGCCCACCTTCTACCGCCAGATGGCCCCCTTCGCCCGCGAGCTGGGCGTCGGCCGGCTGCGCATCTGCGTCAGCGCGGGCGAAGGCCTGCCCGACGCCACGCGCCAGCTCTGGAAGGAGGCCAGCGACATCGAGATGCTCGACGGCATCGGTGCCACCGAGATGTTCCACATCTTCATCTCGTCGCGCCCCGAGGACGTGCGGCGCGGCGCCATCGGCCGCGTGGTGCCCGGCTACGAGGCGCGCGTGGTCGATGACCAGGGCAACGAAGTCCCGCGCGGCCAGGTCGGCCGGCTCGCCGTGCGAGGCCCCACCGGCTGCCGCTACCTCGACGACGAGCGTCAGACCAGCTACGTGAAGGACGGCTGGAACTACCCCGGCGACGCCTTCGTGCAGGACGAGGACGGCTATTTCATCTACCAGGCGCGCACCGACGACATGATCGTGACCGCCGGCTACAACGTGGCCGGCCCCGAAGTGGAGGCCGCACTGCTGCAGCACCCGGCAGTGGCCGAGTGCGGCGTGGTCGGCCAACCCGACAGCGAGCGCGGCATGATCATCGTGGCCTATGTGGTGCTCAAGTCCGGCCAGGCCGCCGACGATGCCCAGATCAAGGCCCTGCAGGACCACGTCAAGCACACCCTGGCCCCGTACAAGTACCCGCGCGTCGTGCGTTTCGTGCCCTCGCTGCCGCGCACCGAAACCGGCAAGCTCCAGCGATTTGCGCTGCGGCGCCTGGCCACCGACAACACAGACAAGGGAGACTGAACCATGTCCATCACCCCGCTGCAACCGCCCGGCTGGGTCCGCCCCAAGGGATACGCCAACGGCATTGCCGCCCAGGGCACCATGGTGTTTGTCGGCGGCCAGATCGGCTGGAACGGCGAACAGCAATTCGAGAGCGACGACTTCATCGCCCAGACCCGGCAGGCCCTGCTGAACGTGCGTGAGGTGCTCGCCTGCGCCGGCGCCGGCCCCGAGCACATGGTGCGCATGACCTGGTACGTCGTGGACCGTGACGAGTACAACGCGCGCCTGGCCGAGCTCGGCGCCGTCTACCGCGAGGTCATGGGCAAGAACTTTCCGGCCATGACCTGCGTCGAGGTCAGCCGGCTGGTCGAGTCGCGGGCCAAGATCGAGATCGAGGTCACCGCGATGGTCTGACGCGCTCGGTGTCGGTCAGCGCCGCAGCAGGCTGCCGCCGATCTTGAGCAGATCGGACAGGCCCACCTGCCCGTCGCCGTCCTGGTCCAGCAGCGAGCCCAGCAGGTCGCTGCCGGCACCGCCGCGCTGCTGCACGCGCTGGCGCTCCTGGCCGAGCACGCTGCCCAGGCCCGACGCATCGAGGCCACCCCCGCTGGCGCGCTGCGCCAGGAACGACATGACGATCGGCGCCAGCATCTGCAGCAGGCTGCCGACCTTGTTGCTGTCCAGCCCGGTCGCACGGCCCAGCCCGCTTTGCGCCTGCCCCAGCGCGCCGCCGAAGATGTGGCCCAGGATGGCCGATCCATCGGTGGCTCGTCCGGCCGGCGCCTGCGCCGCACCGCCGCCGAGCAACGCGCCCAGCAGGCCACCCAGATCCATGCCGGCGGCACCGGCGTGATCCCGCTGAAGGGCCCCGAACAGCGCCTGTGCCCCCTGGGGTTGCGCGGCGTTGCGTCCCAGCGCCCCGAGCAGCAGGGGCAGCGCAGCGCCCACGGCGTCGCGCGTCTGGTCGGTGCTGGTGCCCAGCTGGCGGGCGATCTGCTGCAGGGGAGCACCCTGCAGCTGCGCGCACAATTCGTCGGTCAAGCCGGCGGAAGGAGAGCTCTGGCTGTTCATGGCGCGCATCCTCGAAAAGGCGATGGAAAGAAGCTTTGCATGGTAACCGTCGGGGGCGCCGCCGCCGCCACGGGCATTTGACACACTTTGGCAAATCTCCTAGAGTCGCGCCATGGCCTCCTGCGCACATACAGTCGGCACCCGTGCCTGCGCGACCGCTTCTGTGGTCCGTGCAGTGCTGCGCGCGCTCGCCCTGTCCAGCGTCGGACACCGCCAGATCGCCGCACATTCCTGAGCCCGGCGATACCCCCCTCCACAGCGCAATTCCTATCGCCGGGCCAACCACCGCGCGATGCCGTGCCTGCCTTCCGCGCAGCCGGCCCTTCAGGAATTTGCCATGTCTTCATCGAACCGCACAGAGCGACTGCTCACAGAACTTGACCATGTCCGCCTGAGCAAGCTCGGCCACGCCACCCTGGACGAGGTGCTCGACAACGCCGAAGTGGTGACGTCGCCGGACGTCCCCGACGACGTGGTCACCATGTACTCGCAGGTGCTGATCGCCGACCCCGCCACGCGGCAGTCGAAGAAATACACGCTCTGCTACCCAGAGGACGCCGAGCCCCAGCGCGGCTTCATCTCGGTGTGCTCGCCGTTCGGCGCCAGTCTGATCGGCCGCCGCGTCGGTCACCAGGCCGTGTGGACCACGCCGAACGGTGAAGAGCGCACGGTGACCATCGAAGCCGTGCTGTTCCAGCCCGAATCCACGGGCGACTACACGACCTGAGGCCCGCCCTGTTCCGCCGACGACACCACGTGCCCCTCGGCACGGGGCATGGCACACGCACGTCTGTATGCGGGCGGAACAACGAACGCCACTGTCGAGGAGGACATCAGGATGGACCTGACACGAGAATTCATCAAGGCCAAGCGGCCCTGCGCCTCGGGCTTCCGCTGGCTGCTGCGCACGCATGGCGAAGGAGGCGACTATCAGCCCCTGCTCGACGCGCTGGTGCGCGACGGCCGGGTTGACGACGCCTGCTGGCTGCTCGACCAATTCGGCCCCACCGATGCGGTGCTTCGGCTGGACGCACTGCAAACCGACGCCCTGGTCTTCGCGGGCACGGTCGAAGTCAACGGACCGATCGAGGTCGACGGCCTGCTGCGGGCGGGCCGCACGGTATCGGCACGCGACGGGGTGCGCACCGGGGCAGACCTGGTCACAGGAGAGGACCTGCGCGTCGGCGCGAGCGTGCGCTGCGGCGGATCGCTGCGCACCGGCGGCGATGTGCGCGTCGAAGGCGCGGTCGAGGTGGCCGGCACCGTCCGCATCCAGGGCCTGCTGCGCTGCCGCTGGCACCTGCACGCCGGCGACGCCATCATCGTCGAGGGCGACGCCCACATCGAGGACGACCTGCACGGCAAGGCCGACGTCCGCTTCGGGCGATCGGCGCGCGTGCGCGGATCGATCGACGTCGCGGGCGAGCTGCGCGCGTCCCTGGGGCTGCTGTGCGGCGGCGACCTGCTCTGTGGCAGGCACCTGGAGGCGGGCTGGGGCATCCTCGCCCATGGGCGGATGCAGGCCGGCGGTGCCATCCGCGCAGGCGAAAGCCTGGTGGCCGGGGACGAGATCCGGGCTGGCGACGGGTACGGGATCTATGCGGGTCTGGCCGTGCCGTGCGAGGCCTGGCCATCCAGCGCGCGCGTGCAGGCGATCGGGCGTCCTGCCGGGCTCATGAGCGGCCACTGGGCCGGCCCTGAACCCACGGCCTGAAAGCAGGACTGGGGCGCCCCGGGACTGCGCGCGCGTGACCCGGGGCTGGGGGAAGGCGGCTTACTTGCCGGCCTTCTCGGCGCGGCGCTTGGCCGCCTTGGGATCGACGACGTCCTTGAACTTGGCGCCCGGGACGAACTTGGGCAGCGTCGTGGCAGGGATCTTGATCTTGTCGCCGGTGGCGGGGTTCTTGCCGGCGCGGGCCGCGCGCTTGACAGCCTTGAAGGTGCCGAAGCCCACCAGCTGAACGGCGTCGCCCTTCTTGACGGTCGTCTGGATCGTCTCGATCAGGGTGTCCAGCACGGCGTTGGCCGCGGCCTTGGACAGATCGTTCTTGGATGCCAGGATTTCGACAAGTTCGGCTCGGTTCATTTTTTCAAAAGCTCCAAAGTGAAGGGGAAGAAGCGGGTGGTTATACCACCCGTCGGGCCGGAATCACTTCAGGATGCCCGCGAAAAAGGCCGAGAGTTCGCCAAATCCGTCAAGCGGCAGCACATGCGCGACGTACTGGTCGGGCCGGACCACGATCATGCAGCCGCGCTCGCGGTCGATGCCGCGCATGTCGAAAATGTCGCCCAGACCCTTGTGGTCCACGCAGAACACCTTGGTGTGGTCCTGCAGGCCCAGCTTGCCGGTGCGCGGCTTGAGCAGCGAAGGCATGCTGCCGTAGTCCAGCTCCTCGAAGGTCTGCTGGAACACGGCGCGAACATCGATCACGGCGTCGATGTCCTCACCAGGCCGCGTGTGGCGCACCACCGGCGAGGCCGGGTCCTTCTCCAGCCAGTCGGCCAGGCGATGGATGGCCGAGCCCGGCGCCGAACTGTCGGCCTTGCCCGCGAAGGCGTAGATGCGCCAGCGCGCGTCGGCCTGCGCGGCGTGACCCAGCTGCATCTGCTTGGCATCGGCCAGACGCACCACGGGCGCCGAATGGAAGCGTTTGCCGATCACCTGGCCCCTGGCCAGCTCCTGCCAGGTCGGCGCACCGATGATGCCCGAGGGCTCGTAGTGCACCGCCAGGCCCCCCGTGAATTCCAGGTTGGCCTTGAACTGGCGGATGATGCGCGGTTCCACCTTGCCTTCGCGTTCCTCCGGGGTGGTGGGCGCCGACATGATGCGCGCCCATTCGTGGTCGGTCTCGACCAGCCGCTTGGCCTCGAGGTGGCGCTCCTTCGAGTAGGTGCGCAACAGGCTCGCGTCGGCACGGCCTTGCAGCACGTGGATCAGCTTCCAGCCCAGGTTGAAGGTGTCCTGCATCGACACGTTCATGCCCTGTCCGGCCTTGGGCGAGTGGGTGTGGCAGGCATCGCCCGCGGTGAACACGCGCGGGTTGCGGTTCTCGCCCTCGGGCACGTCGTCGAACTTGTCGGTGATGCTGTGGCCGATGTCGTAGACCGACCACCAGACCACTTCCTTCACGTCCAGCATGTAGGGGCGCAGGATGCGGTTGGCCGCGGCGATCATGTCGTCCTGCGTAAACTTGCGGTGTGCCGCACGCTCGTCGGGGCGCAGCTTGTCCAGCTCCACGTACATGCGGAACAGATAGCCGCCTTCGCGCGGCAGGATCAGCACGTTGCCCTCGCCGGCCGACGAGACCAGGCACTTCTGGCGTACGTCGGGGAAGTCGGTGTTGGCCAGGATGTCCATCACGCCCCAGGCCTGGTGCGCGGCGTCGCCGTGCAGTTCGCCACCGATCGCCTTGCGCACCGCGGAGTGGGCGCCGTCGCAGCCCACCACGTAGTTGGCACGCACCGTGCGTGTGGCCCACCAGTTGACACCGACCGAATCCTTCAGCGTCACCGTCACCGGGTGGTCGTCGGTCGTCGGGTCGACCGTCACGCCCACCACCTCCCAGCCGTAGTCGGGCTCCAGGCGCGAGGGCGAGTTTTTCATCACTTCCAGGAACAGCTCGTGCAGGCGCGCCTGGTTGATCAGGATGTGCGGCATCTCCGAGCTGTCGTCGGCCACGTCCTGCACACGGCCGACGCGCTTGATGTGGTCGGGGTTGGCGGGGTCGGGCATCCAGAACGCGGTCTGGTTGACCCAGTAGGTCTCGCGTTTGACCTTGTCGGCGAAGCCGAAGGCTTGGAACATTTCCATGGTGCGCGTGTTGATGCCGTCGGCCTTGCCCTTGATGATGTTGCCGGGCATGCGCTCGACGATCATCGTCTCGATCCCGGGGAACTGGGACAGCTGCGCGGCCAGGCACAGTCCCGCGGGCCCGGTACCGGCGATGAGCACGTCCACCTTCTCGGGCAGCGGCTCGTTGACGCCACGGTTGCGCCGGTTCGGCGCGGCCTGCTTGATGTCGGGGTTGCCGCCCCGAAAGCCATCTCTGTAGAACTGCATTCCAGTCTCCTTGGGTTGACGGGCGCCGCGGTCGATCCTCCGGCGCGACGGCGAATAATATCTATACTTACTAATCGGCGTCAATACCGTATGTACACTTACCAATTGAACGCCACCGCGAACCTGCACAATGCCGGCATGACCTTCCAACGGAGCACGAAGATGGAATCACTCGACATGCCCGGGCACCTCATCCGCCGCATGCACCAGTTGTCCACCCAGGTCTTCGCCCAACTGACGCAGGCGGCGGGCCACGATCTGACCTCCGTGCAGTTCGCCGCCCTCGACGCCATCCATGCCAACCCGGGCACCGACCAGGCGCGCGTGGCCGAGATGATTGCCTACGACCGCGCCACCATCGGCGGCGTGATCGACCGGCTCGAACACAAGGGCTGGGTGCGACGCGTGGTGAGCGAGCGCGACCGGCGTGCGCGCGAACTGTCCCTCACCGAGGAGGGTACGCGCATCTACACGGCCCTGCTACCCATTGTGCGCCAGGTGCAGGACGACATCCTGCAACCCTTGGGCCAGGCCGAGCGCGAACGCTTCTTCCGGCTGGCGCGGAAAGTTCTGGACCGCCAGGCCTGATCAGACGTCGGCGACGAATCCGGACGACTTGACGATGTTTTCCCAGCGGGCCGAATCCGCTCGGCCCAGCGCATCGAGCTCCCGCGGGGTGGACGACACGGCCTCGAACCCCATGCGGCCCAGCGCCTCGACAAATGCCGGCGTGCGAACCACCTCGTGCACAACCGACACCAGCCGCTCGAGCACTTGCCCGGCGGGCTTGCCGCCCACGTAGATGCCGTGCCATTCGCGCATGTCCAGTCCCTCGAAACCTTGCTCCTCGAAGGTCGGGATCTCGGGGAAGTAGCGCGAGCGCCCGCGGCCGGTGCTGGCCAGCACGCGGATGCGGCCACCCTTGGCCTGGGCCATCAGCGCGGGCAGGGAACCTGCGCCGGCGGCGATCTGCCCGCCCAGCATGTCGGTGACCACCTGGGACGCACCCTTGTAGGGCACGTGCAGCATGTTCAGCTGCTGGCTGCTGTTGAACGCGTGGGCCATGAAGTGGATGCTCGACCCCGCGCCGGGCGATCCGTAGGCCAGCGGCGTCTTCTGTTCGCGCGCCCATGCCACGAACTGAGAAAGGCTCGTGACCGACGCCGGCACGGCCGGGCCAACGGCAAAGCCCAGCTCGTAGCGGCACACCTGGCTCACCGGCGTGAGATCGTCGAAAGGCGAGAACGCCATCTTGCGCACCGCATGGGGCGTCACGGTAAATGCCGCGCTCGGGTTGAGCAGCAACGTAGAGCCGTCCGGCACAGCGGCCACCGCCGCCTGCGCCGCGATCAGCGCCATGCCTCCGGGCTTGTTGTCCACGATCACCGAAGGCGCCAGCTTGCCGGCCAGATGGACCGACAGCTGGCGCGCCACCAGATCGGCACCAGCCCCTGGCGGAAATCCCACCAGCAGCCTGGCCTGCTGAGGCAGGCTTTGTGCATGCAAGGCGGGGGCGAGCAGGCCCAGCGGCATGGCCAGCACGGCGCGACGCGTCACGTTCATGTTGTCTCCTCGGATTGCCACGGAATTGGCTGCCCGCACCCGGCGTTCACCAGGCCGGCAGCCCTTCGCTTCTGCCGGGAGTGTATCGGATTTTTATTAGGTTCCTACTTTTTTAATCGAGTCAAAAAACAGAAAAAACTGGCCAGTCGAAGCCAATATACGCAGAAAAAGCAGCAGATCTATCGATCTCCATCGCCATCCCATTAGATTAATAACCTAACAAAAACAACTGCTGCTAACTACCTTCCATCAGCTCACGCCTTCCGCGCCGACACCGCCCACTTGCAAGCCACGGCCAATGAAGCAGATCCATCGTCATGACCTGCACGATCATTCGCCCGCTCGGCAAAAAATGCGACGATCCACCCGCCCGTATCAGGAACAATGCAGAGACAAGCCCCCGCGCTTCCGGCCATTTCCGGCAAACTTTCTGACGTGAGCACCCATCCATGCCCCACTCTCCCCTGATCTCCGCCGAACAGCTGCAGCAGGCACAAGCCAGCGGCGCCCCCCTGCTGATCCTGGACGGCAGCTTCGACCTCGGCAACCCGGCCAACGGCCACAAGGCATTCCTGGAAGAACACGTGCCCGGCGCGGTGCATGTGGACCTGGACAGCGAGCTCAGCACGAGCGAGGAAGAAGGCGCCTCCGGTGGCCGCCATCCCCTGCCACAGCGCGAGCAGGTCGCCCGCTGGGCCGCGCAGAAGGGTCTGTCTCCCGACACGCTGGTCGTCGTCTACGACCGCAACCGCATGAACTTCGTCGGGCGCCTGTGGTGGATGCTGCGCTGGATCGGCCATGCCAACGTCAAGGTGCTTGACGGCGGCCTGCAGGCCTGGAAGGCCGCCGGTTTCGCCACCGCTTCGGGCGAGGAGCCCCCGCGCGCGCCGGGCAGCTTCACGCTGCAGGCGCCACTGGTCAAACTGGTCGACACGCATTACGTGTCGAGGCATCTGGGTTCCCCCGGCCACGCGCTCGTCGATGCGCGCGCGCCCGAGCGCTATCGCGGCGAGGTCGAACCGCTTGATGCAGTCGCAGGACACATCCCCGGCGCGCTGAACCGACCGTTCGGCACCAATCTGCGGGAGGACGGCCGCTTCAAGTCACCCGCCGAGCTGCGCGCCGAATTCGAAGCCCTGCTGGGCGACCGCCTGGGGCAGGCTGAGGTCATCCACTACTGCGGCAGCGGCGTCAGCGCCACACCCAACGTGCTGGCGATGGAGATCGCCGGCCTGCCACCGGCCAGCCTGTATGCCGGCAGCTGGAGCGAATGGAGCCGCCGCGCGGACCTGCCCAAGGCCACCGGCGCCGATTGACGCCTGGGCCCGTGCCCGGCAAACCGGAACAAAAAAAGGCGGCCGATGCATCGGCCGCCCGCTGATCGCGTCTTCGGCGCCCACCATGGCCAGGGGCGCCGGCATTCACACCATCAGAACGGGTAGTGGCGCGGCGCGTGCTGGATCGTGATCCAGCGCAGCTCGGTAAAGGCTTCGATGCCGGCACGGCCACCGAAGCGGCCGTAGCCCGAGGCCTTGACGCCGCCGAAAGGCATTTGCGCCTCGTCGTGCACGGTGGGGCCGTTGACGTGGCAGATGCCGGACTCGATGCGCTGGGCCACGGCATAGGCACGGGCGGCGTCACGGCCGAAGACCGCCGCCGACAGGCCGAACTCGTTGTCGTTGGCACAGGCCACCGCCTCGTCCACGCCCTTGACGCGCACGATGGGCTTGACCGGACCGAAGCTCTCCTCGCGGTAGATCTCCATCTCGGGCGTCACGTTGTCCAGCAGCGTGGCCGGCACAAGCGTGCTGTCGGCCTTGCCGCCGCAAAGCAGCTTCGCGCCCTTGGCCAGCGCGTCGTCGATCAGGCGGTTGCAGCGCTCGACCGTGGCCATGTCCACCACGGAGCCCAGCACCACGGGGCCCTTGCGCGGGTCACCCAGCGGCAGGCCGCGGGTCTTGGCCACGAGCTTTTCCACGAAGGCATCGGCCACCGCCTCGTCGACGATGATGCGCTCGGTGGACATGCAGATCTGGCCCGAGTTCATGAAGCTGCCGAAGGCGGCGGCATCCACGGCCGCGTCGAGATCCGCGTCATCGAGCACCACGAAAGGCGCCTTGCCGCCAAGCTCCAGCACGGCCTGCTTGAGGTACTTGGCGCAGGTGGTGGCGATGATGCGGCCGACCTTGGTCGATCCGGTGAAGTTCACGCGGCGCACCGCGGGGTGGGCGATCATGGCTTCCACCACGGCGCCGGCATCGGCCGGCGCGTTGGTCACGAAGTTGACCACGCCCGCGGGCAGGCCGGCCTGCTGCAGGGACTCGATGATCAGGCCGTGGGTGCGCGGGCTCAGCTCGGAGCCCTTGAGCACCACGGTGTTGCCGCAGGCCAGCGGCGTGGCGATGGCGCGCGTGGCCAGGATGACCGGCGCGTTCCACGGCGCGATGCCCAGCACCACGCCCGCGGGCACACGCTGTGCCATCGCCAGGCTGCCCGGCACGTTGGACGGAATGACCTCGCCGCTCACCTGCGTGGTGATCGCGGCTGCCTCGCGCAGCATGTCGGCAGACAGGTGCACGTTGAAGCCGGCCCACACGCCACTGGCGCCGGTTTCGGCGGCCATGGCGTCAATGAAGTCCTGCGCCCGCGCATCCAGCGCGTCCGCGGCCTTGAGCAGCATGGCGCGGCGCTCGCCCGGGCCCAGTGCGGCCCAGGCGGGAAATGCCTTGGCAGCCGCATCCACGGCGGCCC
>JAEZLX010000050.1 GCA_023415035.1 Pseudomonadota bacterium | reverse complement strand
CAGTCGCCAGAGACGATCCGGTTCATCAACAGCACGGAAACGCCGGCCTGGCGCACGCTGAGGGGAGAACTGCTGAAGCTGGTCGAAGCGGCCGGCAAGGCGTCGGACGCGGCGCAGGCCGATGTCGAGCGCCGCAGCAACCGGCTGATCGCTTTTGCCGTGGTGCTGGCCCTGCTGGCCGTGGCGGCGTCCGCCGGCTTCACCTGGTACCTGCGCAAAACGGTGAGTAACGAGCTCGGGGGGGATCCGGGTGAGGCCCGCCAGGCGCTGCATGAGATCGCCGAAGGCAATCTGGCCTACCAGGTGCCGGCCACGCGTTACCAGAACAGCCTGATGCAGGAGCTGGTCCGCATGCAGGAGTCCCTGCGGCGGCTGGTGGGCGAGGTGCGGCGTTCGACCGACAGCATCACCACCGCCAGCAGCGAGATCGCCGACGGCAGCCAGGACCTGAGCGCCCGCACGGAAAGCCAGGCCAGCTCGCTGGAAGAAACCGCGGCCTCGATGGAAGAGCTCAGTTCCACCGTCAGACAGAATGCCGACAATGCCCGCCAGGCCAACCAGCTGGCCCAGAGCGCCAGCACCGTGGCGGTCCAGGGGGGAGAGGTGGTCGCCCAGGTGGTCGAGACCATGAAGGGCATCAACGATTCGAGCCGCAGGATCAACGACATCATCAGCGTGATCGATGGCATCGCCTTCCAGACCAACATCCTGGCCCTGAACGCGGCCGTGGAAGCCGCCCGTGCCGGCGAACAGGGCCGCGGTTTCGCCGTGGTGGCCAGCGAAGTGCGTTCCCTGGCCGGCCGCAGTGCGGCCGCCGCCAAGGAAATCAAGGCACTGATCACCGACAGCGTGCAACGTGTCGAGCAGGGGACGGCCCTGGTCGACCGTGCTGGCACCACCATGAGCGAGGTGGTGGACAGCATCCGCCGCGTCACCGGCATCATGGGCGAGATCAGCGCCGCCAGCGCGGAGCAGAGCCGGGGGGTGGAGCAGGTGGGTGAGGCCATGACACAGATGGACCAGGCAACGCAGCAGAACGCCGCGCTGGTGGAACAATCCGCTGCCGCGGCACTGAGTCTGCGAGAGCAGGCTCAGCACCTGAACCATCTGGTCGGCACTTTCAGACTCTAAAGGATCTTCTATGGCCACGATTCTGGTTATCGGCGCTTCGCGCGGCATTGGTTACGAATTCGTTCGCCAGTACCGCGAGGCCGGCATGCGCGTGCTGGCGACGGCGCGCGATGATGCCGGTCTCGAACGACTTCAGGCACTCGGGGCCCAGACGCTGCGCGTGGATGTGGCGGAGCCCGCCAGCGTGAGCGGCCTGGCCTGGCAGCTCGATGGCGAGAAGCTGGACGTGGCGCTCTATGTGTCGGGCGTGATCGACCGCGGCACCGCCACGACACCGCCCACCCAGCAGGCGTTCGACCGCCTGATGCACACGAACGTGCTCGGGCTGATGCAGGCATTGCCACAGGTGATGCCGATGGTGCAGTCTGCGGGCGGGGTGTTCGGGGCCATCTCCAGCTCCATGAGCCTCATCGGGCCGGTGCCCGGCAGCAGTGCGTGGCTGTACCGGGTGAGCAAGGCAGCGGTGAACATGGCGGTGTCCAGTGCCCGGTTCGACTACCCTGGCGCGCGCCTGGTGCTGCTCGACCCGGGCTGGGTGCAGACCGACATGGGCGGCACCTCGGCCCCGCTGACGGTGCAGCAGAGCGTGCAGGGCATGCGCAAGGCGCTGGCGGGTGTTTCGGCCGAGGACAACGGACGCCTTATCCACCACGACGGGCGCCGGGCCGAGAGCTGGTGAGGCGGCTGGCACAAGAGACCATACCGAAGGAGACAAAGGGATGCTGTTGAACGAGGACCAGATCATGATCCGCGACGCCGTGCGGGCGTTCGCCCAGGAGCAGCTGTGGCCCAACGCGCCGCGCTGGGACCGCGAGCACACTTTTCCGAAGGAGGCGCACAGGGGGCTGGCCGAGCTGGGCGCCTATGGCATCTGTGTGCCGGAGGAACTGGGCGGTGCGGGACTGGACTACCTCACGCTGGCGGTGGTGCTGGAAGAGATCGCGGCAGGCGACGGCGGCACCAGCACCGCGATCAGTGTCACCAACTGTCCCTACAACGCCATCTTGCTGCGTTACGGCACGCCCGCACAGCAGCAGCGCTGGCTGGCGCCGGCCGCGCGAGGCGACATTCTGGGCGCGTTCTGCCTGACCGAGCCGCAGGTGGGCTCGGACGCCTCGGGCCTGCGGACCACGGCGGTGCGCGAGGGCGACGAGTACGTGATCAACGGCGTCAAGCAGTTCATCACCAGCGGCAAGAACGGCCAGGCCGCGGTGGTGATCGCCGTGACCGACAAGGGCGCGGGCAAGAAGGGCATGAGCGCCTTCCTGGTGCCGACGGACAACCCGGGCTGGCACGTCGAGCGGCTTGAGGACAAGGTGGGCCAGCACAGCAGCGACACGGCACAGATACGGCTGGAGAACTGCCACGTGCCGGTGGAAAACCGCATCGGCGAGGAGGGCGAGGGCTACCGGATCGCGCTGTCCTCGCTCGAAGGCGGGCGCATCGGCATCGCCGCGCAGAGCGTGGGCATGGCGCGCAGCGCGCTCGACGTGGCGATTGCCTATGCCAAGGAGCGCCAGAGCTTCGGCACCGCTATCATCAACCACCAGGCGGTGTCGTTCCGGCTGGCCGAGTGCGCGACGCGGCTGGAGGCCGCGCGCCAGCTCATCTGGCATGCGGCGGCGCTGCGCGATGCCGGGCAGCCGTGCCTGAAGGAGGCGGCCATGGCCAAGCTGTTCGCGAGCGAGGTGGCCGAGCAGGTCTGCTCGGCCGCGATCCAGACGCTCGGCGGCTACGGCTATGTGAACGATTTCCCGCTGGAGCGCATCTGGCGCGACGTGCGCGTGTGCCAGATCTACGAAGGCACCAGCGACGTGCAGAAAATCCTCATCTCGCGGGCGCTGTGAGCAGACACGGCGGAGGACCGGCCTGAAGCGGAGGGCGCCGCAGGCCCTGCCGGGGCGATAATTCCTGTCATGAAGATCATCATCCTGGGTGCGGGCCGGGTCGGCGAAAACGTGGCGGAAAGCCTGGTGTCGGAACAGAACGACATCACCGTCATCGACCAGGACCCGGCGCGGCTGCGCCTGCTGGAGGAAAAGCTCGACCTGCGCGGCGTGGTCGGCAACGGCACGCTGCCCTCGGTGCTGCAGGAAGCGGGTGCGCGCGACGCCGACATGCTGATCGCCTGCGCGGCGGCCGACGAGGTGAACCTGGTGGTCTGCAAGGTGGCGCACGATGTGTTCACGGTGCCCACCACCATTGCGCGACTGCGCTCCAACGAGTTCACGGACGACGAGAACCTGCTGGGCAAGAACGGCTTTGCGGTGGACCGGGTGATCTGCCCGGAGGAATCGGTCACCCGCTATATCCACAAGCTCATCAACTACCCCGAGGCGCTGCAGGTGGTCGAGTTCTCGCAGCAGCGCGTCGCGCTGATCGTGGTGCGTGCTGCTGCGGGCGGGAAAGTGGTGGGACACACCATCGGCGAGCTGCGCGAGCGCTTTCCGCACGCGCCGATGCGGATCGTGGCCCTGTACCGCTTGGACACCGAGATGGAGGCTTCGCCGAACGCGCGCATCCTGCCGGGTGACGAGGTGTTCGTGCTGGCGGACACGCGCCGCATCCGCCAGGTGCTGGCCGCCATCCATCCGGTGAACAAGCCGGTGCAGCGCGTGATGATTGCCGGGGGCGGGCGAGTGGGCCTGCGGCTGGCGCGCAGCCTGATCGGACAGTGCGAGGTGAAGATCATCGAGCGAGACCGGGTGCGTTGCGAATACCTGGCCAGCCAGCTGCCTTCCGAGGTGCTGGTGCTGCAGGGCGACGGCGCCGACGAAGATCTGCTGTTCGAGGAAAACGTGGGCGAGATGGACATGTTCCTCGCGCTCACGAGCGACGACGAGGACAACATCCTGTCGGCCATGCTGGCCAAGCGCATGGGGGCAAACCGGGTACTGTCACTCATCAACCGCCGTGCCTATGCCGACATGATGCAGGGCAGCACCATCGACATCGCGGTGTCGCCGGCCCAGACCGTGATCGGTGAGCTGCTGGCACACCTGCGCCGCGGCGACGTGGCGGCCGTGCACAGCCTGCGGCGCGGCGCGGCCGAGGCCCTGGAGGGCGTGGCGCGTGGCGACGTCAAGACATCGAAGCTGGTGGGGCGGCGCGTCGAGGAGATCAAGTTGCCGCCCGGCACCCGGCTGGGCGCGATCGTGCGGGGCCATGGCAAGGACTCGCAGGTGCTGATGCCCCACCATGACACCCTGATCGAGGCGGACGACCACCTCATCATGTTCATCCCGGACAAGCGGCAGGTGCGCGACGTCGAGCGCCTGTTCCAGGTCGGGGCCACTTTTTTCGGCTGAACATGATCAGCATCCTGCCCGCCCTTCACGTGTTCTCGCGCGTGCTGATGGCGTTCTCGTTCGCCTTTCTGGTGCCGCTGGGCTGGGCCTGGTTCGAGGACCAGGAGGGCTACCGTTTCGTCTGGGAGGCCTCGTTCGGCCTGGCGCTCATCTGCGGTGCGCTGGCGTGGGCCGCGACGCGCGAGCACCAGCGCGAACTGCTGCCCAAGGATGGCTTCCTGCTGGTGAACATGGTCTGGCTGCTGCTGCCGGCTTTCTCGGCGGTGCCGCTCATGTTCACCGTGCCCCGCATTACCTGGAGCCAGGCCTATTTCGAGGCCATGAGCGCGCTCACGGGGACGGGTGCCACCGCGCTGCTCGGGCTCGACGCGCTGCCGCTGTCGGTCAATGTCTGGCGCTGCTTCCTGCAGCTGATCGGCGGTCTGGGCATCATGCTGCTGGTGGTGGCGGTGCTGCCGCTGCTGGGTCTGGGGGGGGTGCAGCTATACAAGGCCGAGACGCCCGGGCCGATGAAGGACACGCGCTTCACGCCGCGGATCGCCCAGACGGCGCGCGGCCTGTGGGCCGTGTACTTCCTGCTCTCGGGTACCTGCCTGCTGGCCTACCGCTGGGCCGGCATGGGCTGGGCCGATGCCTTCATGCATTCGTGCACCACCATGGGTCTGGGCGGCTTCTCCTCGCACGACGAGAGCCTGGGCTTTTTCCGCTCCGAGCGCGTGGAATACGTGTCCATGTTCTTCATGGCGATCTCGGGCATCAGCTTCGTGCGCTACTTCATCGTGCTGCGCAACCGCACGCTGCGGCCGCTCACGCGTGACCGCGAGATCCGCTCCTACGTGACGATACTGGCACTGGCGGTGGTGCTGGTGGCCGTTCTGCTTCTGGTGCACGACGTGTACGACGATCCGGTCGATGCGCTGCGGCAGAGCGCTTTCCATGTGATCTCGGTGGCGACCACCACGGGTTTCGTCACCACCGACTACGGCCATTGGCCGGTGTTCGCGCCGGTGCTGATGATGTTCCTGGGCACCTTCGTGTCTTGTGCCGGATCGACCGGCGGCGGCATCAAGCTCGTGCGGATGCTGCTGCTGGTGAAGCAGGCACGGCGCGAGCTGGTGCGCATCGTGCATCCGCGCGTGGTCAATCCGGTGACGCTGGGCGGACAGGTGGTGCAGCCCCAGGTGATGAACGCGGTGCTGGGCTTCATGCTCATCTATGGGGCCGCCACCATGGGGCTGACGATGCTGTTGCTGTTCACCGGGATGGACATCGTCACGGGGTTCTCGGCCGTGGTGGCCACCCTCAACAACATCGGACCCGGTCTCGGGGCGGTGGGGCCGACGGGGCACTACGGTGTGCTCACCGACCTGCAGCTGGGCATCCTGAGCTTCGCGATGGTGCTCGGACGCCTGGAGCTGCTGTCCTTCCTGGTGTTGTTCACGGCGGCCTTCTGGAGAAGATAGGGACACCCCCCTGCGCCGCTGCTGGGCCAGACCGCCGGGCTCAGCCTGGAATCGTCAGGCCGCGCTGGACCGCGGGGCGTGCGGTGAAGGCTTGCAGCACGCGGTCGACTTCCTTGAACTCCTGGTAGCCGACCAGATCGCCCGCGCCGTAGAAGCCCACGAGGTTGCGCACCCAGGGAAAGATGGCGATGTCGGCGATGCTGTAGTCGCTTCCCATGATCCAGTCCTTGCCCTTCAGATGGCGGTCGAGCACGCCCAGCAGACGGCGCGACTCGGCGGCGTAGCGGTCACGCGGGCGCTTGTCCTCGATGTCCTTGCCGGCGAACTTGTGGAAGAA
>JAEZLX010000026.1 GCA_023415035.1 Pseudomonadota bacterium | reverse complement strand
GGCCCGTGCTGTTGTGGGGAACGGCCCTCTACGTGGCGGCCTCGGTGGGCAGCGCGTTTTCCGGCTCGATCGGACAGCTCATCGGCTGGCGCGTCCTGCAGGGCATCGCCATGGGCGCCGCGGTGATGTGCGCGCGCGCCATCGTGCGTGACCTGTATGCGCCTGCCGAGGGTGCCCGCATCATGTCCAAGGGCCTCACAGGCCTGGGCGTGATTGCCTGCGCCTGTAGCCCGCTGGGCGGACTGCTGGCCCAATACGCCGGCTGGCGCGTGACACTGATGGTGCTGGCCGTGTTCAGCGCCGTCACCCTGGCTTTGCTGGCCTGGCGGTTCGAGGAAACGCTCGCGCAGCGCAACCCCGACGCGCTCAACCCGGCAACACTGCTCGGCACCTGGCGCGGCATCCTGCGCCACCCCACCTTCTGGGCCTTCACCCTGCTGGCCACCGCCTCGTACAGCGGCCTTTTCACCTTCCTGGCCGCGTCCTCTTTCGTGTTCATCCAGGTGCTTGGTGTCTCCGGTACCACGTATGGGCTGATCATGTTCTCGGGCTCGTTCTCCTACATCATCGGCACCTTTCTCTGCCGCTGGCTGCTGCCGCGCCTGGGCGTGCGCCGCACGGTGGCGCTGGCAGGCCTTTGCACGCTGACGGCGGGCACACTGATGGGTGTGCTGGCGCTCGCCGGCATCCGGAACGTGGCAGCGATCATCCTTCCCTACTATCTGTTCGCAATGGCGCACGGTGTGCACCAGCCCTGCGGCCAGAGCGGTTGTGTCAGCCCTTTCCCGCATGCCGCGGGCGCCGCATCGGCAATGAGTGGCTTCCTGATGATGGTGTTCGCTTTCGTGATGGGCGGCTGGCTCGGCCGCAGTCTCGCGGGCATCGCAGACGGGCGCGGCTCGGTGCTGCCACTGACCAACGGCGTGTGGTTCTGGTGCGTGTGCATCGCCCTCATCGCCTGGACACTGGTGCAACGCCACGGTGCCGTCCATACGTCCCCCCGCCGTGTCACGGCGGCCAACGCCTCGGGCAGCTGATGGAAAACCGCCGCCGTATTCCCGCCTGCATCGTGCTCGCTGGCCCCACGGCCAGCGGCAAGAGTGCGGCGTCCCTGGAAATCGCCCGGCGCTGGCCGGTGGAGATCATCAGCGTCGATTCGGCGCTGGTGTACCGGGGCATGGACATCGGCACCGCCAAGCCCACGGCCGAAGAGCGCGCGCTCGTTCCGCACCACCTCATCGACATCCGCGACCCGCTGCAGGCCTACAGCGCCGCCGAGTTCGTCGCCGACGCCACCCAACTGATGGCCGAGATCCGCGAACGTGGGCGGATGCCGCTGCTGGTGGGCGGCACCATGCTGTACCTCAAGGCGCTGATGGAAGGGCTGGACGACATGCCGCGCGCCGATGCCGAGGTGCGCGCCGCCATCGAGGCACGGGCACGGGCCGAAGGCTGGCCAGCCCTGCACGCCGAACTCGCCCGCGTCGATCCGGTGACAGCGGCAAGACTGGCCCCCGCCGATGCGCAGCGCATCCAGCGCGCCCTGGAAGTGCACGCGGTCACCGGCCAGCCGATCTCGGCCTTTCACCAGACGCGGCGCGCCCACGACAACCCCGTCGGCCCCGATGCCCTGATCAGCCTGGAGCCCGCCGACCGCGCCTGGCTGCACGCGCGCATCGCACAGCGTTTCGACGCCATGCTGGCCGATGGTCTGGTCGATGAAGTCCGTCGCCTGCGCGCGCGCGGCGACCTCCACGCCGACCTACCCTCCATGCGCTGCGTGGGCTACCGCCAGGTGTGGGAAGCACTGGACGCCGCCGGAGACACCGCGCTGACCGAAGAGCAGACCCGCCTCACGCGCGACCGCGGCATCTTTGCCACGCGCCAGCTCGCCAAGCGCCAGATCACCTGGCTGCGCTCCATGCCCGAGCGCGTTGCCCTGGCCTGCGACGCCCCCGATGCGCTGGCCCGCGTGCTGCAACACGTCAGTCACCTGATGGAGGCAAGCAGCACATGAGCCTACGCATCGAACGCCTCTCGAAGCGGTACGGCGACTCGCCCGTGTTCAGCAGCATCGACCTGACGGTCGCCGATGGCGAGTTCGTCGCCATCGTGGGCGAATCGGGCGTGGGCAAATCCAGCCTGCTCAACTGCATGGCCGGTCTGGACGACTGGCAGTCAGGCCTGGTGCTTCACGATGGCGTGGACATCGGCAGACTGGACGAAGCCGCGCGCGCCCACTGGCGCCGCGCCGCGCTGGGCTTCGTGTTCCAGGCCTTCCACGTGCTGCCCCACCTCAGTGTTCACCAGAACGTGGCCCTGCCGCTGATGCTGCTGGACAGGCCCGACTCTGTCCGCGTGGACCGCATGCTGGCGGATGTGGGGCTGGAGGGCCTCGGCGGGCGTCTGCCCGCGCAGCTGTCAGGTGGGCAACTGCAGCGCGTGGCCATCGCCCGCGCGCTTGTGCACCGCCCCCGCCTGCTGCTGGCCGACGAACCCACGGGCAACCTCGACCCGACAACCGCCGAACAGGTCATGGACCTGCTTGTCAGCCAGGTGCGGGAAAATGCGTGCTCCCTGATTCTGGTGACACACTCCCAGACCGCCGCCGCGCGCGCGGACCGTGTGCTGATTTTGCGCAGCGACGGCCTCTACCCGCTGGCGCCGGCATGACGACAATACCGACAACCATGTTCAGCAGTGTCAACCCCATGAACCTTTCCGCCTGGCGCAGGCTGGCCGAAATGGCCGCGAAGCCCCAGGCGCACTTGCGCGAACGCCTGCGCCATGGCGACCGTGAGCAATACCGCGCCAGCGCGGAAGGCACGGGCATCGCGCTCGACTACCGCCGCCAGGCCTTCGACCAGGACACCCTGACCGCCCTGGTGGAGCTCGCGCGCGAAGCCGGCGTCGAGTCGCACCGCGATGCCATGTTCCGCGGCGACATCATCAATCTGAGCGAACGTCGCGCCGTGCTGCACGTGGCCCTGCGCGGCGCACCCGGTGCCACCGGCGATGCGGCTCCCTGGGGGACAGACATCCAGAACATGGTTCAGCACGAGCTCGACCGCGTCTGCATCTTTGCCGACCGCGTCCGCCAGGGCGATGTGAAGAGCAGCACCGGCCGAGTGTTCACCGATGTGGTCAGCATCGGCATCGGCGGCTCCGACCTCGGCCCGCGCATGGCGACCGAGGCCCTGGCACCCAGTTGCATCAACGGTCCGCGCGTGCACTTCATCAGCAACCCGGACGCCTGGGGCGTGTACGCCACGCTGCGTGACCTGAACCCAGCCACCACGCTGCTCATCGTCGCCAGCAAGACCTTCACGACCCAGGAGACCATGACCAACGCCGCCACGGCGCGGCGCTGGCTGGAAGACGGCGGCATCAGCGATGCCGCGCAAAGCGCCCACCTGGTCGCCATCACGGCCTCGCCCGAGCGCTCGCGCGCTGTCGGCTATCCCGACGACCACACCTTCACCTTCTGGGACTGGGTCGGAGGCCGCTACTCCGTCTGGTCGGCCTTGGGCCTGCCACTCGCTATCGCCATCGGCTCCGCCGCGTTCCGCGAGTTCCTGGCCGGCGGCCGCGCCATGGACGCACATTTCCGCAGCGCCCCACTGGAGCGCAACCTGCCGGTCCTGCTGGCGCTCAGCGGCATCTGGAACCGCAACTTCCTCGGCTGCCCGACCCAGCTGCTCTCGTGCTACCCGAGCCGGCTGGTGCGCTTCACGCCCTTCGTCCAGCAGATGGACATGGAATCCAACGGCAAACGCACGCGCCAGGATGGCCAGCCCTGCGAAACGGCCACCGGCCCCATCCTCTGGGGCGGCCTGGGCATCGACGGACAGCACGCCTACTTCCAGCTGCTGCATCAGGGCACTCACCGTGTGCCGGTGGAGTTCATCGGCGTTGAATCCGATGACACCCCGCTGCCCCTGGCCGCCGAGCACCACCGCGTGGTCAACCTCAACCTGTGCGCTCAGGCGCAGGCCCTGGCCGAAGGCCGTGACGCTGCCGATACGCTGAAGGCCCTGCGGGCCGAAGGCCTGGACGAAACACAAGCCCGCGCACTCGCAACCCAGCGCAGCTTCGAGGGCAACGTGCCCAACAGCATCATCTGGCTTGACCGCCTCGACCCGCATCGCCTCGGTGCGCTCATCGCCCTGTACGAGCACAAGGTGTTCACGCAAGCCGCGATCTGGGGCATCAACGCCTACGACCAGTGGGGCGTGGAACTGGGCAAAACCGTGGCCAAGGGCCTGGAGAAGAAGGCATGAGCGGCCCGATGGCATCGGTGCACGTGCTTTTCGTCTGCATGGGCAACATCTGCCGCAGCCCGACCGCGCACGGCGTTTTCGAACACATGGTCCAAAAGGCCGGCCTGATGGACCGCATCCGGGTGTCGTCGGCGGGCACGCACGGCTACCACATCGGTACTCCGCCCGACGAGCGCAGCCAGCAGCACGCCGCACGGCGCGGCTATGACCTGTCGTCACTGCGTGCCAGCCGCCTGGGTGCCGATGACTGTGCCCGTGCCGACCACGTGCTCGTCATGGACGAAGCCAACCTGCGCGACACGCTGATCATCTGCCCCGTCCAAGACCGCTCCAAGGTGCGGCTTCTGACCACGCACGCGCGCCACGTGAGCGCCCGCGAGGTGCCCGACCCCTACTATGGCGGTGCAGGCGGCTTCGAGCGTGTGCTCGACATCATCGAGGACTGCTGCACCGAACTGCTGGCCCATGTGCGCCAGCAGCACGGGCTCTGACAGCCCTCTCCACTTCTTAGGGCTGTTTCGCCATCAGCAGCACCTTCGCTGCTTCGATGCGTTGGGCCATGTCCACGGACGGGTCGTTCATCACGGCGAGCAGGAACTGATGCGGGTCCTGGAATCCGTACATAGGGGCTGGCCGCAACGAACACGCCGAGTCTGTCTGCGCCTGCACCGGTCGCACCACCGTGTCCTGAACCTGGGGCGGCCATGGCAATGCGGCCAGCGCCTGCGCAGGGATGGTCGACAGTCGCGCCAGCTGGTCGGCCTGCGCCTCATCCCCGGGTGGCAGGTCCAGCGCGGCCTCGTCACCGAAGACCGCCGCCAGATCCGGCGCGACGAACGCAGACCAGCGCTCGCCGCCCAGCATCGCGCGGGGAACCGCAGGCGCATGTTCCACCTGCCCGTCCTTCACCTGCGGCCAACACGCCAGCCTTGAAGGCGGCACCTCCGGCAGGAATCGCCGCATGAGCTCGCGCATCAAGGCCTGTGCCTGATCAGCGGGAACGGCGCGCGGCAGCGAAAACCAGAGTTGATAGGCGTCCTTCCCATTGACCGAGATGCCCGGCGCAGGCCAGTCCAGGTCGATCTGCACGCCCTGCCACAGAGGCGCGAGTTGCCCCCAATCGGCCGGCCGGCCGAGTTCAATGACCGCGGCGCGCACGACGCCACCCTCGCCCACCAGCCCTCCGTCTTCACCCACCGCATACAGGCGGCGCCATTCGTTCTTCAGTCGATTCATGCCCCGATGGTACGGAATGCGCCGCCACCTTGCTTCGAAAAAATCGCGTGCAGGCTTGAATCCACAAAAAAATTCGTGCTAGAATTCAAGTCTTCGTCGGGCTCTTAGCTCAGTTGGTAGAGCAGCGGACTCTTAATCCGTAGGTCGAGTGTTCGAGTCACTCAGGGCCCACCAAAAAATTATCAACAAAATCAAGCGCTTACAGAGGATTCCTCAGTAAGCGCTTTTTCTTTTCCCGACCGACAGAGTAGAAGGGTAGTAGAAGGGTATAGCCTCATGACCCTCAGACACAGCCTCTGGCCGGCCTGATTGAATCCTGCTTCCTGGCCTGGCGGCCGTATGTCCCATTCTGAGGTACGCGGGCTGTCTGCGCTGCTGGCCAGCAGTGTGGTGGATCGCCACCTTCGGGCCATCGCTGGAAGCACTCAGATCAACGCGGGCGAGTTGCGCTCCCTGCCGCTGCCCTCGATGAACATCATCGAAGCCATCGGCTGCCGTGTGTCGGAGTTCCCCACCCTCGAAGAGATCGACGCGGCCGTAGAGGCCGAATTGGGGCTGTCCGCAGCTTCCCGGAAGGTTGCTGCATGACGTTGCCCAAACTGCCCAGCGTGGCAGACATTCACTCGCGCCTTGCGGGCGGCTGCATCGGCCACGGTTTCACCGGGTCGCAGGTCGTACAGCTCGCGAGCGTTGGTGGTTGTGATGAAGGGAGGGGGATCGGCCGGCGCATCGTCCTCCAGAAAAGCCGGTTCTTGATCGATCATGAAGAAGCCCATAAAAAACCGCACGCGGGGTTCGTAGCGGGGGACGATCAAGCGTCCAAATGCCGCCAGAGATACCAAGACGCCACAGAACGAAAGGGCTGCCACGACTGCCCCACGCGCTCTAGCTTTGCATCATCCCCAAACAGCAATCGGGCCGCTCGCTGCAAACCGGCGTCCCCCAAAGACAAAACGTCCGGCCTGCGAAGGCCGAAGATCAGGAACATTTCCGCCGTCCATTGACCGATGCCGGGAAGATCCACCAGTGCAGCGATAACGTCCGCATCTGGCGCTTCCTGCATTGCCTCTAGGTTCAGCCGCCCATCGCTAACACGCTGAGCCAGTTCAAGGATGTAGCGAGCCTTGGCCGATGAAAGCCCGGCAGCCCGTAGAGCCTCGGGCTGGACTGCCAGAAACTCGGCAGGAGTGAAGCCGGGTACGATGGCCTGCACTCGGCGCTCTATCGTGTCGGCGGCCTTGGCTGATAGCTGCTGACTGATGATCGAATTGGCTAACGTCTGAAATGGCCGAAACTCAAGATTAGCAAGAGGGCAGGGGCCATGCTCGACAATCAGCCGCGCCATGACTCTGCACGACTGGCGCAAGTGCCGCTCCGCGTCCTGAGCGGCCCAATTTGATATTCGCACCTGCCCCATGCTGAATCACTCGCCGCTTTCTGCGGCCTGTCGCAGCGCCAGAAACGCCTCTTTCAGAGTCTGGCTGACTGCCGAATCCGGTTCATTCAAGACCAGCGTCTGGTAGGCGTTGAGGTAATCCACCCGGATACGATGGAACAGGTGCAGGAAGTGCCGCAAGAACCCGATGCAATCGAGAATGGCAATCTCGGTGCCATCCGTTTTCTCGTAGAACGTCGCGGCGTACTCGGCCACAAGTGGGTCGATCACATCCGTGGTGACAAACAGGTAGTTGTGAATCTTGTTCGGCGACCTAGCTATCTTGGTAACTGCCGCGTCGATGTCGTCTTGAGTGACACGCTTCATCTTCATTTCGTAGGCGGTGACAACCGAATCCTCGCCCATCAAACAGATTTCCACGTCGCCCAATGATCCAGTTTGAAGATCGGCGGCATTGTGCGAGTTCAGGGGCAACATGCTTTCAGACAGTCGCGCCCCTGCGGCCTCGTAGGCGGCTGCGACAACCAGCACCGGCAAGCGGCTGGCGTTCTTGCAGGCAAGGTGCTGGCTTATTAGTGTGACGATGGCCTCCGATGAAAGAGGCAATGCGCCCTCGGTACGATCCAAGGCATCCAACAGTGAAGCCATGCGGGCCAGCTTCTCGTCGCGCAGCAGCATCAGAACGCGCACGGTTTCCACAAACAGCACGTCAGCGGGGATGCGCTGCAAGGCCACATCTTCCAGTAGCTCAAGCGTCTTTTTGTAGAGGTCACGCGGCCTGCCGACAAGCTCCCGGTCGGTGGCCCGCTGCTGGATGCCTTGTAATATTTCTTCTGGTGTCATCGAAACTCCCTTTGCTTTTGTGGCCGCGACAGCCCGGAAAATGTGCATGTCGTCGGGGTGGTATTGATACCCCATGCGTCAGCGGCCCTCATTCAAACAACCCTTTCCAGTATGACCAGTTGCGCGACAATCCCCGCCGTTCAGGGCGGGGAAGGATAGCGCCACGCCGCCAGGCGTGCATGTGGGTTGAACTTCCTGTGCACACCCGTATCATGTGTTTATGTCCAGCACTCGCCTGCAAGCGTACAAGTTCGAGCTGATGCCCGATGGTGCTCAGGCTCGGGCGCTCGGGCGATTTGCCGGCGCTTGCCGCTGGGTCTGGAACCGGGCGCTGGAGCATCAGCAGGCCTTGCGAGAGGCTGGTGAGAAGAAGTTGGGGTATGCCGGCCTGTGCAAACTGCTCACGGCCTGGCGCAACGATCCCGGGACACCCTGGCTCAAGCTCGCTCCCGTCCACGCCCAGCAGCAGACCCTCAAGGCCCTGGAGGAAGCGTACAAGCGCTTCTTCGCCAAGAAGGCGGGGTTCCCGAAGTTCAAGGGCCGCGATCGGACCCAAGGCCTGCGCTTCCCGGACCCCAAGCAATTCAAGCTGGACCAGCCCAACGCCCGAATCTTCATCCCCAAGCTGGGGTGGGTGCGCTACCGCAAATCTCGGGCAGTGCTGGGCGAGCTGCGCAATCTCACCATCACCGAGCGCTGCGGGCGGTGGTTCATTAGTATCCAGACCGCACGCGAGGTTCAGATCCCTGTCCACGAACACCAGCAGCGCGAGGTAGGGCTGGACATGGGAGCCCGGCAGAACTGGGCGCTGCTCATCGGGCAGGACGGGGCCATGGTGCGGACGCTCAACGCCTACCGCGCCGCCGAGCGCCGACTGAAGCACTATCAGCGTTGTCTCTCGCGCAAGAAGAAGGGTTCTCGCAACAGAGCGAAGGCCCGTCATCGACTCGCTCGATGCCACCAGCGCGTGGCCAACACCCGGGCCGACTTCTTGCACAAGGTGTCGAACCACATCACGCGGGACTACGGTGTCATTTGTATCGAGGATCTGAAGGTCCAGGTGATGACCGCGGCCAAGGTGAACCCACGCCGGCGCAACAAGGCCATCCTCGACCAGGGCTGGTTCATGTTGAGGTCCATGCTGGAGTACAAGGCCGAGTGGCGCGGGGGGCTGGTGGTTGCCGTGGACCCCGCACATACCAGCACGACTTGCAGTGCCTGTGGGCATGTGGAAGCCGGGAATCGGCGAACACCAGACAAGTTCTGCTGCCTCAAGTGTGGGCATGAGGAACAAGCCGACCAGAACGCCGGCAAGAACATACGAAGGGCGGGGCTCGCCCGGATAGCCTGTGGAGAGCACGTCAGACACCACTTCGGCGGTGCAGGCTCGGTGAAGCAGGAACCCACCGAAGTTTCTCATGGGGCCTTGTCCTCATGAGCACCGTAGGAATCCCCGGCCTTCAGACCGGGGAGGAAGTCAAGTCAGTGACATCCTTCATCTTCGAAGCGACGGCATTTACAGCGCCAGCGCCGCTTTTGCAGCCACAGACTCAAAAACTCACGCTGCATCATATGTGGCATCGATGATGGCACGCAACCGAGCAGCACCCTTGGCCGAGGTGATGGCATCGAATACCCGCGATGGCGACATCAGCATCGGCCAGAAAAGACGGTGCGATGGCGGTAATGTCTTGAGCACATACACAGCCATCGCCACTCCTACTTTGCGCTGGTACGCCAAGGGGGACGCCGATTCTGCGCTGTGCGCACTCCAAGACATCAAGTTCATCGGAAAAAAAAGGACAAGCGGCTACGGCCTGGTCCATTCGTGGATCCTCGAAGAATCGCATCTTGATGGCGTCATCGACGATAAAGGACGGCCAATGCGGCCAATCCCTATTCATCTGTGGCAAAACGAACAAAACGCCCTCATACCCGTGGAGGCCGCCTGGCGCGGACCATACTGGTCTGAGCGCAACCGTGCGACTTGCTTTGTGCCTTTCATCGGGAGGCAGGCATGACCGGCCCAGAGTTCTTCATGAAGTACGCCGGTTACAAGCTGCTTGCCTCCGACAGAGGGGCTGTCTGAATTTCTGTGTTCAAGGCTCCGTGTAGGGTCCATCCATTCAGATGGACCCGCGCCACATATTACGCGGCAGGTCGTGTGAAGCGTTCGCCGTAGGCAATGGCGAACTGGTTCATGGCCTCCTTCCATTCTTTGGCTGCCCGTCCCCAGTCGGCCGTGATGTTGCGCAGCGCCAGCCACAGCAGCTTGGTGGCGGCATCGTCACTGGGGAAGTGACCGCGCGTCTTGATGATCTTGCGCAGCCTGCTGTGCAGGCTCTCGATGGCGTTGGTCGTGTAGATCACGCGGCGCACCGCCGGACTGAAGGCGAAGAAGGGAATCACGCGGTCCCAGGCACGGCGCCAGGTCGCCACGACGGTGGGGAACCTCTTCCCCCAGGGGCCGGCCTCCAGGGCATCGAGCTCGGCCGCTGCCGCCTCCGCACTGGGTGCCGTGTAGATCGGCTTCAAGGCCGCTGCCAGCGCCTTGCGGTCCTTCCAGCTCGCGTAGTCCAGGCTGTTGCGGATCAGATGCACGATGCAGGTCTGCAGCGTGGTAGCCGGGAACACCGCCGCCAGCGCCTCGGGGATGCCCTTGAGGCCGTCGGTGACGGCGATCAGGATGTCGGCCACGCCGCGTGTCTTGAGGTCGTTGAACACCTTCATCCAGAACTTGGCTCCCTCGGTGTTCTCGATCCACAGGCCCAGAATGTCGCGCGTGCCATCGGGCAGCACACCCAGCGCCAGGTAGATGGCCTTGTTGCGCACCACGCCGTCCTCGCGGATCTTCACGCGCAGCGCGTCGAAGAACACCACCGGGTACATCGGCTCCAGGGGCCGACCCTGCCAGGCCGTGACCTCGGCCATCACGGCATCGGTGACCGAGCTGATGAACTCGGGACTGACCTCGGTGCCGTACTGCTCGGCCAGGAAGCCCTGGATCTCGCGCACGGTCATGCCGCGCGCGTACATGGCCACGATCTTGTCGTCAAAGCCGGTGAAGCGCCGCTCGTGCTTGGGGATCAGGATGGGCTCGAAGGAGCCTGCCCGGTCCCGTGGCACCTCGATGCGCAGCGGCCCGTCTTCGGTCAGCACCGTCTTGGCGGACTTGCCGTTGCGCTGGTTGGCGGCCTCCTCGGGGCGGGTGCTGCCAAGTGCGTAGCCCAGGTGGTGGGAC
>JAEZLX010000002.1 GCA_023415035.1 Pseudomonadota bacterium | reverse complement strand
GCTCTGGCTTGCGGGATCGGCCTTCACATCGATGCCGTGATCCTTGGCGTCCTGCCCCCAGCGCTGGGCCCACGCCATCCCCTCGTCGCGGTCGCACCGGATGAGTTTCTGAACCCGACGATACGGGATGCCCAAGGCGTCCCGCATCTGTTTTTGCGTGAAGATGTACAGGGGCAGCCCGGTCACGTACGAAATCTCGCGCGGGTCCATAAACTTCGAGCCGCTCGGGAGGACGACGTCGGAGGCGCTCTCCCAAGTTGATGCCCGAAGGGCTTGGGACTCGAAATCGAGGACTTCGTCAATCGGGTACACGACGCGCTTGGACATTTTCATGAATCGAGGTCCGCGTCCCTCGCTGCGCCAGCGTTGAAGGGTTTTGGGGCTGATGTTCCAGCGCGTGGCCAGCTCGTTTTCGTTCATCATCATCTTCTGCATGGTTGACTCCGTTCGTGGTTGAAGGCAACGCATTCAGGCGTGACGTCGACCGCGAAGCCAAGTCCTCGGCAAGGCCTCCGTGCAGTCTCAGCGCAATGCGAGCATCAGCGGGTCACGCATATGTCCCTGCCCAGCGCGCCGATACCCACTTCTATGGGGACGTTTCGGCATCGTTGAAGATAAGCGGTTCAAGGTTCCGGTAGAATCCACCACCAAATGCCAGGGCACGGATGATCTCCGTGCCCTTTTTTCTTTTCTCGCCCGCCATCCACTGTCGCCAAGCCGTCGCTCACACGATGCCCACCCGCATCCGGATGGGCCAGCGCAGCTCGCGGCGTAGCGACGCATCGCCACCCCAGAGCGACTTCAGGTCGTCGGCGAAGCGATGCAGGAGCCCTTCCTGCCCGGCTTCGCGTGCGTGGCGCACGGCCGACCAGGTGGCGATGTAGCCGAGCAGCTCGTCCAGCGTCCAATCCTGGCGTATGTGCAGCGCCGGGGTTGGCTGTTCCTCAAATGGAAACGGCAGGTCCTCGTAGCCGCTGTCGACGAGACGGCGCTCTGGCGGCCAGTAGGGGCCGATCTCGTCCCGATAGAAGCGCATGAAGCGCTCCCCCGCAAGCCCGTCGAGCCAAAGCACGCCATAGGACACGAGAGCGACCGCTGCCCCGTCGCGCGCCACGCGGCGCACCTCGGCATGAAAGCGCGGCAGGTCAAACCAGTGGGCGGCCTGTGCGGCCGTGACCAGGCTCGCGCAGCCATCCCTCAGCGGCATCTGTTCCGCTGAGGCGCAGGCATAGCGCACGCGCTCATGCGGGATGGCGTGGGCAAGCTGGCCGGCACTCGGGTCAAGCCCGATGACCTGCTCGAAGTGGGCGGCCAGTTGCGTCGTGAGCTGGCCGTTGCCGCAGCCAACATCGGCAGCCAGCGCGGTATCCGGACTCAGGGCAGCGAGGTACCGGGCGAGTTCAGGCGGGTACGCAGGGCGAAAGCGCGCATAGGCCTGACCGCCTTGGGCGAACCAGTTGCGTGAGGTGCCGGACGTGTCTGCCAAGGGTTGTCTCCCATGCATCGGCGGTCCGTGCATCCGGACCTTCGGCTCAGGGCAGCGATGCTCCCCCGGCAACCTCGATGCGGCGTTGCAGGCGCTGCACTTCGGCCTCGTCGCCGGCGGCCCTTGCCTGGGCCTGTGCCACATGCAGCCAGGCCAGCAGCGGGCGCCGCCATCCCTGCGCGGATGCCGTGTCGATGGCCTGGGTGACGACCTCCGGCCCGGCCAGGCCCCTGCGATGCAGCACGCCTGCGGCGATCAGACGGCTTTGCGCATCCTCAATACCGGCCATTGCAGCGGCCGTGCCGGCGGTGGCCACACGGCGCTGCGCCTCGGGCAGCAAAGCCACATCCCCGGCACTGGCCTGTCCCGCCAGGTAGCGGTGGTAGGCCTGTTCGGCAGCGCCACCATCGCGCAGCACCACCTCATCGGTCGGGCAAACGCCCTCACCGGCATCGAGCACGGCCACACGTGCCGCGCAGCGCATCAGCTGCAAACGCAGCACGAGCTCGGGGCGCCCCGAGGCCGAGGCCTCGCGCACGGCACGGCGGAACTCGGCTTCCTCGACACGCTGGTTGCCCTCGAACCAGGCCCGCAGCGACAAGTCCATGGCCGACCTGGCGTTCATCTGCCAGTCCGGTGGCGGCGTTCCGGCGCAGCCCGAGACGGCAACAGCCACGGCCACCGCGGCGCATCGCCATGGTCTGGCCGCGCCCGCAAAAGCGCGGCTCGTGAGCAGATGTGCGAGGGAGCAGGTGTGCTTCATTTGAGTTCGATCTCCGTCTCGCGGGCGAACGGCCAGCGGCGGTTGATATCGTTGACCAGTGAATCGACCTTGCGCAAGCTGGTTTCGACCTGCGCCCGCAGCACATCCAGGTCGGTGGTGGCCGTGCGCGTGTTGGCCGCAATGCCCTGCGCTTCGACCAGCAGCGCATCGACCTGCCTGAGGGTGCCGCGCGCCTCGCCGAGCAGGCCCGAGACCTGCTGCACGGCCGCACGCAGATCCGGCACCAGCGCCCCCTGCCCTTCTGGCGCACCCTGGCCGAACACCTGCCTGTCGGCATTGGCCACGAGGCTGTCCACACGTGCGGCAAGCCCATCGACCCGCGCGAGCAGCGCGTTGGCGCGCTCCAGCGTCACCGTGACCTGCCGCGCATCGGCCTCGTTGCCCATGAGCACCCCCAGGCCGCCCTGCGGGCCCTTGAGCCTGCCCGTCACGTCCTGCACGTTGGCCAAGGTCTGCGACAGGGGGGCGTCCTCGCGCGTCATCGCGGTGAGGTTGTCCAGCAGGTCGCGCACCGCCGACATCAGCTTCGGGATTTCGGCCGCCGCGTCGCCCCGCAGCACCTCGCGCTCGGCGCCGTCTTCCAGCGGCGGGTCGGAGAGCATGCCACTGTAGGCTCGGATCTTGGTGCCGCCCACCAGGGCCTTTTCCATGGTGAACACGCTGGAAGAGCGCAGCCATTTCGCATCCTTGACCGGCACGTCCACCAGGATGCGCACGTTGCCGTCCTCGGCCAGTTCGATGCGCGAGACGCGTCCGATGGAAAAACCCGCGAAGGTCATGTCCATGCCGACCACGACGCCTTCCGAATCGTCGGAAATGAGCACGAGCCGCTGCGTGCGCTCGAACATGCCGCGGGCATACATCACGTACAGCGCCGAGCCGACCACCAGCACCAGCATCAGCATCAGCAGCAGGGCCGCCTTGAACTCCAGGTTGCGCACCGGCTCCTGCGTGGCATCTTGGGGGGGCGAGGTCTGGGTCATCGTATGGTTGTGACAGGTTCCGTCAGTAATAGTTGCCCATGAGCGAGATCACCTCCAGCAGCAGGATGACCGAGAGCAGTCGGGCGAACTCGCTCATGTCGCTGCGCCGGGCGTAACCGCCGTCGGTGTCGGGCTGGGCGCTGGAGGCCATGGGCACGAAGGCGACGGCGAGGCTGAAGAACAGGGTCTTGAGCACGAAGATCAGCGACACGGCCGGGCTGAACACAGCGCCCACGTTGCGCGTGTAGGCGGGCAGCCCCCACGGCGAAAACCCGTAGACGTTCAGGTAGGTGAGCACCAGCGCGATCAGGCAACTGAGGGCAGCCAGCAACACCACCGAAAACACGCTGCCCAGCGCGCGCGGCAGCAGCACCTCGCGCAGCAACGGCTGATGCCGGGGCACACCGGATTCCGCCTTCCAGCGCGCCAGCTGGCGCCGCACCTGCTGGGCGGCCGGCATGCTGAAGCGGACCGCCACAAACAGCGCCGCATACAGCGGGATGAGCTCCAGCACCAGCGTGCGCACCAGCACCTCCAGCGCGTACTGCGAGAGGCCGTAGCTCATGGCTGTGGCCACCACGATCCGGATCAGCACCAGACTCACCAGCGCCGACAGCACCAGGAACCAGGTCATCAGGGGCGCCGTCGCGCGGTAGATGTTTTCCAGCACGGCATGGCGGATGGAGGGCTGCCGGTAGCTCGACGGCATCAGCGCCAGCACGATGATCTCGGCCCCCAGGTGCAGCACCTGCCACCAGGCCAGCACCGACGACAGGGCCGAGCGCCCCCAGCGGGCCAGCGTGTCATGCAGGGAGACAACCGGATTCATGGGGGAATGATAGCGGTGCCCCCCGGTGCGGTCAGCCCCTCAGGCCTCTGCCTGTGGCAAACCCGGCTGCTGCGCCAGCGCCCAGGCCACATGCTCGCGCACGACGGCACTCGGATGGACGGCGCGCGCCTGCAGGGCTTGAAGCCACAACTGTCGCTCGGGCCCTTTGGCGTTGCTGCGCAGCGCGTTGCCCAGCGCGACCGCCACATTGCGCAGCCAGCGCTCATGACCGATGCGCCGGATCGCGCTGCCTTCGGTGCGGCGCAGGAACTCAGCTTCGTCCCACCGCATGAGTTCGGCCAGCGTGGCGCCGCTCATGCCCGCCCGCGGATCGAAGTCGGGCAGCGTGGTGCGGCGGGCGAACTTGTTCCAGGGGCACGCCAGCTGACAGTCGTCGCAGCCGTAGATGCGGTTGCCCATGAGCGGCCTCAGCTCCAACGGGATCGGCCCGTCCAGCTCGATGGTGAGGTAGGAAATGCAGCGGCGCGCGTCGAGCCGGTACGGCGCGACGATGGCCTGTGTCGGGCACGCCGCGACGCAGGACGAACAGGCGCCGCAGTGGTTGCTGGTGGGCGCCGTCGGTGGCAGGGCCATGTCGATGTAGATCTCGCCGAGGAAGAACATCGACCCTCCCTCGCGGTTCAGGATCAGCGTGTGCTTGCCCCGCCAGCCCTGCCCGCTGCGGCTGGCCAGTTCGGCCTCCAGCACGGGCGCCGAATCGGTGAACACGCGGTGGCCCAGCGGCCCCACTTCGGCCGCAAGAAGTCCTGCCAGTTTCTGCAGCCGGTTGCGTAGCACCTTGTGGTAGTCGCGCCCTCGCGCATAGACCGAGACCACCGCCTCGCCCGGCCGCTGCTGGCGTTGCCATTCGCCTGCCACCCAGTCGTCGGACGCCGTGCGTGGCAGGTAGTCCATGCGTGCCGTGATGACGCTGACCGTGCCGGGCACCAGCTCGGCCGGCCGAGCGCGCTTGAGGCCATGCGCGGCCATGTACGCCATCGACCCGTGAAAGCCGGCTTCCAGCCACGCGAGCAGCCCGGCCTCGGCGCTGCCGAGGTCGACACCGGCCACGCCAATTTGGGAGAATGCGAGCTCGCGGCCCCAGTCCTGCAGTTGCCGGACCAGCCGCGCTCCATCGAGACGGGATTGCATGTGACACGCATTGTAGGAATGCCCGACCCCGGGGACACAGATGCCTGGGGCGGCTGCTGGTCTTCAGAGGCCGACACGGAAAGCTTCGCGCAGCGTCTGGCGGCCAGCCCGGCGATCGCCAACGCCACGCTGGCGCTGCACGGCGACCTCGGCGCCGGCAAGACCACCTTTGTTCGCTACCTGCTGCGTGCCCTGGGCGTGCGCGGTCGGATCAAGAGCCCTACCTACGCCATTGTCGAGCCGCACACGGCCGCAGGCAGCCCGCACGTGCATGGCCAGGGCGCCCTGCCCATCTGGCACTTCGATTTCTACCGATTCGACGATCCGCGCGAGTGGGAAGATGCAGGTTTCCGTGAACTCTTTGCCAGTCGCGGGCTCAAGCTGGTGGAGTGGCCTGAAAAGGCGGCCGGCCTGTTGCCCGGCATCGATGCCGACATCCACATTGAACCCGACGCCATGGACCTGTCCGACGACAATGACCCGCCCCGCCTGGTGCGCATGAGCGCGCGCAGCGACACGGGAAGGGCCCTGCTGGAGGCGGTGCGCGCATGACCCCCCCCTCGCTGCGGCCGATCCGCCGCCGCCCGCTGCTGGGCGCCGGCACCCTGGTGATGCTGCTGGGCCCCGCGCGTCTGGCCTGGGGCGCCAGCGTGGTCGCG
Organism: Pseudomonadota bacterium; assembly: GCA_023415035.1. GTDB lineage: Bacteria > Pseudomonadota > Gammaproteobacteria > Burkholderiales > Burkholderiaceae_C > Hydrogenophaga. Next base: position 2,274 of record JAEZLX010000002.1, on the reverse strand, counting down.
GTACGCCTGTGGCCCGCCGAGGACTACACGCGCCTGACCATCGAGTCCGACGGACGCCTGGACGTCGGCCAGACGGCCATGCGATCGGGCCGCCAGATGGAGCTGAACATCTCGGGCGTGGATCTCTACGACGGCGTGCGCGAGCTCGTCAGCAAGCTGCGCGCCGACGACCCCAACGTGGCAGCCATCCGGGTGGACCCGGTCACCAAGGGGGAGGTGCGGCTGACGCTGGACCTCAAGCAGCCGGTAGAACCACAGATCTTCCACCTGGCGCCGGTGGCGGCCTACCAGCACCGGCTGGTGATCGACCTTTATCCGCGCGAGGCGCCCGACCCGCTGGACCAGCTCATCCGCGAGCGGATGGCGGAGCTGGACGAGGCCAGCGCCCGCGCCGCGCGCCTGCTGGGCATCGAGGTGGAATCCGCCCGGCAGGCATCCGACCCGAAGGCCAGCCTGCCCGCCGACGACCCGATCGGGCAACTGATCGCCAAACGCGAGGCCGAGCGCGACCGCGGCACAACCACCGCCAAGGCGCCTGCCCCCGCTCCGGCACTCTCCCCCGCCGCGCCCCCTCCGGCCACGGCCGGCAAGGCGCCCGCACCGGCGAAGAAGGCACCCACCGAGCGCCTGATCATCGTCGCCCTCGACCCCGGTCACGGTGGCGAAGACCCGGGCGCCATCGGGCCGGGCGGCACCCGCGAAAAGGACGTGGTGCTGCAGATTGCCCACCGCCTGCGCGACCGCATCAACCGCGGACGCGTCAACGGCAATCCGATGCGCGCTTACCTGACGCGCGATGCCGATTTCTTCGTGCCGCTGAACACGCGCGTGCAAAAGGCCCAGCGTGTGCAGGCCGACCTGTTCATCAGCATCCACGCCGATGCCTTCATGACGCCGCGCCCCCAGGGCGCGAGTGTCTATGCGCTGAGCACCAAGGGTGCCTCCAGCGCCGCCGCGCGCTGGATCGCCGACAAGGAAAACGCCGCCGACCTCGTAGGCGGCATCAACGTGCGCAGCAAGGACTGGGTGGTGCAGCGCACCCTGCTGGACATGAGCACCACCGCACAGATCAAGGACAGCCTGAAACTCGGCTCGGCCATGCTGGGCGAGGTTGGCCGCGTGGGTAAGCTGCACAAGCCCAATGTCGAGCAGGCCGGCTTTGCCGTGCTCAAGGCACCGGACATCCCGAGCGTGCTGGTCGAGACCGCCTTCATCAGCAATCCCGACGAGGAAAAGCGGCTGCGCAGCACCGACTACCAGAACGCGCTGGCTGATGCCCTGTACAAGGGCATCGTGCGCTACTTCAGCCAGAACCCGCCGCTGGCTCGCTCAAGGCAGATCTGAGCCGCGGTTGCCGGCTGCGGCGGCCTCGCGCATGCGCGCCTTCTCGGCACGCGCCGCTCGCCAGCCGCCGCCGATGGCAATGATGCCCGGCACGAAGATCAGCGCCCAGATGATCTTCGACAGGTTGGCCTGCACCCAGGGCAGGTTGCCGAACCAGTAGCCGGCGGCCGTCAGGCCGATCACCCAGATGGTGCCGCCCACGACGTTGAAGGCCGTGAACTTGCTGCGCGTCATCTCGGCCACACCGGCCACGAAAGGCGCAAAGGTGCGGATGAAGGGCATGAAGCGCGCGATGATGATCGTCACGCCGCCGTAGCGCTCATAGAAGTTGTGCGCTTGGTTGAAGGCGTTCTTGTTGAAAAAGCGAGAATTCTCCCACTGGAACACCTTGGGTCCGAAGTAGCGCCCGATGCTGTAGTTGACCTGGTCACCCGCAATGGCGGCAAACAGCATCAGGCCGGCGGCCACCGGATAGTCGATCAGCCCGGCACCGCAGAGCGCACCCACGATGAACAGCAGTGAATCGCCCGGCAGGAAAGGCATCACCACCAGCCCCGTCTCGACGAAGATGATGAGGAACAACAGCGCGTAGACCCATGCGCCGTAGCTTTCCACGAAGGCTTGCAGGTGCTGGTCGACATGCAGGATGAAGTCGATGAGGAAGGTGACGAGTTCCATGGTGCGCCATTATCCCCGCGCCCTACAATGACCTCGTGAATGCTCCAGACATCCTGCCCACCCGCCGCCCGATCCTTGAGCTGCCCGACGAGCTGATCAGCCAGATCGCCGCCGGTGAAGTGGTGGAGCGGCCGGCCTCGGTGGTGCGCGAACTCGTGGACAACGCGCTCGACGCCGGCGCGCGGCAGATCACCGTGCGGCTGCAGGCCGGTGGCATCCGCCTCATCAGCATCGAGGACGACGGCACGGGGA
>JAEZLX010000247.1 GCA_023415035.1 Pseudomonadota bacterium | reverse complement strand
ACGGTCGAAATCGAATCGGTCGAGGGCCAGGGCATGAATGTCAAGGTGCGCCTGCCGCTGACGCTGGCCATCATGGACGGCATGAGCGTGCGCGTCAGCGACGAGATCTACATCCTGCCCCTGTCCTCGGTCGTCGAATCCTTCCAGATCAGGCCGGGCGACATCAACACCATTGCCCAGGACACGCGTCTGGTCAAGGTGCGCGACGAGTACATGCCCGTGATCGAGCTGGAGCGCGTGTTCCAGGTGCCCCGCAACGAGCCCGCCAGCACGGGCTCCATCATGGTCGTGATCGAGGCCGACGGCTCCCGCGTGGCGCTCATGGTGGACGAGCTGCTGGGCCAGCAGCAGGTCGTGATCAAGAACCTGGAGACCAACTACCGCAAGGTGCCCAACGTCTCGGGCGCCACCATCCTCGGCGACGGCAAGGTGGCCCTCATCCTTGACACGTCCGGTCTGGTGCGCCAGTCGCGCCACTGCCCGGACCGGTCCAGTCATACGAAGAGGCGTTCCTCACCATGCTGTCATCCGCCACGCCCCCGCGTCTGCGTCTGCCAACGGGCACCGACACGGAAGACGGGCCGGTCGCCCAGGGACGCGAGTTCGCCTGGACCAGCGAGGACTTCAACCGCATCAAGTCCCTGATCTACAAGAAGGCCGGCATCAGCCTGCACGACGGCAAGCATGCCATGGTGTACAGCCGCGTCTCTCGCCGCCTGCGCGAAACCGGCCACGGGAGCTTCCGCGCGTACCTCGACTGGCTCGAGGGGCACGACGGCAGCGAGTGGCAGAACTTCATCAACGCCCTGACCACCAACCTGACCGCGTTCTTTCGCGAACAGCACCACTTCGACATCCTGCGCGAGATGCTCGCGGCCGACAGCCGCCGGCACTGGCGCATCTGGTGTGCCGCCGCCTCCACCGGCGAGGAGCCCTATTCGCTGGCCATGACCTGCCAGGAAACGCTGGGCACAGGCGGCCAGTTCGAGATCACCGCCAGCGACATCGACACGCGGGTGCTGGCCACCGCGGCGCGCGGCGTGTACCGTGCCGAGAACACCAAGGGCCTGAGCCACGAGCGGCTGCAGCGCTTCTTCCTGCGCGGCAAGGGCTCGAATGCAGGACTGATCCGCATCAAGCCCGAGCTGCAGCGACACATCCGCTTCATGAGCGTGAACCTCATTCACGACCTGCCATTCCGCGAGCCCTTCGACGTGGTGTTCTGCCGCAACGTCATGATCTACTTCGATGGCCCGACGCAGCGACAGGTGCTCGACCGCATCCACCGGGTGATGAAACCCGGTGGCGCGCTCTTTGTCGGCCATGCCGAGAACTTCAGCGACGCGCGTGCGCTCTTCGTCCTCCGCGGAAAGACTGTCTATGAGCGCGTTTGACCCCGCCATCGACGTGCGGGGCGCCATGCCGCGCACCGCACCGTTCGCGCCATCGGCGACCGGCTGCGCCACGAGTCCCCTGCTCGAGTCGTTCAAGGCCCGCCCGCGCCGGCCTGGCGAGGCGTCGTTCTTCTACCACGACCACCACTTCAAGCACGACGCGGTCAAGGTGCTGCCCGGCGAATACTTCGTCACTGGGCACGACATGATCATCATGACTGTGCTCGGCTCCTGCATCGCCGCGTGCCTGTGGGACCCGGGTGTGCGCGTCGGCGGCATGAACCACTTCATGTTGCCCGAAGGTGGCGATGACAGCTCGGGCCGCTACGGCTCCTTCGCGATGGAGCTGCTGATCAACGAAATGATCAAGCTGGGCGCGCGCCGCGAAACCATGCAGGCCAAGGTGTTCGGTGGCGCGCAGGTGATGCACGGTTTCACCACCATGAACGTGGGCGAGCGCAACACCCGCTTCGTGCTCGACTACCTGCACACCGAGCGCATTTCGGTGGTGTCCAAGGACGTGCTGGACATCCACCCGCGCAAGGTCTGCTACTTCCCGGCCACGGGCAAGGCCATGGTCAAGCGGCTGGCCCACTCGCATCCGGAAAGCCTCGAGACGCAGGAGCGCCGTGGCAATGCGGTGGTCGTCGCCCAGGCGAATGCAGGCGGCTCGATCGACCTGTTCTGACACATCCATGGGAGTCATGTGACATGACCAAAGGCAAGATCCGGGTGGTGGTGGTTGACGATTCGGCACTGGTGCGCAGCCTGCTGACTGAAATCATCAACCGCCAGCCCGACATGCAATGCATCGGCGCGGCCAGCGACCCGCTGGTGGCGCGCGAGATGATCCGCGAGCTCAATCCCGACGTCATCACGCTGGACGTCGAGATGCCCCGCATGGACGGGCTGGAGTTCCTCTCGCGCCTGATGCGCCTGCGCCCCATGCCCGTGGTCATGGTGTCGACCCTGACCGAGCAGGGTGCCGACATCACGCTGCGCGCCCTGGAACTGGGTGCCATCGACTATGTCGCCAAGCCGCGCATCGGCATCACCAGCGGCCTCAACGAGCTCGCGCACGACATCGTCGACAAGATCCGCGTGGCATCCACCGCCCAGGTGCGGCGACTGACACCAGCCGCCTCCGCATCCCGCAGCAGCACCGGTGGCACCGCAGGCACGTCCGCGCCGGTCATCCACGCGCTACCACGCCTGGCCACCACCGAAAAGATCATCTGCATCGGCGCCTCTACCGGCGGCACCGAGGCCATCCGCGAGGTCCTGGTGCCGATGCCGCCGGACGCGCCGGCCATCGTCATCACGCAACACATGCCGCCCGGTTTCACCAGCAGCTTCGCTGCCCGGCTCGACAACCTGTGCCGCATCCGCGTCGCCGAGGCCCGGCATGGGGACCGCATCCTGCCCGGCCACGCCTACATCGCGCCGGGCGGCCGCCAGTTCCGCATCGACCGCAGCGGCTCGAACTATGTGGCCGTCGTCGAGGACACCGAGCCCGTCAACCGCCACAAGCCCTCGGTCGAGGTGCTGTTCAAATCGGCGGCGCGGGTGCTCGGCCCCAACGCCATCGGCATCATGCTCACCGGTATGGGCGCTGACGGCGCGCAGGCCATGCGCGAGATGAAGGACGCCGGCAGCTACAACTACGTGCAGGACGAGGCCAGCTGTGTGGTCTTCGGCATGCCCAAGATGGCCATCCAGGCCGGTGCGGCGCACGAGATTCTGCCCCTCAAGCAGATCACCCCGGCACTGCTCGCCCGCCTGGCCGGCGGGCCGGCCCGCCACCGGATCTGACCGGGCAGCGTGCGCCCGCCCCTGGAGGCGCCCCTCGCCCGGCTGCAAATCCCTTACGCCTTCTCGCTGACGATGGTGCCCAGCTCCAGCGGGGCCGGCATGCCCTGGCCGTTCTCGTCATAGGCCACCACTTCACGGTCAGGCCATGCCGGTCCGTTGAGCTCTTCGGCGTTCATCACGCCGGTTTCCTCACCGAGTGCCTGCTCGACCACTTCGGCACTCGCCTGCCAGACGGTCGCGAGCAGTTCCTGGGGTGGCACCACCTGGTCTGCCGCCCCGGCCCCGCCCTGCCCCTCGGCTGCGGCTTCGGCCTCCCGGGCTTTGCGCTCCTCCTCGGGTGTCTGCGGACGCGGCAGCAGGGGCGCAGCCAGTTTGGCGTCGTCCATGGCCTGCGGCCCTGGAGCCTGCGCCGTTGGCCGCTGCTCCTGCGCCGCGGCTGCGTGCTCGCCTCCGGACCTCGAATCGGCGCTCACTTTCCGCACCCGATCCACGCCACCCACCGGCGGCATGGACGCGCTGGCACCGGTCGTGCTTGTGGGCCAGCCGACGGAAGTAGGGGTATGAATGGCAAGCATGGCGATACTCCGGCGATCAGGCGAACGGAGAAACTTCCCCGCCGCTCAGACGGAATTTCGGCCGCCAATCACCGGACTTGAGGGATTTTTCACCCCCATTTCGACCGTTCATCGCCTGCACGGCCGCCTCTTCGGCGCGGACAACCGCCAGGCAACGGGCTCAGACCCCCTCACGCGCCAGCGCCAGCGCCTCGCGCAGTACGCCGATGTCCCCGATGTGGTTGGCCAGCAGCAGGATCAGCTTGGCGTTGAGCATCGCGCTCTGTTCATCGCTGAGGTCGCGGTGCGCCTCGATCAGCGCCTCGTAGAAATCATCACCCGGGGTGAAGTCGCGGAAATAGCGTTGGCCCTGCTCGGACAGGTTGGGTTGCAGTTGCAAAGGCATGGCGGCGGTCTCCTCGTTCATCTTCAGGATTGCGCGGTGGCGCGGGCCAGCGCGGCGCGCACGGCAGCCAGGTCGGCCTGACGCCAGCGCGCGGCCACATGCTGGTCGGGCCGGACCAGGTAAGCGGTGCCCGGGCGGGCATCGCAGCGGCGCGCCGCCAGACCCTCCACGTCGTGCACCACCGGCAGGCCGGCCACCTCCAGCGGCTGCCCGGCGATCACCACCACCTCCACCGGAATCGGACCGCCGGCCAGCTCGGCAGCCAGCGACGGCAAGCGCTTCACGTCGGCCTCGCCCTGCGCGAACACCATGAGCGCAAATCGCCCGCCCAGCTGATCCAGCAGCCACGCGTCGTTGTCCCCCAACCGCACCGGTGCGTCGTCCAGCGGCGCACCCGGCACCATCTGGCCCTCGAACACATCGGCATCGGGCGTGTTGAGCACCGAATCGACCAGGAACGAGGGCATGCTCAGGCGTCCCGAGTTGACCAGCTTGCGTGCGAACGGGTGGTGTCGCGCCAGCTGCAGGGTCGCATCGCGGAACGTGCGGCTGACCAGGCTCTTTGGCGTGATGAAGTCGGTCGAGCGCGTGGAATTGCGGATGTTCTCATCGGCCGCATAGGTGCGGTCCGCGTCATAGCTGTCGATCAGCCGCTCGGGCGCCAGCCCCTTCATCACCAGTGCCAGCTTCCAGATCAGGTCGTCAGTGTCCTGGAATCCCGAGTTGGCGCCCCGCGCGCCGAAGGGCGAGACCTGGTGCGCCGCGTCGCCCACGAACAGCAACCTCCCGTGGCGGAAGTTCTTCATGCGACGGCACTGGAAAGTGTAAATGCTCGCCCACTCCAGCTCGAATTCACGCTCGTCGCCCAGCATCGCCTTGACGCGGGGAATGATCTTCTCGGGCTTCTTCTCCTCCTCCGGGTCGGCGTCCCAGCCGAGCTGAAAGTCGATGCGCCAGACGTTGTCGCTCTGCTTGTGCAACAGAACGCTCTGGCCCGGGTGGAAGGGCGGATCGAACCAGAACCAGCGCTCGGCCGGGTAGTCGGCCTTCATCACCACGTCGGCGATGAGGAAGCGATCCCTGAACACATGGCCCTCGATGTCCAGCCCCAGCTGGCGCCGCACGTTCGAGCGTGCGCCATCGGCCACGATCAGCCAGTCGGCGTCGATCTCGAACGAACCGTCGGGCGTCTCCACCATCATCCGGGCGCCATCGGCCGCCGGTTGCACCGAGGTCACACGGTGATTCCAGCGCAGGTCCACACCGAGTTCGGTGGCGCGCTGCACCAGGGCCTCCTCCAGGTGGTACTGCTGCAGGTTGATCATGCCCGGGCGCTTGTGGCCGGGTTCAGGCACAAGATTGAACTGGTAGACCTCCTCGTCGCGCAGGAAAGTGCGGCCCACGTTCCAGCTCACACCCTTATCCACGATGCGCTCGCCCACCCCGAGGCGGTCGAGGATCTCCAGCGCCCGCTTGGCATAGCAGACCGCCCGCGAGCCGAAGGAGACGCTGTCCTCCTCGTCGAACAGCAGCACGTCCAGCCCGTGCAGTCGGGCGTCAATGGCAGCCGCCAGGCCCACCGGCCCGGCCCCGATGACCACCAGCGGACGGCGTTGCGGCGCACCGGCCATCAGGTCGGCCGGTGAGCGGTAGGGAAACTTGGGGTAGGTGTAGGTGGCCAAGGGCTTGCCTCCGGTTGATGCGATCCGGGGACGGAATGTACCCCGAAATTCATCATTCGTAAATACGTTTACTTAAACGTAATCACCATCCGAATGTGAAAAGGCCCCGCCGGCAAACCGGCAGGGCCTGATGAGTATGCGCGTCGGGACGCCTTACGCTGCTTCGGGCGGGGCGTGGACGATGGTGACCGGCACGGGCGATCCCTTGAGCACCGCCTGCGAGACCGAGCCCATGAATACCGACTTGAGCGCACCGGCACCGCGCGCGCTGAGCACTATGGCCTTGCTGCCGGACGCCTCCTGCTGCTCGAGGATGGCCTGCGCCGGATCGCCCGAGACCACCACCATCTCCGCCTGCTGGCCCGCCGCTTGCAGCAGGTCGGCCGCCGCGCGCAGCTGGTCCTTGCCGGCCTGCTCGCTCACTTGCTGCAATACCTGCGGGTCGCGCGCCATCACCACCTCGTACAGGTTCGCCGGCTCCTGCACGTTCACCAGCACGAAACGCGCCTTCAGGCCATGCCCCACCAGCTCCAGCGCATGGCGCACGGCCGCCAGGGACAACGCCGAACCGTCGACGGGAATCAGGATCTTGTACATGCCCATGTTCAGCCTTTCTTTCAGCCCCTTTGTGCGTGAATGTCAGTCGCGGGGCCGTTCGTTGAACACGTACCAGTACAGCTCGATCTGCCCCGCCACCTCGACGAACTTGTCAAAGCTCACCGGCTTCTCGATATAGGAATTGACACCCAGATCATAGGCCGAGAACAGGTCGCGGTCCTCGCGCGACGAGGTCAGCATCACCACCGGAATGCGCCGGTAGCGCGGATGCGCCTTGAGCTGGCGCAACACCTCCATGCCATTGACCTTGGGCAGGTTGACATCCAGCAGGATCACCGCGGGCAGCGCCTCGCCCTGGTCCCAGCGCGCCAGGAAACCCAGCGCCTCGGCGCCGTCACGCGCCACGTCGATGCGGTTGGAAAAACCCTTGCGCCCGAACGCCCGCAGCGTCAGGTCCAGATCCATCGGGTTGTCCTCGACCAGCAGCAGGGGAGGCGCCTGAAAATTCGGGGAAGTCATGATGCGGGAAACTCCAGGTAAAAGACAGCCCCCTGCCCGGGCGTACTTTCTGCCCAGACGCGTCCCCCCATGCGATCCACGGCTTTGGCCACCAGGGCAAGTCCAACCCCGGTACCGGCGTAGTCTTCCGCACGGTGCAACCGCTGGAAGATGCCGAAGATCCGGTCGTAGTATTTCATGTCGAAGCCGACCCCATTGTCGCGCACCCATATGCGCACACGGCCGTCCGCTACACTGGCGCCGATTTCCACCACCGGCGGTGTGCGGTCGCTGCTGAACTTGATCGCGTTGCCGATGAGGTTGCGCATCGTCACCGCCAGGCCTTCCCTGTCCACCGACAGGCGCACACCAGCGCCGATGCGGTTGTCCACGCGCGTGCGGAAACGTTCGATGTCGCTGGCAAACGCCTCCAGCGCCCTCTCGCACAGCTCGTGCACATTGACGTCCTGCCTCTCCATCTGGCGGCGCTCCATGCGCGCGTAGTCCAGCAGGTCCCCGATCAGGATGCCCATCTGCTGGACACCACGCCGGATGCGCGCCACGAACAGCCGCCCCTCCTCGTCCAGCTGCGACGCATACTCCTCCTGCAGCAGCTGGCTGTAGCCGTCGATGCCCCGCAAGGGCGCCTTCAGGTCGTGCGACACCGAGTAGGTGAAAGCCTCCAGCTCCTGATTGGCCTTGCGCAGCTGGTCGGTGCGCTCCACCACGCGCTGCTCCAGCGCCTGGTTGGCCTCGCGCAGGCTCTCCTCGGCCTGCCGCAGCTGGCGGCTCTGGGCCTCCAACAGCGCCAGGTTGCGCCGGTGCTCCGAGATGTCGCGCAGGATGACCGAGAAAAACGGCGCCCCGCCCTCCGCATCACCGTGCGCGATCACCAGCTGCGACATCGGAATTTCCCTGCCCTCGCGGCTGATCACCACGGTTTCGCCTCTCCACGATCCCGTACGCTGCGCCGCCGGCAAGGCCTGGTCCTCGATCTGCCGCCTCGCCCATGCCGGGAACAGCGAACCGATCACTTCCTCCACCGGAGCCTCGGTCCCGATACCCAGCAGATCGCGGCCCGCGCGGTTGAGGTAGAAGACGCGCAGACCTGCCGGATAGGCCATCAGCACCACATCCGACGAGGCGTCCGCCACCATCGCCAGCCGGTCGCGCTCGGAGCGCAACGCCTCCTGCTCCGTCACGTCCTGAACCATGCCAATGGTCCGCCGCACGCGGCGCTGCTCCATCACCGACTCGGCCTTGAGATAGACCTGCCGGATGCGGCCATTCGGCAGGCACAGGCGGTAGCTCTGCTGCAGCGTGCCGCCGCTGCGCACCAGCGTCTCCAGCCTTGCACGCAGCGACGGCCGCTCCTCCGGATGCACCAGCTCGATCATCGCGGGCAGGTCCGCAAAACCGCCCGGAGACATTTCGTGGATGCGGTACATCTCCTCGGAGCAATACAGCCGCCCTTGCGCGGTGTCGTACTCCCAGCTGCCAATGTGCCCGATGCGCTGCACTTCCCGCAGCAGTCCCTCGCTATGCCTCAACGCCTCCTGCGCGGCCTTGCGCTCGGTCACGTCCTGGATCGTCGTGAACAGCCGCTGGAGCCGCCCGTCCGCGTCATACACGCCTCGCACCGCCATCTCGGTGTGCACGATGCTGCCGTCCCGGCGGATGAAGCGCTTCTCCATCTCGTAGCCATCGAGGCGACCGGCCAGCAGATCCTCGAACATGGCGGTATTGACCGCCATGTCATCCGGGTGGGTCACCTCCGGCCATGTCCTGGCCAGCAGCTCCTCCCGTTCGTAGCCCAGCATCTGGCACAGACGCCCGTTCACCTCCAGCCAGCGCTTGTCGCTCGGCGAGGAAATGGCCATGCCCATGAAGGGCAGCTCAAAGAACCGGCGGAAGGCCGCATCACGCTCGCGCCGCACCCGCTCCGCGCGCTGGCGGTCCGAGATGTCCAGCAGAATCCCCGTCGCACGCAGCACATTGCCCTGCGCGTCCCGTTCGATGCGGGTGCGGTCCTCGATCCAGGCCCAGCCCCCGTCGGCGTGACGCAGACGGTAAATCTGGACGAAGTGCTCGTCCCGACCGTGGAAGCGCTGCTCCAGGTCGTCGAGCACGCCTCCCAGATCGTCTGGATGCACCAGGCCCAGGTACTCCCGCCCTTCGGCCATGAAGTCCGAGGGCTTGTACCCCCACTGTGAGACCCCTTCGCTGATGTACAGCACCGGCCAGCCATGGCCCACGCGCCACTCGACCACCACCGCCGGGGATCGCGCGATGAGATCGGCCATCAGCTCCGCCCGCTGCTGCTCGCGCTCCAGACGCTCGGCCAGGCGGTCCACGGCCTGGCCGATCAACCCCAGCTCGTCGATGCCTGCCACGCCGGCGCGGCGGTCCAGCCGGCCGTTGCCGATCTCCTCCACCGCGGCCGCGAGCCGGCGCGCGCGCCGCAACCAGAGCACATCCAGGCAGATCCACAGCAGCATCGCCGCCACCAGGGCCAGGACCACGTCACGCAACAGTCCTGCCTGGGCAATCTCACGCAGCAGGGGTGCCGCTTCCGGCAGGGATGCCACCTCTTCCAGCACCGCCAGATGGGCCACGTAGCGCATCCCGAGCCACAGCAGGAACAGCCCTGCCACGAACAGTGACACCCATTGCCGCCCCGTCAGCAACAGCTGCCGGCCGCTCACGGCAGTCCCCTTGCCGCACCACGCACGATGGCGGCCATGAACGCCGCCCCCCGGAGCTCACGGGCCTGGCACATGTGCAATCGGGGCAGCGGCGACAAAGTCCTCATAAACCGTGGCGACGGCGTTCCATTCGGGTGTGGTCAATCGGGTGTCTGCAACATTCTGACACCAATTCCCGTTCTCACGACGCTCCACCGAGTCAGGGCTCGCTCACCCGGGACGGCCGTCGGATCTCTGCCACGCGGCGCTGCCACCGGCGGCCCGGCACGCTCACATCCGCTTGGCGATCTCTTCCAGCATCACCTCGGTCGCGCCGCCGCCGATGGCCTGCACCCGCGCATCGCGCGCCATGCGCTCGATCGCCGTCTCGCGGATGAAGCCCATGCCGCCGTGGAACTGCAGGCAGTCGTACATCACCTCGTTGACCAGGTTGCCGGCCAGCGCCTTGATCATCGACACCTCCTGCACGAGGTTCTGCCCCTGAGCCTCGCGCCAGGCGGTCTGGTAGATCAGCGCGCGCACGGCCTCCACCTGAGCCAGCCGCATGGCGAGCTGGTGACGCACCGCCTGCTTGTCCCAGAGCGTCGCGCCGAACGCGCGGCGCTCTCGCGTCCACGACAGCGCCAGCTCGATCGCACGCGAGGCCTCGCCCATGGCCTGCGCGCCCAGCACGATGCGCTCGTTCTGCAGGTTTTTCACCAGCGCGTAAAAGCCCTTGTTCTCCTCGCCCAGCAGGTTGCCCGCGGGGATGCGGCAGTCGTTGAAGACCAGCTCGGCCGTGTCGCTGGAGAGCCATCCGTGCTTGCGCAGCGGCCTTGCCACCGAGAAGCCCGGTGTTCCCTTTTCGACGATGAACATCGAAATCTGGTGGTTGCGCCCCGGCTCACCGGTCTTGGCGGCCACGAAATAGATGTCGCCATGCACGCCGTTGGTGATGAACATCTTCGAGCCGTTGAGCACCCAGTGGTCACCTTCGCGGCGTGCCGTGGTGCGCATGCTGGCCAGATCGGAGCCGGCATCGGCCTCGGTCATCGCCACCGCGGCGATCTTCTCGCCCCGGATGATGGCCGGCATGTAGCGGGCCTTCTGCTCGGGCGTGCCCGCGTGGTGCAGGTGAGGGCTGGCCATGTCGGTATGCACCAGCACCGTCACCGCAAAGCCGCCGTAGCCTGAGCGGCCCAGTTCCTCGGCCAGCACCACCGTCGAGAGCACGTCCAGCTCGCTGCCGCCATAGGCGCTGTCGTAGCGCATGCCCAGCCAGCCCATTTCGCCCATCTCGCGCAGGATCTCGCGCGGCACGAAGCCGGCCTCCTCCCACGCGTCTGCGTTCGGCAGCACGCGCTGGGCGATGAAGCGCCGCAGCGACTCGCGCAGCATGTCGTGCTCGGGCATCAGGTACGGCAGAGTGTGGGATGAAGGCATGCGGTCGCTCATGGGTTGTCTCCTCTGTTGTTGCAAACCTAACAAACGTTAGGTAGTATTGCCCGCAATTTCGCCCACTGTCAATCCGCAAGCACCCATGGCCAGACCCAGCAGGAAACCCGGCGAGGAAGCCGCCGCAGCACCGCCACCGCACACCGGCGCAGACTCCCGGCGCCTGATCCTGGACACCGCCGCGCGCCTGTTCAAGGAAGAAGGCTGGGCGGCCACCTCGCTGCGCGACATCGCGGGCGAGTGCGGCATCAAGGCCGGCAGCATCTACTACCACTTCAGCTCCAAGGACGAGATCGTGGCCGAGGTGTTGCGCGTGGGCGTGCAGACCACCTTCGATCAGGTGCGCCAGGCGGTGGATGCCCTGCCCGCCAAGGCTTCGTCCGACACGGTGCTGCGCACCGCCATCCGCGCCCACCTGCGCGCCATGTTCCACTTGAGCGACTACACGGTGGCCAACCTGCGCATCTTCGGTCAGGTGCCGCCGCATGTGCGGGCCGGCCATGCACCACTGCGCGGCGAATACGAGGCCTACTGGTCACAGCTGTTCGCGCGCTGCGCCCAGGCCGACACGCTGGACCCCGAACGCGACCTCAAGCTCGCGCGCTACTTCCTGATCGGCGCCATGAACGCCACGCTCGACTGGTTCCACCAGGGACGCCTGTCGATCGAGGACATCGGCGACGAGCTCACGGCCCTGTTCCTCGACGGCCTGCGGCAACGCCGCCGGCGCACCCGGGAGCGCGAATGACAACGACCACCCCCACCCCACGCGACGCCTCTTTCGCGCGCAAGGCACAGGCCTATGCCGCCCTCATCGAGCAGCTGCGCGAGCGCATGCGCTGGGCCGTCGCCGGCGGCGGCGAGCAACTGCGCCAGCGCCACCTGGCGCGCGGCAAGATCCCGGTGCGCGAGCGCATCGACCTGCTGCTCGACCCCCGCAGTCCCTTTCTCGAGCTTTCGCCGCTGGCCTGCTGGGGCCTGTACAACAACGAGGTGCCGGCCGCGGGCATCGTGACCGGCGTCGGACGCGTCAGCGGCGTCAACTGCATGATCATCGCCAACGACGCCACGGTCAAAGGCGGCAGTTTCTTCGCCGAGACGGTGCGCAAGCATGTGCGCGCCCAGGAGATCGCCTGGGAGAACCGCCTGCCCTGCCTGTACCTGGTGGACTGCGGCGGCGCCTATCTGCCCGAGCAGGACCGCGTCTTCCCCGACTTCGGCCACTTCGGGACGACCTTCTACCACCAGTGCCGCATGAGCGCCGACGGCCTGCCCCAGCTGTCCGCGGTGTTCGGCGGCTGCACCGCCGGGGGCGCCTACATCCCGGCGCTCTCGGACGAGTCGGTGATGGTGGACGGCACCGGCCGCATCCACCTCGGCGGGCCACCGATCGTGAAGGCCGCCATCGCGGAGATCGTCGATGGCGAGACACTGGGCGGCGCCTCCATGCACGCCCGCGTCTCGGGCGTGACCGACTACCTGGCCATGTCCGAGACGGAGGCCCTGGCCAAACTGCGCGAGGTCGTGGCCCACCTGAACTGGCCGCAAGCCACCAGCGCCACGCGCCGGCCGACGCGGCCGCCCCGGCTTGACCCGGCCGAGCTGACCGGCATCGTCGGCACCGACCTCAAGCAGCCCTATGACGTGCGCGAGGTGATCGGACGTCTGGTGGACGACAGCGAGATGCAGGAGTTCAAGCCCGAGTACGGCAGCACGCTCGTGTGCGCCACCGCGCACCTGCACGGCTACCCGGTGGGCATCCTGGCCAACAACGGCGTGCTGTTTTCCGAGTCCTCGCTCAAGGGGGCGCACTTCATCGAGCTGTGCAACCAGCGCCGCATCCCGCTGCTGTTCCTGCAGAACATCACCGGCTTCATGGTCGGCACCGAGGCCGAGCGCGGCGGCATCGCCAAGCATTCGGCCAAGCTAGTCTATGCCATGGCCAACGCCCGCGTGCCGCGCTTCACGGTGCTGATCGGCGGCAGCTATGGCGCGGGCAACTACGGCATGTGCGGCCGCGGGTTCGCGCCGCGCTTCCTGTTCACCTGGCCCGGCAGCCGCATCGCCACCATGAGCCCCGAGGTCGCCAGCACCGTGCTCACCGAACTGCGCCGCGCCTCGCTCAAGGGCGATGCCGACGAGTCGGCGCTGCAGGCACTGGCCGCGCGCACGCGCGAGCAGTTCGAGACCCAGTCGGACCCGTACTACGCCACCGCGCGCATGTGGGACGACGGGATCATCGAACCGGCCCAGACGCGCGACGTGCTGGGCATCTGCCTGGAGCTCGCCGATGCCAGCGCGCCGCGCTTTGCGGGGCACAGCCCCGTCTACCGGATGTAAGGCCCGGCATCGCCGGCCACCACCGCACAGGAGTCGCGCATGATCGACAAGATCCTGGTCGCCAACCGCGGCGAAATCGCCTGCCGCATCTTCCGCACCTGCCGCCGCATGGGCATCTGCACAGTGGCCGTGTATTCCGAGGCCGACGCCCGCGCCCGGCACGTTCGCGAAGCCGACCTGGCCATCCCCATCGGGCCGGCGCCGGCGCGTTCGTCCTACCTCGATGTCGAGGCCCTCCTGCGGGCGGCGCGCGACAGCGGCGCGCAGGCCATCCACCCCGGCTACGGCTTCCTGTCCGAAAAACTGGAGCTGATCGATGCCTGCCGCGACGCCGGGCTGGTCTTCATCGGCCCGCACCGCGAGGCCATCGCGGCCATGGGCTCCAAGATCGAGAGCAAGCGCATCGCCCGCCAGGCCGGTGTGCCCTGCGTCCCCGGCTACGACGACGACCAGAGCGACCAGCGCCTGGCCGAGGAAGCCCAGCGCATCGGTTTTCCGCTGCTCATCAAGGCCAGCGCGGGCGGCGGCGGCA
Source organism: Pseudomonadota bacterium (assembly GCA_023415035.1). Taxonomy (GTDB): domain Bacteria; phylum Pseudomonadota; class Gammaproteobacteria; order Burkholderiales; family Burkholderiaceae_C; genus Hydrogenophaga. The sequence continues at coordinate 21,193 of JAEZLX010000247.1, read as the reverse complement.
AGGGCATGCGACGCGTCGACAGCGCGGGGGATTTCGCTGCCCAGCTGGCCTTGGCCCGTGCCGAGGCGCAGTCGGCCTTCGGTGACGCCCGCGTGCTGCTCGAACGCTACGTGCAGCGACCGCGCCACCTGGAAGTGCAGCTGCTGGGCGACCGTCACGGGCACCTCGTCCACCTGTTCGAGCGCGAATGCTCGATCCAGCGCCACTACCAGAAGGTCATCGAGGAGGCCCCCGCCGCCCACCTGTCCGACACCGTGCGTGAGCGCCTGTACGAGGCGGCGCTGGCGCTGGGACGCGCGATCGGCTACGACTCGACGGGCACGGTGGAGTTCGTGCTCGACGCCGACCGGGATGACGAACCTTATTTCCTGGAAATGAACACACGGCTGCAGGTCGAACATCCGGTGACCGAACTGACCACCGGCATCGATCTGGTCGAGGCGCAGATCCTGAGCGCCTGCGGCCAGCCACTGCCCTGGCGCCAGGGAGACATCACCCGCCAGGGCTGGGCCATCGAGGCACGCGTCAACGCCGAGTCGCCCGCACACGGCTTCCGCGCCTCGTTCGGGCCGCTCACGGCCTGCGAGGAACCCGACGTGCCCGGCGTGCGCGTGGACAGCGGCATCGACGCGCTCAGCGAGGTCACGCCGCACTACGACGCCATGCTCGGCAAGCTGATCGCCCACGGCGCCACGCGCACGGTCGCACGCGATCGGCTCTGCGAGGCCGTGGCGCGCTGGCGCATCGAGGGCATCACCACCAACCTGCCGATGCTGAGCGAAGTGCTCTCCCTGCCCGCCTTCGACGAGCCGCTGAGCACGCGCTTTCTCGACGACGCCTTTCCCGGCGGCTGGCAGACACCGCCCCACGCCCGGCCCGAGCACAGCGCCGTCCTCGCGGCCGCCGCGTGGTACTTCGCCCAGACCCATCCACCCGGCGACACCCCGATGACGCAACTGGCCGGCTGGCGGCTGAGCGCTCCCGCGGGGCATCCCGCGCAACTGTCGCTGCATGTGGCCGACGAGGAATCGGGCCACGAGAGCGCCATCGTCCTTCAGCTCGATGCACCCGACATCGTGCGCGATCCGTCCCGGGCATCCGCGCCGCCAGTGGCGCTGATCGGAGAGGCATCCGGTGCCACGCTGCGTCTGGCCCACGCCGACCGGCACTGGCAGGCCACCGTGTCCGGCCCGTCGGTTTCGCTGTGGTCGGCCGGCCACTGGCAGCGCTGGCAGGTGCTGCCACCGGTCAGCCTGTCCCGCGCCGGTGAGCAGGCCTCGTCCGCGGCGGACGCCGTCGCTTCCGACATGCCGGGCCTGCTCACCCAGCTGCTCGTCAGTCCCGGCCAGCGCGTCAACGCCGGTGAACCCGTGGCCGTGATCGAGGCCATGAAGCTGTTGCACACCCTGTGCGCCCCGCGCGATGGCACCGTGGACCGTATCGGCGCGCAAGTCGGAGACACGGTGCCGCGTGGCACACCCATCGTGCTTCTCGAACCCCTGCAAACCCAGGAGACATGACATGGCAGGCCTGTATTTCGAAGACCTCGAACCCGGACGCGAGTTCGAGCACCCCTGGTCGCGCACCGTGACCGAAATGGACAACGTGCTGTTCTCCTCGCTGACCCTGAACGTGCAGCCGCTGCACCTGGACGAGCACTTCGCGGCCGGCACGGAATGGGGTCAGCGGCTGGTCAACAGCCTCTACACCCTGGGCCTGATGATCGGCATGAGCGTGAACGACACCACGCTCGGCACCACCATCGGCAACCTTGGCATGACGGACGTTCGCTTTCCCAAGCCGGTGTTCCACGGCGACACGCTGAGAGTGCGCACTCGCGTCGTCAGCCGCCGCGAAAGCCGCTCCCGCCCCGACGCGGGCATCGTCGAGTTCGAGCACCAGGCCTTCAACCAGCGCGGGGAGGTCGTGGCCCAATGCCTCCGCCAGGCCTTCATGCGAAAGCGGCCCGCCGTCGCCGCCGGGACCCCCGCATGACGGCGCTGACCCGCGACCATGGGAGCCGCAGCTGGCTGTTCGTCCCGGCCGACAGCGCGTCCAAACTCGCCCGCGCCGGCCAAAGCAGCGCCTACCGCCTGATCCTCGACCTGGAGGATGGTGTTGACCCCTTGCCTGAACACAAGCAGGCCGCGCGAGAGAACATGCGGTCCTGGCTCGCCGCCAACCCGGCGCAGGCCACGCGTGTCTTCGTGCGCGTCAACGCCCTCGACAGTCCTTTTCTTGCCGATGATGTCCATGCCGCGGTGTCCGCGAGCACAGCAGGCGTCGTGCTGCCCAAATGCGAAGGGCCTGCCGACATCCTGCGTCTTGGGGCCCTGCTCGACGAGGTGGAATCTGCCACCGGCGCGCCATCCGGCCAGACCCGCATCGTGGCCATCGTGACCGAGACGGCTCGCGGTGTGCAGTGCCTGTCCGAATTCCGCGAACCGCTGCCCCGCCTGCTGGGACTCATGTGGGGCGCCGAAGACCTGTGCGCCGACCTGCAGGGCAGCACCAACCGCGACCCTACCACCGGGCACCTGCTCGGACCCTACCGCCACGCGCGCGACGCCTGTCTCATCGCCGCCCGTGCTTGCGGCGCGCAACCCATTGACGCCGTCTACACGGCCTTTCGCGACGAAGACGGCCTGCGCCGCGAGTGCATCGAACACCGCGCGCTGGGTTTCGGCCACAAGGCCGCCATCCACCCGGCACAGATCCCGGTGATCGATGCGACCTTTGAACCCGATGCGCAGGAGCGCACCTGGGCCGAAGCCGTGATCAGGGTCTTCGACGGCGCGGGCGGCGGAGTCGCCCAGCACGAAGGCCGGATGCTGGACATGCCCCACCTGCGCCGCGCACGCCAGATCCTCGGCCTCGACAGCTGATCCGCCCCCCGTAGCTCCCTCTGCCTGCCCCCGGCGACTGTCGCCACGGTTTGCTTCATCCTGCCGATTTCCTGTACATTGACCAATAAAATTCCTATCACTGTACAACCCATCACCACGCCATGAATCTCCAGCAGGAACTCGACCAGCTGCGCGACGCCTACGTCGCCCGCCATCCGGCCAGCGCCGCCACCTGGCAACAGGCCACCGAGGTCATGCCGGGCGGCAACACCCGCTCGGTCCTGTATTACGACCCGTTTCCGCTGGCCATCGCGCGCGGCGAAGGAGCCCGCCTGTGGGATGCCGACGGCCACGAGTACACCGACGTCATCGGCGAGTTCACCGCCGGCCTCTACGGCCACAGCCACCCGGTCATCCAGGCGGCCATCGCCGAGGCTCTGCAGGGCGGCATCAACCTCACGGGGCACAACCTGCTGGAGCCCCGCCTGGCACGCCTGATCACCGAGCGTTTTCCCTCCGTGGAGCGCTTGCGCTTCACCAATTCGGGTACCGAGGCCAACCTGCTGGCCATCGCCGCGGCCAAACACTTCACCGGGCGCGGCAAGATCCTCGTGTTCAAGGGCGGCTACCACGGCGGCGTGCTCACCTTTGCCGGCGGCCACAGCCCCGTCAACGTGCCGCACGATTTCGTGCTCGCGCCCTACAACGATATGGAGGCCACGGCCACACTGGTGCGCGAGCACGCCGCCGGCCTCGCGGCCATCCTGGTCGAACCCATGCAGGGCGCCGGTGGCTGCATCGTCGGGCAACCCGTCTTCCTGCAGGGTCTGCGCGCGCTGGCCAGCGAACACGGCGCGCTGCTCATCCTCGACGAGGTCATGACCTCGCGCCTGGCCCCAGGCGGGCGCCAGCAACTGCTCGGCATCCGCCCCGACCTGACCACACTGGGCAAGTACATCGGCGGCGGCATGTCCTTCGGCGCCTTCGGCGGCCGCGCGGACATCATGGCCCAGTTCGACCCGCGCACCCCGGGCCACCTGGGGCATGCCGGCACCTTCAACAACAACGTGCTGACTATGTCGGCCGGCATCGCGGGCCTGAGCCGCGTTTACACGCCCGAGACCGCGATCGCCCTCAACACGCGCGGCGACCGCCTGCGCGAGCGGCTCAACGCCATCTGCCGCGCCCATGGCACACGGCTGCAGTTCACCGGCCTGGGGTCGCTCATGAACCTGCATGCCACGCGCGCTCCCATCCTGCGCAGCGAGGATTCGCCGGCCGGAGGCCAGGCCATCCGCGACCTGTTCTTTTTCCACATGCTCGAACAGGGCTTCTACCTGGCGCGGCGCGGCTTCATCGTGCTCTCGCTGCCCCTGACCGACGACGACCTGGAGCGCTTCGTTTCAACCGTCGAGGGTTTTATCGGGCGGTATGCTCCGCTGCTCGCCCTCGATTGACCGACCATGCCCCGCCCACGCCACCAGCCGGACTCCGACGACGCGCTCAGCCGCGAGAAGATCGCGCAGGCGGCGCTGGACCAGCTTGACGCACGCGGACTGGCCAACTTCTCGTTGCGCGACGTGGCGCGCGCGCTGGGTGTCTATCCCACGGCAATCTACTGGCACGTGCGCAACCGCAACCAGCTGCTGGCCGACGCCTGCGCGCTGGCCCTGTCGCGCGTCGTGCCGACACGGGGCAAACGGCGAGGCGCCGAGTGGCTGCGCGAGCTGTTCCGCCGCTATCGCGCGGTGATGAAGCGCCATCCCAACCTCGCCCATCTGGTGGGTGGCCAGTTGCTGTCCAACGCCAGCCTTGACACCGCGATGGTCGAAGGCGTCCTGGTCGCACTGGAGGACATGGGCTGCCCCGACAGCTACATCCCGCAGGCCTACAACTGCGTCATCGCCGCCATGTGCGGCTTTCCCACGCTGGAGTTCGCGCAGGCGCCTGCCGAGGATGCCGACGGCTGGGCCGCCGAACTGCAGCAGCGCGTGAAGCGGATCCCCGCGCTCGCGCACCCGGTGCTGGCCCGCCACCTGCCGGCACTGGCCAACCGCGCATTCATCCTGCGCTGGCAGGGGGGCAACGAGCAACCCATGGATGACAGTTTCGAGAGCCACGTCGACATCTTCCTCGACGGCCTCCAGCGGTGCATCGGACAGTACCGCGCTGCCGGACCGGGCTGAGACCCCGTCGCCCGCACCGGCCATCGCGAGCGGGACGGCCCTGCGTCAAGCCGCCTCCGCGGGGCTGCGCTACCATGCGGCCAAACCCGATACCGCCTTGACCGACACGACGACTTCCCTCACCCCCCTCGAGCAGCGCTGGCTCGCCGAAGCCGTCCGCCTGCAGGAAACCCGGCACGGTCCGCTGGAGGACGTCGATGCCGTTCGCCACGCGCAGCGGCAACCTCCGCAACTCGAAGCCCGCCTGCTGGCGCGCGCCGAGCATCTGGCACGGCGTGACCGCCTGCCTCCGCTGCTGCTGCGCTGGCGCAGCCACACCCGCTGGGCGTTCGCGGCCATGGCCCTGCTGGCGCTGTGCGGCGGCATCGGCAGCGCCGCCTCGGTGCTGGGCGACGGCAGCCGGCCCGTCAACGTCGTCTGGGCCATCGGCGGCCTGCTGGGGCTGCATGTGCTTACGCTTGTGCTCTGGCTGGCCGGTGCACTGCTGTCCGGCACCGGCTTCGGCGGTCTCGGCCAGGCCTGGCTGTGGCTGACGCAGCGCCTCCTGCGCGACCCCAAGGCCGCCTGGCTGCCGCAGGCGCTGGCAGGCCTGCTCGGACGCGCCCGCCTAACCCGCTGGTGGCTGGGCAGCATCAGCCACGGCGTCTGGACCATCGCCCTGCTCGCCGCGCTGCTGACGCTGCTCGCGCTGCTCGCGACGCGCCGCTACGGCTTCGTCTGGGAAACCACCATCCTGCCGGCCGACAGCTTTGTCGCACTCGTCCAGGGCCTGGGGCAACTGCCAGCCGCCCTGGGCTTCGCCGTACCCGATGCGGACACCATCCGCGCCAGTGGCGGTGACCCGCTCCCCGTCGTGGCCGCCGGTCATGCCTGGTCGGCCTGGCTCGTGGGCTGCGTGCTGGTTTACGGCGTGCTGCCGCGGCTGCTGCTCTGGCTGGGCTGTCTGGCCCTGTGGCGCCACGGCCGCGCCCGGCTGCGGCTGGACACTGCCCTGCCCGGATTTGCGGAGCTGGCACCGCGCCTGCTGCCCGCGAGCGAGCGGCTCGGCGTGAACGACCCGGCTCCGGATACCATGCCCCGCTTCACACCCCGACACCCGCCCGTGCCCGCCGATGCCCGGCGACTGGCCGTCGCACTGGAGCTCGGCCCCGGAATCGACTGGCCCCCCCCTTTGTCAAACGCCCACAACGGCGGCAATGTCGCCTCGCGCGAAGAACGCCACGCCCTGGCCGACGCCCTGGCTGCCCACCCGGTGGCCCGCCTGCTCGTGGCCTGCGACGGTCGGCTCTCGCCCGACCGGGGCAGCGTGGCGTACATCGCCGAGCTGGCCGGCTACTCGGGACAAACCGCCATCTGGCTGGCCGCGCCGCGCGACGAGGATCGCCGCGCCCAATGGCACCAGTCGCTGGCCGCTTTCCCGCACCGTTTCGAGGACCTCGGGCAGGCCCTCGCCTGGCTGGAGGCAGACCATGGCTGAACCGCTCAAACTGGTGGTCGTCGGCCACACCAACACCGGCAAGACCTCGCTCATGCGCACCCTGCTGCGCGACGTGGATTTCGGCGAAGTCTCCGGCCGGCCCGGCACCACGCGGCACGTCGAAGGCGCGCGCCTTCTCGCCGACGGCGAGGCGCTCGTCGCGCTCTACGACACACCGGGCATGGAGGACGCGATCGCGCTGCTCGACTACGTGGACAGCCTCGCCCCTCCCGCCGAGCGGCTCGACGGACCGGCGCGCGTCGCCCGTTTCCTCGACAGCCCCTCGGCCGCCACGCGCTTCGAGCAGGAAGCCAAGGTGCTGCGCCAGCTGCTCGCCAGCGACGCCGGGCTGTACGTCGTCGATGCACGCGACCCGGTGCTGCCCAAGCATAAGGACGAACTGGCCCTGCTGGCCAGCTGCGCCCGCCCGCTGCTGCCGGTGCTCAACTTCGTGCGCCAGCCCGATGCCCGCGAGGCCGACTGGCGCGAGGCCCTCGCCCGCCTGGGCCTGCACGCCATCGTCAGTTTCGACACCGTGGCCCCGGCGATCGACGGCGAGCGCCACCTCTACGAGAAGCTCATCACCCTGCTCGACGCGCAGCGCCCGCGCCTGGAGCGGCTCATGGCCGCGCGCGCGGCCGAGGCCACCGAGCGTCGCGAGGCGGCGGCCCGTCTGGCCGCCGGCCTGATCATCGACGTCGCCGCGCTGCGCGTCACCGTGCCCGCCGAGCCCGCCTCCGCCGCCGAGGAGGCCCTGTCACGCACCCACGCCGCCGTGCGCGGCCACGAGCAGGCCACGGTCGATCGCCTGCTCGCGCTCTACCGCTTCCGCCCCGGCGACGTGCGCGCCAGCGCGCTGCCGCTGCTCGATGGCCGCTGGGAACACGACCTGTTCAGCGACGAGGCCCTCTCCCAGCTGGGCGTCAAACTGGGCAAGGGCGCCGCCGCCGGTGCGGCAGCGGGTCTGGGCATCGACCTGTTCACGGGCGGCCTCTCGCTGGGCGCCGCCACCGCCATTGGCGCCGTGCTGGGTGGCGCCTGGCAGACCTTCGACAAGCTCGGCGACCGGCTGCTCGCCCGCGTCACCGGCGCGCGCGAGCTCACCGTGGACGATGCCGTGCTGCGCGTGCTTGCCGCCCGCCAGCAACTGCTGCTGCAAGCCCTGGAAGGCCGGGGTCACGCCGCGCAGGCGCCCGTCGAGATCGGCCAGCCCGACATCCGCCGCTGGCGCGAAGACCCCCTGCCCGAACCTGTCCGCCAGGCCCGCGCCCACCCCGACTGGTCGGCCCTGGCCGGCAACGACCGCCGTTGGCGCGACGATATCGACCGCAACGCCGCGCAGCAGGCTCTGGCCCGCCTGTTCCTCGATTCCCGGACCGACACCACGGCACCCCGCCATCTCCTGCCATGAAGACGACCCTGCTCATCATCGATCCCCAGAACGACTTCTGCGACCTGCCGCCCGGGTGGTGCCCGACCGATCCCCTCACCGGCCAGCCCATCTCGACCGCCCTGCCCGTCGCCGGCGCCCATGCCGACATGCTGCGGCTGGCCGAACTCATCGACCGCTGCGGCGACCACATCGACGACATCGTCATCACGCTCGATTCGCACCACCGCTACGACGTGGCCCACCCGTCCTTCTGGATCACCGGCGCCGGTGGCAAGGTGGCGCCTTTCACCCCGATCACCGCCGCCCAGGTGCGTGCCGGCGACTACCGGCCACGCGACAACGGCGCGCTGGAGCGCACGCTGGCCTATCTGGATGCCCTGGAAGCTGCCGGCCGCTACACCCTCATGGTCTGGCCGGCGCATTGCGAGATCGGCACCTGGGGCCACAACGTGCACGCGGCCGTGCGTGCCGCCTGCCAGCGCTGGGAAGACCGGCGCCTGCGCACCACACTGGCCGTGAACAAGGGCAGCAATCCCTGGACCGAGCACTACAGTGCGCTGCAGGCCGAAGTGCCCGACCCCGCGGACCCGGGCACCCAGCTCAACCGCGCGCTGATCGCGCAGCTGGACCAGGCCGACAGCATCGTGATCGCCGGCGAGGCGAGCAGCCACTGCGTCCGTGCCACCACCGAGCACCTCGCGCAACACCTGCCCTCGGGCCGCATCGACAAACTGCTGCTCGTCACCGATGCCATGAGCCCCGTGGCGGGGTTCGAAAGCCAGGCACAGGACTTTATCGACACCATGCGGCGCCAGGGCGCCCGCACGGCGGATGCAGAAACGGCGGCCACCCTGCTGCAGGGCACCGCCGTCTGAAGGAAAGGCGTCAGATCAGACGCTGAAGCTGGAGCCGCAGCCGCAGGTGGTGGTGGCGTTCGGGTTCTTGATCACGAACTGGGCGCCTTCGAGGTCTTCCTTGTAGTCGATCTCGGCCCCCACCAGGTACTGGTAGCTCATGGCGTCAATCAGCAGGGTGACGCCGTTCTTGGTCATCTGGGTGTCGTCCTCGTTGACGACTTCATCGAAGGTGAAACCGTACTGGAAGCCCGAGCATCCGCCCCCTTGCACGAACACGCGCAGCTTGAGGTCGGGATTGCCCTCCTCGGCCACCAGCTCGGCCACCTTGGCAGCCGCGCTGTCGGTGAACACCAGGGGCGCGGGCATTTCGGTCTGAACGGTTTCGGCGACGGCGGTCATGGATCTTCCTCTCAGGGAGTGAATGGCAGAAAGGGGGTCTGGCCGCCCTCCGGGGTGGCCCTTTGCCCAAATCGTATCGCAGCGGCGCTGCGGGCGCTGGTCAGCCGTTGTTTGCCGCCAGTTTCAGTGTGGGTTTGTCCTCTTCACCGGCTGCGCCACCCGACATCGGCCTGAGCTGGCCGGAAATCGTGGCGCCCTGGTGCATTTCCAGCGCCTTGTACGACACATCCCCTTCGACCCGCGCCTTGGGGTGGAGTTCCAGCAGCTCGGTGGCCGTCACCGGCCCCTGCACCAGACCGTTGATGATCACGTGCCCGGCCTGGATGCTGCCGGACACCTTGGCCAGCTCGCTGACCACCAGCATGCTCGTCGCGCCGCTGTCCACGCGGATGTCCCCCACGACCTCGCCATCGACGCGCAGGCCGTCCTCGAACAGCACGTTGCCATCCACACGGGTGCCCTGGGCGATGAGACTCTTGATGGGTGGCTGCTTTTTCTTGCTGAACATGGCGCGAATGTCCTCCGAACGACGGCTGTGCCGTGGCTTGTGATGATGATCTAGGGAACGGTGCCGCACGCCCGCCGCCTACAGGCGGATGGTGTGTTCGGACCGCACGGTGGAGCCCTGGCGCAGCCGGGCCGTGACGGTTTGTACCACGACACCGGGGGGCAAGTCGATCACGCCGTCCTGGCGCAGGTAGTTCTGCACCACCACGGCTCGCGTGTCGGGTTCGCCGGCCTGCCAGGGCCGGCCCGCCAGCGTGCCGCTCACCAGCAGCTCCAGCGAACCCTTGAAATCGGGCGCGTTCTTGCGCGCCTGGATCATCAGTACCTGCCACTGCAGCTGCGTCTCGGACACCTGCTGCGCCTGCAGCCCTCGGATGTTCAGGCCATCACCGCCGGAGCCCGGAATCAGCCGCTCGAAGAACCCCAGGTCGTTGCGCAGCGCCTGGTTGTCGTCCTGCAGCTGGCGGATCTGGCGCGCCAGCTCCTCCTGCGCGGCCCGCTCGGCGATCAGCAGGCTCTCGGCGGTGTCGGCCACCGACTTGGCCTGCGCCAGCGCCTCGTTCAGCGTCCGTACCTGTTCCTGGAGCTGGCGCACCTCCTGCGGCGCGTGCCGCTCCACCCCGGCGATCTCGCGCCCGAACTCGAACGCCCACAGCGCCACCGCGGCCGAGAACCCCAGCACCAGGGCCGCCATCAGCCATTGCAGCGGCCAGGGCGTGGCGCGCCGGATCGCCAGGCGGGGCGAATTGGCCGACAGACGTCGTCTCAGCAGACGCAGGCGCATCGGATCAGTCTCCTTGTTTCGGTCAGCAGGACCGTCGGGCAACGGGCCAGAGCCCGGAAATAAAAAACCGCCCCAAGCCAAGCCTGCGGGCGGTTTTCGCAGCGGAAGCGAACGCGATCAGCGCTTGCTGAACTGCTTGCGGCGGCGTGCGGAACGCAGACCAACCTTCTTGCGCTCGACTTCACGGGCGTCGCGGGTCACGTAACCGGCGGCGCTCAGGACGGGCTTGAGGTTCGCATCGTAATCGATCAGCGCGCGGGTGATGCCGTGGCGCACGGCGCCGGCCTGGCCAGACTCACCGCCACCGCGGACGTTGACCTGGATGTCGAAGGTTTCCAGGTTTTCGGTCAGCACCAGGGGCTGCTTGGCGATCATGATCGAGGTCTGGCGGCCGAAGAACTGCTCGATGTCCTTGCCGTTGACCGTGATCTTGCCGGTGCCTTTTTTCAGAAACACGCGGGCGACGCTGGATTTGCGACGGCCGGTGCCATTGTTCCATTCACCAATCATCTCGTCGCTCCTTTAGATGTCCAGCACTTTGGGCTGCTGAGCGGTGTGCGGATGCTCGGCGCCGCCGTACACCTTGAGCTTCTTGATCATGGCGTAGCCCAGAGGGCCCTTGGGCAGCATGCCCTTGACGGCCTTCTCGAGCGCGCGGCCGGGGTGCTTGGCCTGCATGTCACGGAAGCTGGTGGCGTAGATGCCGCCCGGGAAACCCGAGTGGCGGTAATACATCTTGTCGGTGTTCTTGGTGCCGGTCACACGCAGCTTGGATGCGTTGATGACGACAATGTAGTCACCGGTGTCGACGTGAGGCGTGTAGATGGCCTTGTGCTTGCCGCGCAGTCGGAGAGCCACTTCACTGGCAACTCGTCCGAGGACCTTGTCGGTCGCGTCAATCACAAACCACTCGTGCGTCACGTCAGCGGGCTTGGCGCTGAACGTCTTGGTCATGAGTTTTCTCCGTCGGGAGTTGGTTTGTCCGGCCCTTTTCCACGGTCGGACCTTCTCTGCCGGAAGACTCTTAGGTGGATCAAGTGTCTTCGCCGCGGGGCCAAAAAATCGCTGCGAAGCTCTCCATTGTACGAAAAACCAAGGTCTTGTGGCAAGCTGCCCCCCGGATGGCCCGCCGGGCGGTACCATCGCCGCACCATGTTCAGTTACCGCCACGCCTTTCACGCCGGCAACCACGCCGATGTGCTCAAGCACATCGTGCTGCTCGCCACCCTGCGCCACCTCATGCAAAAGGAGGCCGGGATCACCTTCGTCGACACCCACGCGGGTGCCGGCCTGTACCGGCTCGACAGCGAGTTTTCCGACAAGGGGGGCGAGGCGGCCGAGGGCGTCGTGCGCCTGATGGCGGCGCTGCGGCCCGCCAGCGGCGAGGCAGCGCCCTCGCACCCGCTCATCGACGATTACCTCGACCTGGTGGCCGGCTTCAACCCCGGCGGCAGCCTGCGCGTCTACCCCGGCTCGCCTTTCGTGATCCAGCGTCTCATGCGGGCGGCCTCGCGCGACCGCCTGCGCCTGTTCGAGCTGCACCCGACCGACGGCAAGACGCTGACCTCCAACGTGGCCCAGCTCGACGCCGGGCGCGCCATCACCATCACCCGCCAGGACGGCTTCGAGGGCCTCAAACCCCTGCTGCCCCCGCCTGCGGGGGCCAACGGCTCGCGCCGGGCGCTGGTGCTGATCGACCCGAGTTACGAGATCAAGAGCGACTACGCCCGCGTCGCCGCCGCCGTCCAGGACGGCCTCAAGCGCTTTCCTACCGGCCACTACCTCGTCTGGTACCCCATCATCGGGCGCGCCGAGGCACACGACCTGCCTCGTCGTCTGCGCACGCTCGCACAGCGCGCCGGTCGGCCGTGGCTGCACGCCACGCTGAATGTCGGTCACAAGGATCTGGCGCCTGGCGAGCGCCAGGGACTGACCGCCAGCGGCATGTTCGTCATCAACCCGCCGCACACGCTCAAGGCCAGCCTCACGCAGGCCCTGCCGCTGCTGCGCCAGACGCTGGGACAGGGCCGGGGACAAGCGTTCACGGCCGAAGCCTCCGCCTGACCTCGACGGACGCCACCCAGGCAAGCCGTCTTTCAGCCCCGACCGTCAGGAAACGGCAGCCTGGGCCGACGTGGCTTCCATCCACTGCTCTGCCGCGTCGATCACGGCCTGCCCAAGTCCGCTGAGCTGGCCGTGCGCCCGCACCGTGCCCAGCCCCTTGTGGAAGTTCTCGCGGTCCGTCTGCGCCGCCGCCCTGGCCTGCGCTTCCTCCTCGGGCGTGAGCACGCCGCTGTCTGCCAGCGCCTCCATGGTCCACGCCATCCGAGCCGACACGTAGGTGGCGTGCAGAATGCCGTCCATCGGACGCGGGTCCACCCGCAGCGGGGAGACAAAGAGTTCGTCGTCGGGGTTGTAAACCAGGGGCTCGTCCCGCGTCATGCCGAACAGGATGCTGTGCCCGGACTCGTGGGCCAGCACCTCGGCCACGGCCAGCCGGTTGCGGTGGTGCCGTGGATTGAGCAGCAACAGGCCCCAGAACTGGTAGTGCGAGGCGCCATCGAACTCCATGGCTGCCCCCTGTGGGGCCTGCGCCACGATCACATGAGACAGAAAGGCCGTGATCTCGCCGTGCAGACCGGGTAGGCCCTGGCGCAGCAGCTCCAGGCCCTCGTGCAGGCGCACGGCGAACCCTTCTGCCTCCTCATGGGTCACCGGGGCAAAGACCTCGGCCTCCCTGCCCAGTCGGAGATTGAACACGCTGTCCAGCCCGGCCGCCTGCTCACTGCCCCGGGCCATGACGCGCAGCCCACCCCTGCGGGGTTCGCAACGCGCCAGCAGGGTCGCCGCCCCGATGGCACGATCCACGTCCCGCTCCAGCAGGCGTTGCCCGAGCTCGAAATACAGACCGAAGGCCTCGGGCGGGAGCCGCTGTCCTCTCTCCAGACGCGCCAGCACCGGCGCCAGCACGTGCGGAATGGGTGTCTGTACGGTCGCCTCGGCAATATGCCGCAGGCTGCCCAGCAGGTCTTCGTGGACACTGCGGTCGAGAAACCTGCCCCGCTCGAGGCTGGGTTCGAAAGTCCGGGCCAGTGTGGCCAGCGTCATCAGGCATCTCCCCAAAATGTCAACCGGCGCTTGCCCGGCAGGCACCGGACCGGGCCCGTGCAGCAGCGAGCCCTGCCAAGGCCCCAATGTCACGCAATATCACGCCCTTTGCTGTCACGGCGATGACGCCGCCAGGTACCAGCATCATGCCAGGGCATTATCCAAACACCCACAAATCCTTCAGCACCTGCGCCCCCGCAGCGTGCGCCGATGGGACGACTCACATGGGCTCTACGCCACCCGTAGCAGGACCGGCCCCACCGGTCTTTGCCTCGTATTTCAGGCCTGCCTTCACCTGCATCGGCACCTCACCGGGGGAACCGATGGATAACGTCAAGGCCTTGATACGGAACCCCATCAGTCGCACCAGTTGCAACTCAGCAATCATGCAGTTGCTCCTTTCAGCTAAGCGGGCAACAACCCGCAGCACTCCAGGTTCAATCGGAAAACTGCCTGATGATGGAGTTCAAAACCGAATGTCGTAGCTAAGGCGCGACGTCATGCTGCTTGAACAAACAGCATGTTTGGCACACATACGATGCGCCCCAAACAGAGCCTCAGGGCCCCGGCGCCGGGGGCTCCGCCGGGGCCGGCGCCGGGGGCTCCGCCGGCTCCGTAATAGACCCGCCCTTGTCTCCACGCTTGAGTCCGGTCTTCACCGACAACAACGCTTCCTGAGTTGCGTCCATAGCCACGGCTTGACCAGCAACAACGCGGGCATTCGACTCCATACGGAAACCCATCAGGCTCGCGGTATCCAGCATCACTTGTTCGGCCATCTCAGTATTTCCCCTTCAAAAAAACTTCGGTTAGCACAATCAATATGCTGCGCATTCTTGCAGCAAATATAAAACTGTCGCCCCTCCCCACAATGCATCACCACTCCGTGATCCACTGTCGGTTTCACCTCTACCATCAAACCGGACCTCAGCCATGCGACCCATGTCACGCCCAATCAGCGGGACCGACACAGATTGCCCTGCGGGCCACAAGGAACCCCTCGTCGATCACAACGGGTCGGTTCATTCTACAGAGTTTCACCATCCTCCAACAAGGTATTGCCAGGTTTACCCTAATACGACGAAACGACTACCATTAACCGCGACAATTTCAACAAGAGGAGGGCCCCCCATCACCTCACCGGCCACCTCGCGCGCTACAAGGCATCCATTGACCAACAATCAGTTGCCAATTCGCTGACAGGAACGCGGTTCCAACGGCCCCGGGCTCGCCTGACCCGCTGTCTTCGCAATGATTGGCCGCCCCATATTCGACTCCTTGCGCCATGCCAACCCCTTGCGAATCTTGGCACAACCACGTTGCGGCTTAACAGGCCGTTGAAAAAGTCCTGAGGAACGAAACACCGCCAAAGCCCGACCTCCCAGAACGGCCTACAAGCGATTTTTCTGGAGTGGGCAAGGGGTGAGGCACCCCCGAAATCACCACTTTTTGAACCCTCGCCGACTTTTTCAACGGCCTGTTAAACACGACAAGCCGTGTGCCCGACCCAAAATCAGACTATCTTGGATAGCCCGCCCTTTTGATCAGTACAAAAGAAGGCGCCCTTACACTCGACAATATGCTAAGTCCATTGGAATCGACACTCAAAGACGCCGGACCAACCGCAGTCAAGCCCTTTCGTCGGCTAGTGTTTGTCACTACGCATGACCATTCATACACGATGGTGGACTGGCTGCCGACGCTGGCCAGATTGGGGATTTCCGTCACGATGGAGAGTTGGGAGCAGTTGCTGCACGCCACCCGTGTGCCCCGCGCCACATACGTTCTGACCGACTTTGACCGTCTGGCCCCGAGCGAGCTGGAAAAGGCGGCGAAAATCCGCCAGCACCTTCAGGCCAATGGTGCCCGGGTCTATAACGATCCACGGACATTCAGGCCGCGGGCTCAACTGATCAAATACCTGTTTCACACCGGCGTTAACAGTTACACCTGTCACCTGCCTTCCTCAGGAGAATGGCCAAGCCGTTTTCCCGTGTTCTTGCGCACGCTCGCCGCACACCGAGGTGTGCTGGGAGATCTGCTGCATGATGACGCGGCGTGCCGCCATGCCCTGGATGAAGCGCTGCAGCAGGGCTACACCATCAGCGATCTGGCCTTTGTCGAGTTCGCGGCGAGCCCCACCCCGCCCCACGACCACTATCAGAAGCTGTCCGCCTTCCGGATCGGCGACCACATCGTGCGCGCCAACACGGTCAACGATTCTCGCTGGATGGCCAAAGCGGGGGTCCGGGGTCTCGCCACGGACGAACAGTACCGGCAGGAACTGGAGGAGATGAAAGACTATCCGTTGCGCGATTTCGTGCGCCAAGTGTTCGACAGCGCCGGGCTCGAATTCGGAAGGCTGGATTTCGGTTTCTCGAACGGCCGCCACGAGGTTTACGAGATCAACACGAATCCGTTCATGAGCTTGCTGCACCAACACCCGAACGCCGACAGATCGGCCACCCTGAAGCTGATGAACGAGCAGCTGGCCGCAGCAATCGATGCATCGACCCCCCCGCTTGAGGAGGGCTGGATCCCGCTGCACCCGCCTCTGGAGGCATTCCGCCGCCCCTGACGCCGATGCGCGTCCGCGACGGACATACCGCCATTACCAACCAGGATTCCGTTGTCACCCTTGAAATCCTTGCGCCAGCCACAAACCAAGACCCTGCCTGCGAAAGTGATCGCGCTGCTCGCAGCCTGCGTGCTGACCGCTTGTGCCAACCATGCACCGGTAACGGGTACCAAGCTCGACACGTCCGAATGGGGACAGGCCACGCAGCTGCCCGTGGCCGAAGACGGGACGGGTCCGGGCTGGCA
This sequence comes from Pseudomonadota bacterium, assembly GCA_023415035.1. Taxonomy (GTDB): domain Bacteria; phylum Pseudomonadota; class Gammaproteobacteria; order Burkholderiales; family Burkholderiaceae_C; genus Hydrogenophaga. Next base: position 4,813 of record JAEZLX010000247.1, on the reverse strand, counting down.
CGAGCGGCGCGTGGGCAAACGCCAGCCCACGCTTTACCGGCCAACGCGGCACGCAGGCCGTCCGGCGCTGATGGCCGACAGCGCTGGCGGCGACAGCCTGGTGAGAATCCGGCTGCGCGGTGATGCACCGGCGGACGGCCTGCTGCACTTTTCCTGGTTCAGCGACGGCCTGAACGAGGACGCCGACCTGGCCGACACGGCCGTGGACGACGCGGTGGTTCGGGTGATCCTGCAGTTTGGCGGCGACCGCTCGCCGTTCACACCACGGGACCACCGCATGTCGGAGCTGGTGCGGCTCGTGACCGGCGAGCCCCTGCCCCACGCCACGCTGATCTACGTGTGGGACCCGGAGCGCCCGGTGGGCACGGTGATCCGCCACCGGCGCACCGACCGCATCCGCAAGCTGGTGGTGCAGTCGGGCACCGACGGGCTGGGTCGCTGGAACGACTTCGCACGCGACGTGGCGGCCGACTTCCGGCACGCCTTCGGCGAGGCACCCGTCCGGCTGGAGAGCATCGCGCTCATGACCGACGCCAACAACACCGGCCGCCACACCCGGGCCTGGTACGGGCCGCTGCGCTGGACGCAGGCGGCCAGCGGGCAGGCGGAACCGCCCAGGGAAACTCCGGCGACGGCCCGCTGAGGCCGCCGCCGATTCCTCATCAGAACTTCCAGCCCAGCCCCACGCCGACGAGCAGCGGGTTGACCTTGAACTTGCCAAGGTTTTCGCCACCGGCGGAGACCTTGGTCGAGAGGTCCACCTTCTTCAGGTCGAAGTTGAGGTACATGTTCTGGCCGACGGGCACGTCCACGCCGGCCTGCAGGGCCAGGCCCGTGCTGTTTTTCTTGATGCCCACGCCTTCGGGCAGCTTCACGGCGCTGAAGCGTGTGTAGTTCAGGCCCACGCCCACGTACGGCTTGAAGCCGCTGGCGTGGAAGTGGTACTGCACCGTCAGTGTTGGCGGCAGATGCTTGAGGGTGCCGATCTTGGCGTCACCCGCGTACACCGAGTGCTTCTGCGGCACCGTCAGGATCAGCTCCGCCGCCAGGTTGGCGTTGATGAAGTAGGTGAAGTCGACCTCGGGCAGCCACTTGTTGTTGATCGACAGGTCCAGCCCGGTGCTGTCCTTGTTGTCGCTGTCCAGGTGCACGGCGCGCGCGCGCACCAGCAGGTCTCCGGCCTGGATGTCCTGTGCCATGGCCGAGCCCGCGGCGGCCAGGGTCAGGGCGACGGCGGCGGTGATGTGCTTCTTCGTCCACATGTGCGTCTTCCTCCGTATCAAGGGAACATTCCCCTGCCGATTGAAAGACGCCCTGTCGGCGGACACCTTGCGGCAGGTCAAACGCGGGTACCCGCCAAGTCACCCCGCGACGCCCGTCTGATCCAGATCAAACCGGCGTCCGCGGGCGCCGGTCAGACTGCGGCCAGGGCCCGGTCGAGGTCGGCGATGAGGTCGTCGATGTGCTCGATGCCCACCGACAGGCGCACCATGCCCTCGGTCACGCCCGCCTTGGCCAGTTCCTCGGCATTGAGCTGGCGGTGCGTGGTGGATGCCGGGTGGGTGGCCAGCGAGCGCGCATCGCCGATGTTGACCAGGCGCGTGAACAGCTCCAGCGCATCCAGGAAGCGGGCACCGGCGGCACGCGGGTCGCTGCCGTCTCCCTTGAGGCTGAACGACAGGATGCCCGAGGCCTTGCCTCCGGACTGGCGCTGCACCAGCGCGTGGTCCGGGTGGTCGGACAGGCCGGCGTAGCGCACCCACTCGACCTTGGGGTGCTGCTGCAGGTGGCGCGCGATGGCCAGGGTGTTGTCGCAGATGCGCTCCATGCGCAGCGCCAGCGTCTCGATGCCCTGCAGGATCAGGAAGGCGTTGAAGGGCGAGAGCGCCGCGCCCATGTTGCGCAGCGGCACCACGCGCGCACGGCCGATGTACGCGGCCGTGCCCAGGGCGTCGGTATAGACCACGCCGTGGTAGCTCACGTCGGGCTCGTTCAGGCGCTTGAAGCGTTCCTTGTGCTCGGCCCAGGGGAACTTGCCGCTGTCCACGATGGCGCCGCCGATGCTGTTGCCGTGGCCGCCCAGGTACTTGGTCAGCGAATGCACGACGATGTCGGCGCCGTGCTCGATCGGGCGCAGCAGGCAGGGACTGGGCACGGTGTTGTCCACGATCAGGGGAACGCCGTGCTCATGCGCGATCTTCGCCAGCGCGGCGATGTCGGTCACGTTGCCCAGCGGGTTGCCGATGGATTCGCAGAAGACGGCCTTGGTGCGAGCGTCGATCAATGGCGCAAAACTGGCCGGGTCGCGCGGGTCGGCAAAGCGCACCTCGATGCCCTGCTGCGGGAAGGTGTGGGCGAACAGGTTGTAGGTGCCGCCATACAGCGTGCTGGCCGAGACGATGTTGTCGCCCGCCTCGGCGATGGTCTGGATCGCGTAGGTGATGGCCGCCATGCCCGAGGACACCGTCAGCGCAGCGATGCCGCCTTCCAGCGCCGCGAGGCGCTTTTCCAGCACGTCGTTGGTCGGGTTCATGATGCGGGTGTAGATGTTGCCCGGCACCTTGAGGTCGAACAGGTCGGCGCCGTGCTGCGCGTTGTCGAACGCGTAGGCCACGGTCTGGTAGATGGGCACGGCCACGGCCTTGGTGGTCGGGTCGGGGCTTTGGCCGCCATGGACGGCAATGGTTTCCAGTTTCATCCTTGGATCTCCTCTTTGAACGGATTCATCGTGAACAAATCATTCGCGGAACAGCTGCACCCGCGCGACGCCGTGGCGCTCGATGCCCAGGGCACGCGCCGCGGCGGCGCTCAGGTCGATCTCGCGCTCCGGGTGGCGCGGCCCGCGGTCGTTGATGCGCACCACCACCTCGCGCCCCGTGTCCACGCTGCGCACGCGCAGCCGCGTGCCGAAAGGCAGGTTGCGGTGCGCCGCCGTGAGCGCGTTCATGTCGAAGCGCTCGCCGCTGGCGGTGCGCCGCCCGTGCAGTTCCCTGCCATACCACGACGCCAGCACCACCGGCGCGGCGCTGCCCTTGGGCCGGCTGCTGCAGCCCGCCACCAGCAGCGCCAGCCCCAGCATGCAGGTTCGCCGCGAAAGGCAGGGCGTCGTCGTCATCCCTTGCCCAGCCCCAGCTGCCGCAGGATCGCCAGCGTGGGCGCGCTCTGGTTCATGGTGTAGAAATGCAGCGCGGGCGCGCCGCCCTGGATCAGGCGCTCGCACAGCATCGTCACCACCTCTAGGCCGAACGCCCGGATGGACTCGGTGTCGTCGCCAAAGGCCTGCAGCCGCAGGCGGATCCAGCGCGGCACCTCGGCCCCGCAGGCATCGGCAAAGCGCAACAGGCCGCTCGCGTTGGTGATGGGCATGATGCCCGGCACCACGGGCGCCTCGGCGCCGAGCCTCCGCGCCTCGTCCCCGAAGCGGAAATAGGCGTCGGGGTTGAAGAAGAACTGCGTGATGGCCGAATTGGCACCGGCACGGACCTTGCCGACAAAGGCCTGCAGATCGGCCTCGGGCGAGCGTGCCTGAGGGTGCATTTCGGGATAGGCCGCCACCTCCAGGTGGAAGTGATCGCCCGTCTCGGCGCGGATGAAGGACACCAGCTCGGCGGCGTAGCGGAACTCGCCCATGCTGCCGTATCCGCTGGGCAGATCACCGCGCAGCGCGACGATGCGGCGCATGCCCATGGCCTTGAACCGGGCCAGCTTCTCGCGCACGGAATCGCGCGAGGCACCGACACAGGTGAAGTGCGAGGCGCCCTGCTGGCCCTCGTCCAGGATGGCCTGCACGGTCTGCAGCGTGCCGTCCTGGGTGGAGCCGCCGGCGCCGTAGGTCACCGAGCAGAACTCGGGCTTCAGCGCATACAGCGCCTGGCGCACCACGCGCAGCTTTTCCGCCCCCTCGGGGGTCTTGGGCGGAAAGAATTCGAAACTCAGGGGCAGGCCCATACGAAAAACTCCCGGTTGCCATCACCACCGGTGATGGCACTTTCAAAATAGTCGCGCAGCACAAGGCCGTTGTCGACACAGGCCTGCGCGATGCGCTCGCGCACGAGCGCATGGCTGGCCGCGTCGCGGACCAGGCCGCCCTTGCCGATGTGCGACGGCTGCAGCTCGAACTGGGGCTTGACCAGCATCAGCAGATGCCCACCGGGCCTGAGCAGCGGCACCAGCGCCGGCCAGACCAGCGTCTGGGAAATGAACGACAGGTCGCCCACGATCAGGTCGAACGGGCCCTGCGCACTCTCGCCACCGTCCTCAAGCAGGCGAGACGCACTCAGCTCGCGCGCGTTGCAGTGTTCGATGGCGATGACCCGCTCGTCGGCCCGCAGTCGCTCGTGCAGCTGGCCCTGGCCCACGTCCACGCCGACGACACGCGCCGCGCCCTGGCGCAGCAGGCAGTCGGTGAATCCGCCGGTGCTCTGGCCGACGTCCAGACAGACCATGCCATGCACAGCCACGCCCGTGTGCCCGAGCGCAGCCTCGAGCTTGAGGCCGCCGCGCGACACATAGCGGGCCTCGGCAGCGTCGTCCAGCGCCAGCTCGGCGACATCGGGAACGGCCTCGCCGTTCTTGCCCACCCGCTGCCAGGCACCACCCGGCAGGCGCCAGTGCATGCCGGCTGCAATCAGCCGCTGGGCCTGCGAGCGTGATGCAGCGAGTCCGCGCTCGACGAGCAACTGGTCAGCGCGCATCGCTCATCAATAGCGGTAAGTGTCGGGCTTGTAAGGGCCTTCCACCGACACGCCGATATAGGCGGCCTGCTCGGGCGTCAGCGTGGTCAGCTGCGCGTTGAGCGTGGACAGTTGCAGGC
>JAEZLX010000240.1 GCA_023415035.1 Pseudomonadota bacterium | reverse complement strand
GCCGAGGGCACCCGGGGGCGTACCGGAACCCACGTCAACGTCGCGGTCGGCTACGGGGGCCGGCAGGAGATCGCCGACGCCGTCCAGTCGCTGTTGCGTGTCAAGCTCGCCGAGGGGCTGACGGGTGACGATCTGGTGAAGGCGATGACTGTCGAGGGGATCGGTGACCACCTCTACACGTCCGGGCAGCCGGACCCGGACCTGGTGATCCGGACCTCGGGGGAGCAGCGGCTGTCGGGATTCCTGCTGTGGCAGAGCGCGTACTCGGAGATCTGGTTCACCGAGGCCTACTGGCCGGAGTTCCGGCGCGTCGACTTCCTGCGGGCCCTGCGCGACTACGCCGCCCGCCACCGTCGCTTCGGGGCGTAGTCGCCGCAGGTGGCTAGAGCTTGCGCAGGCGCAGCCGGTTGATGGTGTGGTCGGAGTCCTTGCGCAGGACCAGCGTCGCGCGGGGCCGTGTCGGCAGGATGTTCTCCACCAGGTTCGGCCGGTTGATCGAGTTCCAGATGTCCTCGGCCGCGAGGGTGGCGTGCTCGTCCGACAGGGCGGCGTAGTGGTGGAAGTGTGCGTTCGGATCCGCGAACGACGTCTTGCGCAGCGCCAGAAAGCGTTTGATGTACCAGCGTTCGATGTCCTCGATGCGGGCGTCGACGTAGATCGAGAAGTCGAACAGGTCCGAGACCATGAGTCGGGGCCCGGTCTGCAGCACGTTGAGGCCCTCGATGATGAGGATGTCGGGCTGGCGGACCAGGTGGTACTGGCCCGGGAGCACGTCGTACGAGTTGTGCGAATAGACGGGCGCGGCAACCTCTTCGGCGCCGGACTTGACCTCGGTGACGAACCGGAGCAGCTTGCGCCGGTCGTAACTCTCGGGGAATCCCTTGCGGTGCATGATGCCGCGGCGGGTCAGTTCGGCGGTGGGGTAGAGGAACCCGTCGGTCGTGACGAGGTCGACGCGCGGGTGATGCTCCCAACGGGCCAGCAGCGCCTGCAGTACCCGCGCGGTGGTGGACTTGCCGACGGCGACACTGCCAGCGACGCCGATGACGAACGGCACCTGACGGTCGGGATGCTTGTCCCCGAGGAAGGTTGCGGTGGCGGCGAACAGACGCTGTCGGGCGGCCACCTGGAGGTGGATGAGACGGGCGAGAGGCAGATAGACCTCGGCGACCTCGTCCAGGTCGATCTGCTCACCGAGACCCCGGAGTCCGACGAGTTCGTCCTCGGTCAGCACCAGCGGTGTCGACTTGCGGAGCTTGCGCCACTGCCTACGGTCGAACTCGACGTAGGGACTGGGCTCGCTCATGCGTGCCATCGACGCGCCTTTCGGCAGGTCGTCGCTCGTGATCGGCGCATGCGCGTGCTGGCGGGAGGCAGGTGCATGCCGCAAATTGTGCTCGCAGCCACACGAGCGCGGTGCGGCGGGTCCGGGTCCGGGCGGAAACCACAGGTGAACGACTAGTCTCGGCGAACATGGAATCGGACGTCTTGGTACGTGACTACCTCCTGCTGGGTCTGCGATTCGATCGCCTCGAGGAGGGCTTCGTCGACGCCTACACCGGCGACCCGGCGCTGCGCCGGCAGGTGGAGAACGAGCCGGCGCCGGAGCCGCGGCGCCTGGCCGCCGAGGCCCGCGCGTTGCGCGCCGACCTGCCGTCGGCGGGCCTGTCCGAGGAGCGGACCCGGTTCCTCGACGCGCACCTGATCGCACTGGAATGCTCGGCCCGCAAGTTCGCGGGCGACGACATCGGTTTCGTCGACGAGGTCGCCGCCTACTTCGACGTGCGGATCGAGCGGGGCGACGAGGACGTCTACCGCGAGGCGCACCGGCGGATGGACGCCGTCCTGCCGGGCCCGGGCACGCTCGCCGAGCGGATGGCTGCGCACCGGGCCGCCGATCGCATCCCGCCGGACCGTCTGCGGGACTGCGTCGAGGCGTTCAACAGTGCACTGCGGGACCGGGTGCGGGCCGAGTACGCGCTGCCCGAAGCCGAACAGGTCGACTACGAGGTCGTCGGCGACAAGCCGTGGTCCGGGTTCAACTACTACCTCGGCGGCTACCGGTCCACCGTCGCGATCAACTCCGACCTCGACCAGCACATGTCGAACCTGCCGCGGTTGATCGCGCACGAGGCCTATCCCGGGCACCACACCGAGCACTGCCGCAAGGAGGCCGGGCTCGTCGGCGCCGGCCAACTCGAGCAGACGCTGTTCGTCGTCAACACTCCCCAGTGCCTGATGGCCGAAGGACTCGCCGACCTCGCGCTCGAATCGATCGTCGGGACTCCCGGCTGGGGCCGGTGGGCGCAGGAGATCTACGCGGATCTGGGCCTGCGGTTCGACGGTGACCGCGCCGAGGAACTGTCGGAGGCCGCGAGCGGGCTGCTCGCGGTGCGGCAGGATGCCGCGCTGATGCTGCACGACCGTGGTGCGAGCGCCGACGAGGTGCAGGCGTTCCTGCAGCGCTGGACGCTGGCGAGCCCGGAGCGGGCGAAGCAGAGTCTGCGGTTCCTGTCGTCACCGCTGTGGCGGGCCTACATCAGTACGTACGTCGAGGGTTACCGGCTGTTGGGCGACTGGCTCGCGCAGGAACCGGTCGGCCCGCGCCGGTCCGAGAGGTTCCGTCGGCTGCTCGACGAACCGCTCACTCCGGGGGCCCTGCGAGCCGAGGTCACGGGCGAGGTCACGGGCAATGGCGGAGCCGCATTGGGGAACTGACACGGGTGTTCCTTAGAC
>JAEZLX010000160.1 GCA_023415035.1 Pseudomonadota bacterium | reverse complement strand
ACGCCCGTCTGACCGCGCCGGCGCCGTCCGTCACCCGCCTGCGCCCCCGGCGGGGGGCGCGCCCGGCTCGCGGCGGCGGAACATGCCGTAGCCGTCCATGTGCAGCACCTTGTCCCCGTGCTGGTTGTACATCTCCCACAGCGTGCGCACCAGGCCGACGTCAGGGCGCTTGCTCATCGGGCGCTTTTCGACGATGGTCGATGTCAGGGTCAGCACGTCGCCGGGATAGACCGGCTTGGTCCACTTGAGGCTTTCCAGACCAGGCGAGCCGAGGCTGGAGGACTCGTGCAGGAAGTTGGTCACCATCAGCCGCATGGCCATGGCGCAGGTGTGCCAGCCGCTGGCGCTCAGGGCCCCGAACACCGAGGCCCGGCCGGCCTCGTCGCTCAGATGGAAGGGCTGCGGATCGAACTGCTGCGCGAAGGTGATGATCTCTTCCCGGGTGGGCGAGACGCTGCCGAGGTCGCGCGTCTGGCCCACTTCGAGGTCTTCCCACCAGATACGGACATGCGGGCTATGCTCGGGCGTCGTGGCTGTCATGGTTGTGCGGCTGATCGGTTGGCTTGTGCGGGAAAATCCGCGGCTACCGGGCACATTACACGAAGTGCGGCCCGCGTGTGCGTCACGCACCGGACGGACTTTTCTTGCTTTTCTTTTTCCCTTTTCAGGAGACGACATGGGCCAGTTCATCGAGCTCGCATCCGCGGACGGATTCCGCTTTCCCGCCTACATCGCGCAACCGGCCGGCATGCCCAAGGGTGGCCTGGTGGTGCTGCAGGAAATCTTCGGCGTCAACAGCCACATCCGCGACGTGGCCGACGGCTATGCGGCCGACGGCTACTTGGTGGTCGCGCCCTCGACCTTCCACCGCGTCAAGGCCGGCGTCGAACTGGGCTATGGCGAGGCAGACATGAAGGCGGGCATGGAGCTCAAGGCCGCGGTCGAGGCCCTGCCGGCACCCGGTGTGCTGGCCAACATTCAGGCCGCCATCGCGCACGCCGCCCAGGCCGGCAAGGTCGGCATCCTGGGCTACTGCTGGGGCGGTCTGCTGACCTGGCGTTCGGCCTGCCTGCTCGATGGCCTGTCCGCCGCCGTGCCCTACTACGGTGGCGGCATGACCAGCGAGGCCGAAGCCGGCCGCCAGCCGAAGGTGCCGGTGCTGGCCCACTTCGGCGAGCAGGACCACTGGATCCCGATGGACAGCGTCGAGGCCTTCAAACGCGCGCAGCCGGGTGTGGAGGTGCAGGTCTACCCGGCCAACCACGGCTTCAACTGCGACCAGCGCGGTGCCTACGACGCCGCCGCCGCCAGACTGGCGCGCGAGCGCACGCTGGCGTTCCTGGCCCGTCACGTGGGCTGAGCACCGCCTTCACGCGCCCGCCGCGGGCGCGTGAGTTGCGGGGCGGCCGATGCCCTCAGGCGCGCAGCAGGCGGGCCGCGTCGCGCGCGAAGTAGGTGAGGATGCCGTCCGCGCCGGCGCGCTTGAACGCCAGCAGCGACTCCATCATCACGGCATCGTGGTCCAGCCAGCCGTTTTGCGCGGCGGCCTTGATCATGGCGTACTCGCCACTGACCTGGTACGAGAACGTGGGCATGCCAAACTCGTCCTTGACCCGGCGCACGATGTCCAGGTAGGGCAGTCCCGGCTTGACCATCACCATGTCGGCGCCCTCGGCAATGTCCAGCGCCACCTCGCGCAGCGCCTCGTTGCTGTTGCCCGGGTCCATCTGGTAGACCTTCTTGTCGGCCTTGCCCAGGTTCGAGGCCGATCCCACGGCATCCCGGAAGGGGCCGTAGAAGGCGCTTGCGTACTTGGCGCTGTAGGCCATGATGCGGGTGAGAATGCGGCCGTTGTGTTCCAGGGCCTGGCGCACGGCGCCGATGCGCCCGTCCATCATGTCGCTGGGCGCAACGATGTCCACGCCGGCCTCGGCATGGGTGAGGGCCTGGCGCACCAGGATCGCCACCGTCTCCTCGTTCAGGATGTAGTTGCGCTCGTCCAGCACGCCGTCCTGGCCGTGGCTGGTGTAGGGGTCCAGCGCCACGTCGGTCATCACGCCCAGTTCGGGAAAGCGCTGCTTGAGTGCCCGCACCACACGGGGAATCAGCCCGTCCGGGTTGGCCGCCTCGATGCCGTCCGGCGTTTTGAGGGACTGGTCGATCGAGGGGAACAGCGCCATCACCGGGATGCCCAGCTTCACGCAGTCTTCGGCCACCGGCAGCAGCAGGTCCAGGCTCAGTCGCTCCACGCCGGGCATGGAGGCGACGGACTCGCGCCGGTTCTCGCCCTCGTGGACGAACACCGGGTAGATCAGGTCGGATGGGTGCAGCCGGTGCTCGCGCACCAGGTCGCGGCTGAAGGCGTCGCGGCGCAGGCGTCGCGGACGCGAGTGGGGAAAGGGCGGGGGAGTATGCATGGGCCTATTGTGGCAAATCGTCCACGGGTATGGGCGGCCGGGCCGGACGCCGCTCGGCAGACTGAAAGTAACAAAATATTGAAAAACTCTGGCGGATGTGTTGAACTCGCTCCATGTAGGAAAGAGGGTTGCGTTCCCGGCTCTTGTTGCACGCTTAGGTGGTAATTCTTGCAACGGGTCGGTGGGGCAGCCCCGCAACCGATCGACAACCATCGCCCTCGTTTCCATCATGCAACCTGCCCAGAAAACCCCGACGACCGGCGGCACCAAACCGGCGGCGCAAGCGGATGACGCCTGGACCCTCGACAACCACTGGCCCGAGATGCTGGCCAACCTGGCCGACCAGGTCACCGAGGGCGTCAGCCTGCTGCAGCACCATCTCGACCAGTTGTTGAGCACCGATCGGCTGTCCAAGCTGGAGCATCGGCTGCTCACCGTCCAGGTCGACCGCATCAAGCTGGCCGGCGTCAGCGCGCAGCAGATCCAGCGTTTCTATGGCGGTCGCATCCGGCAGTCGCATGAAAAGGTCAACATGGCCGAGCTGGTCGAAGGCGTGCTGCAGGAGCGCAAGAGCGAGCTTGGCGCGCTGGGCATCGTGCTGCGCCGCAAGCTCAAGCCGGTGGATGTGCTGATCGACCCGACGGTGGCGCACACGCTGGTCAACGCGGTGCTCGACTGGGGCATTCCGTTCGGCAACCGCGTCGATGTGCGGCTGGACCTGAACCACTGGCCGCCGCACGCGCGCCTGAAGGTGCGCGTGAGCAGCGAAGGGCTGCCGCCCTCGAGCGCCATCCTGCCGGACAACCTCAGCTGGATGCTCATGCGTCAGATCGCCACCACGGCCGGTGGCGTCGAGATCACGCGCGAGATCAACGAGGAGGGCGTGAACCTCACGCTCATGTTCTCCCGCACCGTGCAGGCGGTGGACGGCATCTCGGCGGTCGACCTGTCCGAGGAGCACACCTCGATGTTCAAGTCGCTGCAGGGCACCTATGTGCTGACGATCTCCCCAAGCCTGCAGATCCGCGCCGATGTGCGCGACTCGCTGCGCGAGATCGGCATTGCCTCGGACAGCGTCGTGGACTTCCGGCAGGCGCGGGAGGCCATGCGCGTGCGCATGCCCAACCTGATCGTGGTCGATTCGGAGCTCAAGGGTGATGATTTCGAGACTTTCCGCCGCGAGCTGCTGGACGAGGTGTTCGAGATGCCCTTCGTCGAGATTTCTCCCGACGACAGCTCGTTTGACATGTCCGGCTTCGGCGAATTCTCGATGGCCAAGGTCGGACGCGGGAACATCCGAGAGGCGCTGGGCACGGCGGTGATGTTCGAACTGGCCAAGATGATGTGACGAGGCGACACCCCTGTCATATCTGACAGGGGTTCTTGAGCGAAATAAAAAAATTTGCGTTAACATCGACTTCGAGCGAACCGGAAGGTGACCTCCCCGCTTTTCCTCCCTGAGCGGGTGCCTTATGTGTGACAGCAAAATGGCTTCCAACCCGGCCAGTAGGCCGGGTTCTTTTTTTGTGCGCCGTGTTCCGCTGCCGCGACGCCTTTTCCCTCGCAACCCCGTGCTCCGTCTACACTGGCGGCCATGCTCTGGGTCAAGTCCTTCCACATCGTGTTCGTGGCCAGCTGGTTTGCGGGCCTTTTCTACCTGCCGCGCATCTTCGTCAACCTGGCCATGGTGCCGCCCGAGTCGGTGGCCGAGCGCGCGCGCCTGCTCGGTATGGCGCGTCGGCTCATGCGCTTCATGACCATGCTGGCGCTGCCCGCCCTGGCTCTGGGCCTCTGGCTGTGGCTGGGTTATGGTATCGGGCGCGGGCCAGGCAACGGCTGGATGCATGCCAAGCTGGCCATCGTGGTGGTGCTGCTGGGCTACCACCATGCCTGCGGCGTGCTGCTGCGGCGTTTCGAGGCTGGCACCAGTCGCCGCAGCCACCGCTGGTTCCGCTGGTTCAACGAGGTGCCGGTCATCCTGCTGCTGCTGGCCGTGGTGCTGGTGGTGGTCAAGCCGTTCTGATGTCCGTGCATGCCGGAGGGCCGGGCGCCGGAAACTAGAATCTCGGTCATGGAAGCCAAGCAGCCGGCATCGTATTACGAGCGCCACATCTTTTTCTGTCTCAATCAGCGCGACAACGGTCAGGCCTGCTGTGCCGACCACGATGCGCAGGCCGCCTTCGAGCGCTGCAAGTCCCAGGCCAAGGCCATGGGCCTGCTGGGGCCGGGCAAGGTGCGTGTCAACAAGGCAGGGTGCCTCGACCGCTGCGCCGGCGGCCCGATCGCCGTGGTCTATCCCGAGGCCGTCTGGTACAGCTTCGTGGACGAGGCGGATATCGACGAGATCGTGAGCTCTCACCTGCGCGACGGCAAGGTCGTCGAGCGCCTGCTCACGCCGCCCGACGTCGGCCGCTGACGCCGGCAGTGCCATGAACGCCCAGACCGAATACCTCATCCAGCCCGGCCCGGCCGGTGCGCTGGAGGTCGCCATCGACCGGCCGGCCGGCGAAGCGCTGGGCACGGCGGTCATCGCCCATCCGCATCCGCTGTTCGGTGGCACGCTGTCGAACAAGGTCGTGCAGACGCTGGCGCGCGCCTTCGTGCAGGCCGGCTGGAAGGCGGTCCGTTTCAATTTCCGCGGCGTCTGTCGCAGTGCGGGCGAGCACGACAATGGTCGTGGCGAGCTCGAAGACATGCTGGCCGTGGTCGAGGCCCAGGCGGCCGACGGGCCGCTGTGCCTGGCCGGCTTCTCGTTCGGTGCCTTCGTGACCAGCCATGCGGTGGCCCGACTGGCGCCTGCGCGCGACTTGGAGCGTATCGTCCTGGTGGGCACGGCGGCGAGCCGCTTCGAGGTGGCGCCGCTGGCCGGGGAACTCCAGGCGCGCACCCTGATCCTTCACGGTGAGCAAGACGACACCGTGCCGCTGGCGGCCGTGCTCGACTGGGCGCGTCCGCAAAGCCTGCCGGTGCTGGTCGTGCCCGGTGGTGGTCACTTCTTCCACGGGCAACTGCCCCTGCTCAAGGACATCGTCCTGCGCCATCTGCGCCCCTGAGGCCTGTTCCCTCGGGGCGCCTGTTCCATTTCTTTCGAGGTATCCCGTCTTGTTCCTGCGCCGTTTCGTCTCCTGTCTGCTTGTTGCCTCGTCCCTCGTGATGGGCGCTGTCCGCGCGCAAGCGCCGCAACCGCCCGAGGTCGCCGCCAAGGCCTTCCTGCTCCTGGATGTCACGTCGGGGCAGATCCTGGTCGGCAAGGACATCGATGCCCCGGTGGAGCCGGCGTCGCTGACCAAGCTCATGACCGCCTACCTGGTGTTCGATGCGTTGCGCGCCAAGAAGATCAGCCTGGAGCAGACCTTCCCGGTCAGCGAGCGTGCCTGGAAGATGCCCGGCTCGCGCATGTTCATCGACCCCAAGATGCAGGTGCCGGTGGAAGACCTGATCAAGGGCATGATCGTCCAGTCTGGCAACGATGCCACCGTGGCGCTGGCCGAGGGCGTGGCCGGCTCGGTCGAGCGCTTCGTCGAAATGATGAACGCGCAGGCGAAGGCGCTGGGCATGAAGGGCACTTCCTACCGCAACGTCGAGGGGCTGACGGCGCCTGGCCACACCACGACAGCGCGCGATCTGGCCACGCTGTCCACGCGCCTGATGCGAGACTTCCCCGAATACGTCGGCTACTACGCGATCCAGCGCTACCGTTACCCCGGCACGCCGGCGGCCAACGACACCAACCGCAACCTGCTGCTGTTCCGTGATCCGACGGTGGATGGCCTCAAGACCGGTCACACGGCCGCTGCCGGCTATTGCCTGGTGGCCACCGCGCGCCGCCCGGTCGCCGCGCTCGGCTCGGGCAAGGACGGCGAGCGCCGTCTGATCAGCGTGGTGCTGGGTGCTTCGAGCGAGAGTGCCCGGGCGGTGGAGAGCCAGAAACTGCTCAACTGGGGTTACACCGCCTACGAAGCCGTGCGCCTGTCGGCGCCGGGTCAGCCACTGAGCACGCCGCGCGTGTGGAAGGGCAAGGCCTCCGAGGCCAAACTCGGCCGCCCCGAGGGCGTGGTCGTGACCGTGCCCGCCGGCGAGGCCGCGGGCCTGAAGTCCGAGGTGGTGCGCCCCGATCCGCTGGTGGCGCCACTCCAGAAGGGGCAGTCGCTGGGCACGCTGCGCGTGACCACTGCTGCCGGCACCCCCGTGGCCGAAGTGCCCCTGACGGTGCTCGAAACCGTCGAGGAAAGCGGCATCTTCGGCCGTGCCTGGGACGCGCTGCGCCTGTGGATCCAGTGAGTCCCGGTCAAGCCGCCTGGCTGCGGCGGCTTGCCGTTTCCTGTGCCCCGTGCTACATTTGAGGGCTTTTCGGAATTTTCCGAAGGGTTTTCTTTTTCCGTTTTCAAACGTTTAGGGACGTTTCAATGCCAACCATCAACCAGCTCGTGCGCCACGGCCGGGAGGTCGAAAAGACCAAATCCAAGAGCCCGGCCATGGAAAACTGCCCGCAGCGCCGTGGTGTGTGCACCCGTGTGTACACCACGACGCCCAAGAAGCCGAACTCCGCTCTGCGTAAGGTCGCCAAGGTGCGCCTGACCAACGGTTTCGAAGTCATTTCCTACATCGGCGGTGAAGGCCACAACCTCCAGGAACACAGCGTTGTGCTGGTCCGCGGCGGTCGTGTGAAGGACCTTCCCGGTGTGCGTTACCACATCGTGCGTGGTTCGCTCGACCTGCAAGGCGTCAAGGATCGCAAGCAGTCGCGCTCCAAGTACGGTGCGAAGCGCCCCAAGAAGGCCTGATCGGTCTTTCTGGATTAGTCGGTGCCGCCCGGTTTTGACGAGCCGGACCGGCGTAGTGACCCTCGAAAGGGGTCGAGTAAGTGCAGGTCCCGGATGGATCTGCGGGGTGTCCGGAGAACAGGACGTTCCGGTCATCAGCTGAAGCAAGAGGTGAGAAATGCCACGTCGTCGCGAAGTCCCTAAACGTGAAATCCTGCCGGATCCCAAGTACGGCAATGTCGAGCTTTCCAAGTTCATGAACGTGATCATGGAAGGCGGCAAGAAGGCTGTCGCCGAGCGCATCATCTATGGCGCGCTCGAGCAGATGGAAAAGAAGAGCGGCAAGGATCCGCTCGAGCTGTTCCTGACGGCCATCAACAACGTCAAGCCCATGGTGGAGGTCAAGTCCCGCCGCGTGGGTGGCGCCAACTACCAGGTGCCCGTCGAAGTGCGTCCCGTCCGTCGCCTGGCCCTGTCCATGCGCTGGATCAAGGAAGCTGCCCGCAAGCGCAGCGAGAAGTCCATGGCTCAGCGCCTGGCCAACGAACTGCTTGAGGCCAACGAAGGCCGCGGTGGCGCCATGAAGAAGCGCGACGAGGTTCACCGCATGGCCGAGGCCAACCGCGCCTTCAGCCACTTCCGCTTCTGATTCCGCCGGCGCGGATCCTTCTCCCGCGCCGCCAAGCCGTCAGGAGCGAGCCCGCAGGTCCCATGAGGGCTGCGGGCTTTACCGCATCATCATTGGAGTAATTTCATGGCTCGCAAAACGCCCATCGAGCGCTACCGCAACATCGGTATCTCCGCCCACATCGACGCTGGCAAGACCACGACCACCGAGCGCATCCTGTACTACACGGGTGTGAACCACAAGCTGGGCGAGGTGCA
>JAEZLX010000135.1 GCA_023415035.1 Pseudomonadota bacterium | reverse complement strand
CTGACCTCGCATCAGCACTGGTAATCCATAGACAGGGTTTTCCCTGTATTCATTAAATAAGTGAGCGGTCCATAATTTCAGTATGGACACGATCACTTCCGATCCTGCAGGCAACAACGATCCTTCTGGATCCGCATGTTCAATGCCTGCCAGGCGTCGCAAGCGTGGCAGCGGCCCCGATCCGGATACGCGGGCCAAACTCATCCGCTGTGGCATGGAACTGCTCACGGAGCGCGGCTTTCACGCCATGGGAATCGAGGAGGTTCTGACACGGGTCGGAGTACCCAAGGGATCTTTCTATCACTATTTCCAGAGCAAGCAGGCCTTTGGGGAAACGGTAATTGACGCGTATGCGGCGTATTTCAATCGCAAGCTTGACCGCATCCTCAACGACACGTCCACATCACCTATGGCACGCCTGAAAGCCTTCGTTCACGAAGCTTCTGCAGCGATGGCCAGATTCTCTTTCCAGCGTGGCTGTCTCATCGGCAACATGGGACAAGAACTCGGCGGACTCAATGACAACTTCCGCGGGCGACTCGAAGCCGTTCTTCAGTCATGGCAAACACGGGTGGCCATCTGCCTGGCCGAGGCCAGGCACGCTGGTGAAATTTCGCTCGACCAGGATGTGCATGCCTTGGCCGAATTTTTCTGGATCGGCTGGGAAGGCGCGATCTTGCGCGCCAAGCTCACCCGCAGCACTGCCCCGATGGAGCGTTTCTCGGATCTGTTTTTCTCTCGCGTTTGTGTTTGATTTTTTCTTTCAGCTGTTTGATTTTCTGTTTTAACTAGTAGAGCGGTCTAATATATGTTCAAGGCGATTTGGCTGAGCAAAGAAGAAGGTGCCACCCGGGCATCCGTGCAAGAACTGGACGAGAGCGTCCTGGGTATGGGAGAGGTGGATGTGGATGTGGAGTGGTCCACGCTCAACTACAAAGACGCCCTGGCCATCACGGGGCGCTCCCCGGTGGTTCGACAGTTTCCGCTGATTCCGGGGATTGACCTCGCGGGGACTGTCACCGCAAGTCGTTCGCCCTCCTTTGCCCCGGGACAAGCCGTCATTCTCAACGGTTGGGGGCATGGCGAGATGCACCACGGTGGGCTTTCCTCCAAGGCCAGTGTTCCGGCAAACCACCTGATTCCGCTGCCCCCCTCACTCACAACGCGGCAGGCCATGGCCATAGGCACCGCTGGCTACACCGCCGCGCTGTGTGTGCTTGCTCTGGAGTCCAGCGGTGTGACACCCGATCAAGGAGAGATCCTGGTGACGGGTGCCAATGGAGGTGTGGGCGGTTTCGCCATCGCTCTGCTGTCCCACCAGGGCTACAAGGTCGTTGCCTCGACAGGACGGCCGGAGGAAAGCGACCGTCTGATGAAACTGGGCGCCTCTCGCATCATTTCCCGCGACACCCTGTCGGCCCCGGGGAAGCCGCTTCAAAAAGAAACCTGGGCCGGTGTGGTGGACGCGGTCGGATCCCACACACTAGCCAATGCCTGTGCCCAAACGCGGTACGGTGGTGTGGTAACCGCCTGCGGCCTTGCCCAGGGCATCGACTTCCCTGCAACGGTGGCACCGTTCATCCTGAGAAACGTGCGCCTGCTCGGCATTGACAGTGTCATGACCCCTGTCGCGGCGCGCATCCGCGCATGGGAATGCCTTGCCAGCAGGCTGACCGAGTCAGTCATCGAAGCCATGACCACGGAAATGGGTCTGGACGATGCAGTATCGGCCGCCGACGAGCTGCTCGCGGGGAAAGTCAAAGGTCGTCTGCTCGTTCGCACGCGCTGAAGGAGTTCCCATGCTGGCAACGATTCGAAGCGGTACACGCGTTCGCAGCGGTGAAGAAGTCCAACGACGCGCCAATGCGGTTGCGGGTGGCTTGCAGGCCATGGGTCTTGGGCAAGGAGACGTGGTCGCGCTCCTGATGCGCAACGACATTGCGTTCATCGAGATCATGCTGGGCGCGGAACGCGCCGGCGTCACTGCGGTGCCGCTGAACTGGCATGGCTCACTGGACGAGCTCCGGCACATTCTCGATGACAGTGAAGCCAAGGTCGTCTTCGCCCATGCGGACCTGATCGGCAAGTACGCCGAACTGGTGGCTTCGTGCACCAAGGTGATCGGCGTGGAGGTTCCGGCTGAACTGGCGCAAGCGTACAACGTGCCTGAATCCGCGTGCCAGGTTCCCGACTTCGTGGCGGAGTGGGAAAGCTGGCTGATGGAGGTTCCCGCCGACGTTGATCACCCCTTGCCCCAGGCTTTCCGTCTGCTCTACACATCCGGCAGCACCGGCAAACCCAAGGGCGTGCTTCGTCGACGCGGACCCGATGGTGCCGCCGAAGAACTCGCAAAAACCGCCCGCGAAGCGCACGGGCTCGAGATTCGGCCGATTCGCGCGGTCATGACCGGTCCGCTCTATCACTCGGCCCCGAACTCCTATGCGCTCAACTGTGTTCGTCATGGCGAGCTACTGGTTTTGCAGCCGAAATTCGACGCTGCCGAGCTTCTGGAGCTGATTGAACTGCACAACATCACCCATTTGCACGCGGTGCCCACGATGTTCAGCCGCCTTCTCGCGCTTCCGCAGGAAAAGCGCGAGGCGCACAAGCTCGATTCTCTGCGAGCGGTGGCACACGGATCCGCAATGTGCCCCACCGCCGTGAAAAAGGCCATGATCGACTGGTGGGGTCCCGTATTCTTCGAGTACTACGCTACCACCGAGACAGGCATCATCACCTGTATCGACTCGCACGAATGGCTCGCACACCCTGCCTCCGTGGGGCGTCCACCAGCCGGTGTCAGCATTCGGATCGTCGGACCGGAAGGAACGGCATTGCCCCCCGGGCAACAGGGGGAGATTCAGCTGCTCTCAAAGGTGGCCTCACTTGTCGAATACAAGGGGCTGCCAGAAGCCAGCCGGGAACTGCTGCTGGAAGACGGTTGGGCAACACTGGGCGATATCGGATACACCGACCAGGACGGGTACCTCTGGTTGTGTGACCGCAAAAAGGATCTCGTGATCTCCGGCGGAGTGAACATCTTCCCCGCAGAGGTGGAGCAATGCCTTGTGGGACACCCTGCCGTGACAGATGCGATAGCGTTCGGCGTGGCAGACGACGACATGGGAGAAGTCATCTGCGCGTCCATCGCCACCAACGATCCGGCCTCCGTCACGGAAGACAGCCTGCGGCAATGGGTTCGAGATCGGCTCGGCAGTCTGCGCACACCCAAGCGCATCCGGATCGTCACCCGCTTGCCGCGGGAAGACACCGGCAAGCTGGCACGGCGCAAGGCGCGCGACGCTTTTCTGGCTGACGTCCGTGGAGAAGCGCATGTCTGAGGCCACGGTCATTGTCGGCTTTTCGGAAATACCCGTCACGTTCGCAAGTGGGCGCTCAGCGTACGACCTGGGTGGAGAAGCCTTCACGGCGCTGCTCCAGAGTACCGGCCTGGAAAAGGATCGTATTGACGGGTTCTGCTCCACAGCTGCCCTGAGCGAGGGCAGCAATCCGTTCCATGCCGCTCACATGAGCGAGATGCTTGGCATCCAGGCCAACTGGCTGCAAATCGCCAGCATCGGAGGCGCCTCATTTCTCCAGGGAGTGGCTTCGGCCAGGCATGCGCTGCAATGCGGTCAGTGCGAAATCGCCGTTGTGCTGGGCGCCGACGCGCCCAGCACCGACTATCAGGCCCGTTATCGCGGATACAGGGACGAATTCCAGACTCCCACAGGCCTCACACGTCCTCCGGGAACGTTCGGGTTGCTTCAACAAGCCTACAGCGAGGCTTACGGCAAACCGGACGATGCTCTAGGCAAACTGGTGGTCCTTCAGCGTGCCAGCGCACTGTCCAACCCCCACACGGTAGACAAGCTTCGCAAGCCGCTGTCGATGGACGACTATCTCCAGTCGCGCCTGGTCGCCCCCCCATTGCGCCTGCTGGACTCCGTCATGTTCTGCGACGGTGCCAATGCCGTGCTGATGATGCAGGAAAAAACGGCGTCCCGACTGGGTTTTACCAACGCCGTTCGGATTGCAGCTTATGCGGAGCGCAGCAATCACAGCATCAGCGATCCTATGCAAAAGCCATGGCACAGCGGCTTCACGGCTTTGGGGCAGCAGATCCAGCGTCAGGCAGGAATGCGTCCCACGGATGCGGAAATGCTACAGCTGTACGACGACTTCAGCATCGCCCTGCTGCTTCAACTGGAACAACTCGGGTTCTGCAACGAAGGTCAGGGCCGTTCTTTCATCCTCGACACGGATTTTTCTCATCATGGCGACCTGCCGCTCAACACCGGCGGCGGACAGCTCTCCATTGGACAACCTGGCCTGGCCTCTGGCGGATTGACCACGGTCGAGGCGGTGCGCCAACTCCTGGGGCAAGCAGGTGAGCTTCAGTCGAAACCGGTCAACAGCTGCCTGGTTACCGGCATCGGGGGAATCGCATACGCCCGTAACTGGATCATGAGCAACGCGCTGATGCTCATCCGATGAGGTATTCATGAGCACATCCACTCCATCAAGCAGCTATATCGATACGCGGCCCTACTGGCAAGGTTTGAAAGAGCAGCGCCTTGTCATCCAGCAATGTCTGGATACCGGCCGGTTTCAGCACTACCCCCGGCCGGCCAGCGTTTACACCGGATCACGAAATCTGGCCTGGAAAGAGGTCAGCGGCCATGGGCAATTGGTCTCCTGGACGAGTGTTGACCCCAAAGGCAGTCCCTTTCTCCCGGCACTTGTCGACCTTGTGGAAGGTGTCCGGCTGCTGGCACTGCTGGCAACACCACAAGGACAGGACCTGCGAACAGGTCTTCCACTCCAACTGTTCTGGCCACAAGACAGCAACTCACCAGCGGCACCGGTCTTCACACCGGTGAGCGCTTGATACCAGTCACCCCGTACCACCACCCTGAAGGAGACAAGCATGCAAAACAGACGTACAGCCATGATCAAGATCGCCGCCCTGAGTTTGACGCCTTGGGCAGCAAAGGCATCAACTGCCGACGAATATCCGGAAAAGCTCATCCGCATCATCAACCCCTATGCCGCTGGCTCTTCAGTGGATGTGATCGGTCGCATGATCGGGGACAAGCTGTCCTCCGCGTGGAAGCAACCCGTCATTGTGGAGAGCAAGCCCGGTGCAGGAGGTACCCTTGGCGCTGCTGCCGTTGCCAAGGCACCAGCCGACGGCTATACGCTGTTTGTCAGCGTTTCCACACCCTTGACCGTTGCCCCCTGGGTCTTCAAAAAGCTTCCTTACGATCCGACGGCCGATCTGGTTCCAGTGTTCGGTATTACCAGCGGTGGCTTGTCGCTTGTCGTGCGCAAGGATTTTCCTGCCCGCACGCTCCAAGACTTCATTGCGTACGCGAAGGCGAATCCGGGCCAGATCCAATACGGTTCCGCCGGTATTGCCAGCCCGCAGCATTTGTCAGCTGAGCTATTCCAGTCCAAAACAGGGGTGAAGCTGGTGCATGTGCCGTATCAGGGTGCCGTTCCGGCCATGTCCGACCTGATAGGCGGTCATGTCGATGTGATGTTCGATGCCGTCCAGCACGTGCTGCCTCATGTCCGCGCCAGCAAGATCCACCCCCTGGCCATGCTCCGTCCTCAACGCTCTCCTGTTCTGCCCGATTTGCCTACCGCCCGCGAGCAGGGTGTGGAAGGGGTTGAAACACCCGGCTCAGTGAGCATCTACGCTCCTGCGAATACGCCTCCGGCCATTCTCGCGAAACTCGAAACCACCATCCGCCAACTGATGGAGGACGAGGCCACGAAAAAACGGTTGCTGGACATGGGCATGACGAACAACTATGTATCAGCCGTAGAGATGGCCGACATTCTCAAATCCGAACGAGAACTCTATCGTCAGGTGACCAAGGCCGCAAAAATCGATCCTCAATAAAAATCACGCGGAGCCTGCCCTCAACCAGACAACATGGTTTCGGGCAGGCTTGCCTCGGTCAATCAAAAACCACTTCCGCCTGGCGCTCGTGCGCCTGTGCCATCCAGCTGGCCAGGGCCGTGTCAGTGGGGTAGAACATCGAACGGTCGTCCAGCTGCAGCTCGCACTGCGCCCCAGGGCGCAGCACCTTGAGACGCACAGGAAGACCGCGCACCAGTTCGCCCTGCTCCCCCTGCTCGCGGCGCGGCGGGAACTCGCGCACCAGTTCCGACACCGCAGGAGTCTGGCCGTTGACCGTCACGCGCAGGTAGCGGCCAAATCGGCAGCGTGCCATCGGCAGGTCCCAGATCTGCTGGACCTTCAGCCGCAGGCCGCCCGAAAAGCGGTCGGGCTGGGCCAGTGCCTGCACGATGATCAGCTCGTCGTCCTTGAGCGTGTTGCGGTGCTGGTTGATGAGCGACTCGTCGGCCGTGGCCTCTATGGTGCCGCTCTTGTCGTCGAGCTTGAAGATGGCCACCTTGCCGCGCTGGCCGTTGATGATGCGCAGGTCGCCCACGATGCCGGCGAGCAGCTGCGGCTCGCGGCTGTCGGCCACGTCGGCGATGCGCGTGCGGGCCATGCGGCGCACTTCGCGCTCGGACTCGTCAAACAGGTGCCCCGAGAAGTAAAAGCCGATGGCCGTCTTCTCGTGCGACAGGCGCTCCTTCACGCCCCATGGCAGGGTGGCCACCAGCGGCGGCTCCTGCGTGCTGGAGCCAACGTCGTCGCCGAACATGTCGAACAGGCCACCCTGGTTGGCGTTGGCCTGGGTGGTGGCCGCGAATTCGAACGCCACATCCACCGAGGCCAGCAGCTCGGCACGGTTGAGGTGAATGCCGTCGAAGGCGCCCGCCTTGATCAGTGCCTCGACCGTGCGCTTGTTGATGCGCGAGCGGTCCACGCGCAGGCAGAAGTTGAACAGGCTCGTGAAGGGCCCGCTCTCGTGGCCGTTGGGGCCCTCGCCGCGGCCTTCGCGCGCCGCCACGATGGCCTCGATGGCCGCCTGGCCCGTACCCTTGACAGCGCCCAGGCCGTAGCGGATGACCTTGTCGGTGACCGGCTCGAAACGGTAGCCGCCGCGGTTGACGTCGGGCGGCTCGAAGCTCATGCCCATCTTCAGGGCGTCTTCCCACAACACCTTGAGCTTGTCGGTGTTGTCCATTTCCACGGTCATGTTGGCACAGAAAAACTCCGCCGTGTAATGGACCTTGAGCCAGGCCGTGTGATAGGCCAGCACCGAGTAGGCTGCCGCGTGCGACTTGTTGAAGCCGTAGCCCGCGAATTTTTCCATCAGGTCGAAGACCTCGTCGGCCTTCTCCTGGCTGATGCCCTTCTTGGCCGCGCCCTCGCGGAAGATCTCGCGGTGCTTGGCCATCTCCTCGGGCTTCTTCTTGCCCATGGCCCGGCGCAGCATGTCGGCGCCACCGAGCGAGTAGCCGCCCAGCACCTGCGCCGTCTGCATCACCTGCTCCTGGTAGACCATGATGCCGTAGGTCTCGGCGAGCACGGGCTCGGTCAGCGGGTGCGGGTACTCCACCTGCTCGCGGCCGTGCTTGCGGGCCACGAAGGTGGGGATCAGGTCCATCGGGCCAGGCCGGTACAGCGCGTTCAGGGCGATGAGGTCTTCCAGCCGGCTGGGCTTGGCATCGCGCAGCATGCCCTGCATGCCGCGGCTTTCAAACTGGAACACCGCCTCGGTCTGGCCCTTGGAGAACAGCGCGTACACCGCCTTGTCGTCGAGCGGCACGTTGGCGTAGTCGAAGTCCTCCTGCCCCTTGTGGCGCTTGCGGATGAACTCGCGCGCGATCTCGAGAATCGTGAGCGTGGCCAGACCCAGAAAGTCGAACTTCACCAGGCCGATGGCCTCGACGTCGTCCTTGTCGTACTGGCTCACGGCCGATTCGCTGCCAGGCTGCATGTACAGCGGGCAGAAGTCGGTCAGCTTGCCCGGGGCGATGAGCACCCCTCCGGCGTGCATGCCGATGTTGCGCGTCATGCCCTCGAGCTTCTGCGCCATCTCGATCAGGGTGCGGACATCCTCCTCCTTCTCGATGCGCTCGGCCAGCGCCGGCTCCATCTCGATGGCGTAGTTGTTCTTGTCGCCTTCTTTCTTTGGCACCGGCGGGTACTGCAGCGTCACGCTCATGCCCGGCTTGTTGGGGACGAGCTTGGAGATGCCGTCGCAAAAGCCGTAGGAGAAGTCCATCACGCGGCCGACGTCGCGGATGGCCGCACGCGCGGCCATGGTGCCGAAGGTGGCGATCTGGCTCACCGCATCCTTGCCGTAGCGCTCCTTCACGTAGTCGATCACGCGGTCGCGGTTGGACTGGCAGAAGTCGATGTCGAAGTCGGGCATCGACACGCGTTCCGGATTCAGGAAGCGCTCGAACAGCAGGTTGTACTTGAGGGGGTCCAGATCGGTGATGAGCAGCGCATAGGCCACCAGCGAGCCGGCGCCCGAACCCCGGCCCGGGCCCACCGGGCAGCCGTTTTCCTTGGCCCACTTGATGAAGTCCGACACGATCAGGAAGTAGCCCGGGAAGCCCATCTTGAGGATGGTTTCAAGCTCGAACTCCAGTCGCTCCACATAACGCGGGCGCTGCTGCTCGCGATCCGCCTCGTCGGGGAACAGGTGCTTCAGGCGCGCCTCCAGCCCCTCGTAGGAGACGTGGCGGAAATACTCCTCGGTGGACAGCTGCTTGCCGTCGACCAGCGGGATGGGGAAGTTCGGCAGCTGCGGCTTGCCCAGCACCAGGGTGAGGTTGCAGCGGCGGGCAATTTCCAGCGTGTTGGCCACGGCCGAGGGCACGTCGGCGAACAGGGCTTCCATCTCGGCAACGGACTTGAAATACTGCTCGCGGGTGAAGCGGCGCACGCGCCGCGCATTGCCCAGAATCTCGCCCTCGGCGATGCACACGCGCGCCTCATGCGCGTCGTAGTCGTCCGGAGTGAGGAACTGCACCGGATGGGTGGCGACCACCGGCAGCCTCAGGCGCGCGGCGAGCCGCACGGCCGTCATGACATGGCGCTCGTCGTCGGCACGGCCGGCACGCTGCAGCTCGATGTAAAAGCGATGCGGGAACAGGCCTGCCAATTGCAGCGCCACGTCGGCCGCACGCGCATCGTCGCCCGCCAGCAGGGCCTGGCCAACCGGGCCGGCATGGGCGCCCGAGAGCATGATGAGCCCGGCGTTCAGCTCTTCCAGCCATTCCCGGCGGATCAGGGGCTGCTCGCGCACCACGTTGGCGGTCCAGGCGCGGGCCAGCAGCTCGCAGAGATTCAGATAGCCCTGGCGGTCCTGCACCAGCAGGAGTACCCTGGGAATGGGTTGCCGGTTCGACGGATTGCCCGTGGGGGCAGCCTCTTCGGAAAAGCCCTGCAGCGCGACCTCGGCGCCCAGGATCGGCTTGACACCCTCCCCCCGCGCAGCCTTGTAGAACTTGAGGCCACCGAAGAGGTTGTACAGGTCGGTGATGGCCAGCGCCGGCTGGCCGTCGGACGCCGCCGCCTCGACCACGTCGTCGATGCGCGTGGTGCCGTCGACCACGGAATATTCGGTGTGCAGGCGCAGATGGACAAACATGTCTCGATGATGCCACCGTTACATACCGGCATGCGGGATCTGACCCGGATGCCGGGCCGCTGACAGGTATTATCGAACCCTTCGGCACAGCCCTCCCATTTCCTTTCCATGGCGCCACAGCCTCTGAACGACATTTCCTCCCCCGGTGAAACGATCTGTGACGTCCTGGTGATCGGTGGTGGCCCGGCCGGATCGACGGCAGCCACCCTGCTGGCCGAGAAGGGCTACCACGTGCAGCTGCTGGACAAGGACCGGCACCCCCGGTTCCACATCGGCGAGTCGCTCCTGCCGGCCAACCTGCCCCTGTTCGAGCGCCTCGGCGTGGCCGAGGAAGTCCGCGCCATCGGCATGCACAAGCCCGGCGCCGAGTTCGTCTCACCCTACCACGATCACTCGCAGACCTTCGTCTTCGCCGAGGCCTGGGACAAGTCCATGCCCTCGGCCTACCAGGTCAAGCGCGCCGAGTTCGACCATGTGCTGCTGCGCAATGCCGCCCGCAAGGGCGCCGTGGTGCACGAAGCTTGCCGCGCCACCGCCGTTTCCCTGGACGAACCCGATGGAGGCGTGCGCGTGACGGCGCGCCTGGACGACGGTCAGGAGCACCAATGGCGCGCCCATTTCCTGGTGGATGCTTCCGGCCGCGACACTTTCCTGGCCAACAAGTTCCGCATCAAGGAGCGCAACCCGCACCACAGCTCGGCCGCGGTGTTCGCGCATTTCCGCCACGCGCGCCGCAACGAGGGCGAGGCCGAGGGCAACATCACCATCTTCTGGTTCGAGCACGGCTGGTTCTGGTTCATCCCGATGACGGAGGACACGACCAGCATCGGCATGGTGACCTGGCCGTACCACATGAAGTCGCGCCAGGGGCGCCCGCTCGAGCGCTTCCTGATGGACAACATCGCCACCTGCGACAAGCTCCAGCAGCGCCTAGTGAACGCCGAGCGCATCACCGAGGTGGAGGCCACCGGCAACTTCTCCTACGTGGCCCACCGCAACCACGGGCCCAACTACCTGATGCTCGGCGACGCGTTCGCCTTCATCGACCCGGTGTTTTCCTCGGGAGTGTGGCTGGCCATGCACAGCGCCGTGGTGGGCGCCGACACCATCGACACCTGCCTGCGCACGCCCGCCAGGGCACGCGCCGCGCTCAAGCGCTTCGACCACGTGATGCGGCACGGGCCGAAGGAGTTCTCGTGGTTCATCTACCGTGTGACCAACCCCATCATGCGCGACTTCTTCATGTACCCGAAGAACGTGTTCCGCGTGAAGGAGGCCCTGCTGTCGGTGCTGGCCGGCGACGTGTTCGGCAAGACACCGATCTGGCGTTCGCTGTTCATCTTCAAGTGCCTGTACTACCTGGCCAACATCACCCAGCCCAGGCGCGCCTACATGGCCTGGCGCAAGCGCCGCCGGAACATCCGCCGGGTGGACGACCAGGCCCTGTACCAGGCCTGATTGGCATACGATGCAAACGATGAATCGCAAGCGTTGCCACCCCCTCGCCCTTGCAGCCCTACTGACGGGCCTGTCGCTGACCGCTCCGCAAGCGGCGATGGCGGAGCAGGACCGGCCTCTCTGGGAGATCGGTGTCGGCGTGGGAGCCGTCAGTTTCCCGGCCTATCGCGGCTCGGACGAGCACCAGCAGTACGTCCTGCCCACGCCTTACTTCACCTTCCACGGCCGCTTCCTCAAGGCCGACCGGCACGGGGTGCGTGGCCAGCTGTTCGAATCCGAGCGGGTGGACCTGACCGTCTCGGCCGCGCTGTCACCGCCGGCGCCCAGCAAGGACATCCAGGCCCGTGCGGGCATGCCCGACCTGGAAGCCAATTTCGAAGTCGGCCCCCAGCTGGACCTGACGCTGTGGCAGTCTGACGGTGGCCAGCGAACGCTGAAACTGCTGCTGCCTCTGCGCGTGGCCCACACGCTGGATCGCCATCTGGACAATATCGGCTGGGTGTTCCACCCCAAGCTGAACCTGGACATCGGCAACATGCCCGGCCTGCCCGGCTGGAACGTGGGCCTGCAGGCGGGCCCCTTGTTCGGCGACCGCCGCCAGCACCAGTATTTCTACGGCGTGGACCCGGCCTATGCCACGGCCAGCCGGCCGGCCTACCAGGCTCGCAGCGGCTTTGCCGGGATGCAGTATCTGGCGGCCGTCTCGCGCCGCTTCGACCGCTACTGGGTGGGTGCGTTCCTGCGCTACGACAACCTGCGCGGCGCGACCTTCGAGGATAGCCCCCTGGTGCGCACACGCAACTACTGGGCCGGCGGCTTCGGCATCTCCTGGATTTTGGGCGAATCCTCCACCCGCGTGGCCGTCGATGAGTGACGCACACCCCCGCCGGCCACTGTGGTGGCGACTGTACGAGCGCGTGGCGATGTGCATCGGTCTGGGCAGTCTGGCCCTGGTGTGCCTGACCTGGCTGCCGTTCGCCGCTGCGCTGCATCCGCTCCTGCCGCGTCCTGCGGGCCAGAAGGTGGGGCGGCTGGCCATCATGACCGGCTTTCGCATCTACCTGCGCATCCTCACGGGGCTGTGTGCCTGCCGCATCGACCTGTCGGAACTGGACGCGCTGCGTGACGAAGGCTCGCTCATCATCGCGCCCAACCATCCGTCGCTGCTCGATGCCGTTCTGGTGACCTCGCGGCTGCCCAATGCGGTCTGCGTGATGAAGGCCGGCCTGATGGACAACCTGCTGTTCGGAGCCGGTGCGCGCCTGGCGCGCTACATCCGCAATGACAGCGCCTACCATCTGGTAAGGCGCGGCTGCAAGACCTTGCAGGAAGGTGCGCAACTGGTGCTCTTTCCGGAAGGCACACGCACGGTGGACTTTCCCCTCAACCCGCTTGGGCATACCGTCGGGCTGATCGCGCAGCGGGCCAAGGCCCCCGTGCAGACCGTGCTGCTGGAATTTTCCACGCCCTATCTGGGCAAGCGCTGGCCGGTATGGCAACCTCCGGTTCTGCCGCTGGTCTGCCGCGCCCGCCTGGGCCGCAGGTTTCCGCCCCCTGCCGACCACAAGGCGTTCACGCGCGAGCTGGAGACCTATTTCCGCGAGGCACTGACGTGACCCGCTGCCACTTCGACGACAACATGACATCCCCCCAGGCATCGACCACCCATCTGGTGCTGATCCCGAGCTACAACCCGGGCAAGACCGTGATCGACACCGTGAAGGCAGCGCGCCGGCAATGGGCGCCGGTGTGGGTGGTGGTCGATGGCAGCACCGACGGCAGCCAGCAGTGGCTGCAGGACATGGCAGCAGCAGATCCCCACCTGCGCGTGATCGAGCTCCCGGTCAACCAGGGCAAGGGCGCCGCCGTGCTGGAAGGCATCACACGTGCCCAGGCCGAAGGCTTCACCCATGCGCTGACCATGGATTCGGACGGCCAGCACCCCGCCGACCTGATTCCGGGCTTCATGGCGGCTTCGCAGGCCCAGCCGAAGGCCATGGTCCTGGGCAAGCCGGTGTTCGGTCCCGAGGCGCCGGCCCTTCGGGTCAACGGGCGCAAGGTGTCCAACGGATGGGCCAACCTCGAAACCCTCTGGGCCGGCATCGGTGATTCGCTGTACGGCTTCCGTGTCTACCCCATCGGACCGCTGGTCCGCGTGATGCGCTCGCAGCGCTTCATGCGCCGTTTCGACTTCGACCCCGAAGCCGTGGTGCGCCTATCCTGGGCTGGCGTGCCAGCCGTCAACATGGATGCCCCCGTGCGTTACCTGAGCGCCGACGAGGGCGGTGTCTCGCATTTCCGCTACCTGCGTGACAACACGCTGCTGACCTGGATGCACACCCGCCTGTTTCTGGGATTCCTGTTGCGGCTGCCCATGCTGGCCTGGCGCCGGCTGCGCAGCTGACACATCACCATCACCGACCCACAAGGAGCCTTCATGACCCACTCGATGCCACCTGTCCAGGGCGCCATGAAGGCCGACGACGAACGCTTGCTGGCGTACTTTTCCGACGAGGCGCAGCGGCGGCAGGTGACCCAAGCCATGTTCAACGAGGCGGCTTCGGGCTATGACAGCGCCGAGGCCCTCACGGCGCTGGGCAGCGGCAGCTGGTACCGGCGCGAAGTGCTGCGCCGCGAGGGCCTCAAGCCCGGCATGCACGTGCTGGACGTGGCCGCCGGCACCGGACTGGTCACTGCCGAGGCGCTGGCCCTGGCTGGGCCTGACGGACGTGTCATCGCGCTTGACCCCTCGCCCGGCATGCTGGCGCAGCTGCGCAGCAAGCTGTCCTGCGAGACCATCGAGGCCTACGCCGAGTCGATTCCCCTGCCCGACGCTCAGATGGACTTTCTCTCCATGGGTTACGCGCTGCGTCACGTGGGCGACCTCGACCGAGCGTTTGCCGAGTACCGGCGCGTGCTCAAACCCGGCGGCAAGGTCTGCATCATGGAGATCAGCCGGCCGTCCAGCCGCCTGGGACGTGCCTTGCTGAAGTTCCACATCGGTGTGATGGTGCCGCTGATGGCGCGCCTGAGCGGACGCCATGCCGATGTCAAACGCCTGTGGGCCTACTACGGCGATACCATCGAGGCCGCCGTGGACCCGGACACCGTGATGTCCGCGTTGCGCCATGCCGGCTTCAGCGATGTGCGCTGCGGCGTGACGCTCGGCATATTCCGCGAATACACCGGAAAGAAATGAGCATTGCCGAACGGTTCCTGATCGCACTCCTCATCGTCTTCACCATTCCCTGGCTGCTCTGGCGGCTGGGTCGCACCGAACGCTGGGCACCGCTGGTGGTGGTGCAGATCCTGCTGGGCATCGTGCTCGGCCCTGGCGTGCTGGGGCACTGGTTTCCCGCCTACTATGGGTTCGTGTTCAGCCCCGAGGTCATCCATGCGCTCAACGGCCTGGCCTGGTGGGCGGTGATGCTGTTCGTGATGATCGCCGGTGTCGAGCTGGACCTGAAACAGGCCTGGCGTCACCGGCGCGAAAGCGGCATCACCGCCGGCCTGGCTCTGGGCGTACCGCTGCTGATGGGGTGTGGCGCGGCGCTGGTCCTGCTGCAGTGGCCGCATGGCTGGCTGGGACCGCTGGCGCAGCCCTGGCAGTTCGTGCTGGGCATCGGCACGGCCTGCGCGGTGACCGCGCTGCCCATCCTGGTCCTGTTCCTGGAAAAGCTGGAAATGCTGCGACAGCCGCTGGGGCAGCGCATCCTGCGCTACGCCAGCCTGGACGACATCGCGATCTGGGGCGTGCTGGCCATCATCGTCATGGACTGGGCCCGGGTCGGGCGGCAGGTCATGTTCCTGCTGGGCTTTGTGGCCGCCGGATGGCTGTGCCGGGCGCTGATGCAGCGCGTGTCCGAGCCGGACCGCTGGTATCTGGCACTGGTGTGGCTGGTGGCCTGCGCGCTGGGCGCGGACTGGTCGGGCCTTCACTTCATGGTGGGTGCCTTCCTTGCCGGGGCGGTGCTCGACGCCGAGTGGTTCGACCAGAAGAAGATGGACCTCTTGCGTCACCACGTGCTGCTGGTGCTGATGCCGGTGTTCTTCCTCTCGACAGGCCTGCGCACGAGCTGGACCATGGGAGGACTTGACGTGCTGCTGGCCGCCGCCCTGCTATTGGCCGCCGCGGTGGCCGGCAAGCTGGCCGGCGTGCACCTGGCAGGCCGCGTGCTGGGCTGGGCCAGAGGCGAAAGCACCCTGATCGGCTGGCTGCTGCAGACCAAGGCCCTGATCATGATCATCTTCGCAAACATCCTGCTGGATCGCGAGATCATCACCAGCGGCACCTTCACTGCCCTGCTGCTGATGGCCGTGGCCAGCACCATGCTGACCATCCCGATGGCCGAGCGCAGCATGGCCGGACAGCGGCAGGCGGCGCCCGCCGGCACGCTGGCAACGGTTAGATCATCCCGCCGTTGACCGAGATCACCTGCCCCGAGATGTAGGAGGCCTGGTCCGAGGCCAGGAAGGCCACCACATCGGCCACTTCCTGCGGACGGCCGGCGCGCTGCATGGGCACCATCTGGCGGATTGCCTCGGGCGTGAACAGGCCGTCGGCCATGCCGGTGTCGATGATGCCGGGCGCCACCACGTTGACCGTCACGCCGCGGCTGGCCAGCTCCAGCGCCAGCGACTTGCTGGCGGAGTGGAGCGCGCCCTTGGCGGCGGCATAGTTGACCTGCCCGCGGTTGCCCGCCACAGCCGCCACCGACGACACGCTGATGATGCGGCCCCAGCGGGTGCGCAGCATGGGCATCGTCAGCGGCTGCGTGACGTTGAAAAAGCCGTTGAGCGAAACGTCAATGACGCGATCCCACTGTTCCCCGGTCATGCCCGGAAACACCGCATCCCCGTGGATGCCGGCGTTGTTGACCAGCACCTGGATCGGACCGTCATCCAGCAGCGTGGCGATGGCCTGTGCAGTGGCCTGGCGGTCGGTCACATCAAAGGCCACGGCGTGCGCCTGCCAGCCCTGCTCCCGCAGGCGATTGGCCAGCGCCTCGGCCCTGTCGAGCCCGCGGTTGGCATGCACGATGACCGAAAACCCGGCTGCGGCCAGACGCTCGCAGATGGCGGCACCGATGCCGCCGCTGCCGCCCGTGACCAGGGCCCGTCGTGTGGTGGTGGTTGAACGTTGAGACATGGAGACTTACCCGAACCTGGCGGCATCGAGCACCACCGAGGCACGGCCATCGATCAGGGTGCGGCCGCCGGCCGAAATGTCGAAAGCGTACAGGATGACACCGGCATCACCCGAGAGCCGCTGCACGCGCACGTCAAGGTCATCGGTGACGTCATCGAGCCGGTCGGTGCGCAAATGCACGGCACGGACGCTGGCCAGGTAACCGACGCCCAGCGGCTGGCCGTCACCGGCCAGCAGCACGCCGTGCACGGCCATGGCCTGGGCGGCGTATTCGATGCCCGTGGCGGCGCCGAGCCTGCCGTCGGCGCGCAAGGGGTTGTCCCGCAAGCGATGGCTCGTCGCACGGGCATGAAGCCCCGTTTCATCCCAGTTGACCACCGCATCCAGCAGGCACATGCTGCCCTGGTGCGGAATGTGGGCCGCGATCCAGCGATGGTCTAGCACGGCTGGAGTCCGAGTTCGAGCGCGTAGCCTGGCAGATAGTCGATCACCGCAGTGCCCGCCTGGCCCTGGGCCAGCATCTGCAGCGCCGGCAAGGCACGCAGCGAGGGCAGCTGCACGCGCAGCGCTTCCAGCCTTGTCTCGGCCAGCTGCGAGAGCGGTGCACCGGATGCCGCCCGCCCGACGGTGATCCGGGCCAGCGAACGCCCGCCCTGCCGGGGAGACAGCAGCCACGCCATGCCGGCCGCATCGGGCACGGGTCGCTTGGCGTGCAGGGGCTGGGGATATTCGCTGTCGTAGCACACCAGTAGCACCGGGTACTGGTCCACCATCACCTGGGCCAAGGCATCGAGCAGGCCGGCACCAAAGCTGCCATCGAAAGCACAGATGACCTGACAGGGCGCCATGCTGTGCGTGGCAATGCCCCAGTAACCGGCGGCGGCGTTGTGCACCGAGTTGTGAAAGCGCGTGGGCGAGATCTGGCGGTCCTCGCCGGCGAGCTGCTCGCACAGGGCATGGCAGTTGTGGCCGTCCGCCCCCGAAGCTGAAAACACCGTGGCCAGTGTGGCGGCATCGGCCTGGGCGTGGGTGACGGCCTCCTGGCCCAGCGCCAGCGCCAGGCGGATGACCCGGCTCGCGCGCCGGCGTTCTGCCGGCGGCAGCAGGGACGGCGCAGGCAGCACGGAAGGCGCCGCCGCATACGGCTGGCGAGCGGCGAGTACCCCGGAGGCCGTTGCCCAATCGGGCAAGCCCGGTGCGATGAAGCCGACGCCTTCGATCCAGGCCGACAGGGGTGACTGCATCGTGCTCATGACGCCTGCCCTCCCAGCACCAGCGCGCAATTGCTGCCGCCAAAGCCGAACGAATTGCTCAGGGCAATGCGCACCGGCGCGTCCTGGCCCTGGCAGCGGTAATCCATGGCCACCGCCGGATCCACCGTGACGGTTCCGGGACTGCCCGGTATCCAGCCCTCGGCGATGGACTGCATGGCGATGACGGCCTCGATCGCACCGGCAGCGCCCAGGGTGTGACCCGTCGCGCCCTTGGTAGAACTGCAGGGCACCTTGTCACCGAAAAGCGCGGCCACTGCCTTGCCCTCGGCCGCGTCGTTGGCTGGCGTGGCCGTGCCATGCAGGTTGATGTAGTCGATGGCCTGCGGGTCCAGCCCTGCGGATGCGAGCGCTGCCTCCATGGCCAGCTTCGCGCCCAGCCCGTCCGGATGCGGCGAGGACATGTGATAAGCGTCGCTCGACTCGCCCGTGCCCAGAAGCCAGGCCTGCGCAGCGGCGGCAGAGGTGTCGTCCCGACGCTCCAGCAGCGCAAAGGCGGCGCCCTCGCCGATGGAAATGCCGTCCCGCGCCACATCGTAGGGACGCGCCGGTTGCCGGGAAGTCAGTTGCAGCGACGAGAAGCCGTAGAGTGTCGTGAGGCACAGGCTGTCCACCCCGCCCACGATGGCGGCATCGATCGTGCCCAGCGCGATCTGGCGCGCGGCCGCTGCAAACACCTTGGCGCTCGATGAGCAGGCGGTGGAGATCGTCAGCGCCATGCCGGCGGCTCCGAGCACCTGGCGGGTGAAATCGGCCACCGAAAACGGGTTGTGCGAACCACCGTAGTTCAGGCTGGCGGGCAGTTCGCCCGTCACCGGATCGCGATGGCGGTAGGCAATCTCGGTTTCGAAAATGCCCGAGGTGCTGGTCCCCAGGAACACGCCGACGCGCTCGGCACCGTACCGGCGGATGGCCGACTGCACCCGCTGCGCAAAGCCGTCGGTTTCCAGTCCCAGCAAGGCCAGCCGGTTGTTGCGGCAATCGTAAGCGGACAGCGACTCTGGCACACGCACCTCCTCCACCCCGTCGACGACGCCGATCCAGGTGTCAAGGCGCACGGTTTCGAACGCGCAGGGCACGAGTCCGCTGCGCCCGGCCCGCAGGGCCTGCAGGTTGGCGGCCAAACCCTGCCCGAGGCAGGTGGTGTAGGTGCTGGCGGTGATCGGTAAAGACTGCACGTTCAGACGTCTCCTGGCCCGATCTTAGGCCATGGCGGGGGCAGCCCCCGGGCGGCGCACCTGGCACACCAGCATGGTGTTCGCGAACGGCAGCGCGCCGCTCATGGGCTTGACCTCGACATCGAAGCCGACATCGCGCAGCAGCGCGCACCAGTCGGTCACGGGACGGCAGTACAGGCGTGGCAGGCGGTGCCCGCGCGAGAAGGTGACCACATGGTCGACCCACATCGACAGCTTGAACGGCAGGCCGGCCGCCTTGTCACCCACGCGCGTGATGAAGTGCCCGCCCGGCCCGACCGCATCGCGGATGCGCTCAAGCACGCGGCGCTGCAAATCGAAATCGAAGTAGTGCAAGGCGTCAAGAATGGTCACCACGTCGCAGTGGCCGAAGTCGACGGCGTTCATGTCGCCTTGCTCCACGCGCACCACGGGGTGATCGGCGCCGAAGGCCTTTTCCGCGCGCCAGACATCACGCGGCATGAGCTCGACACCGCGCATCTGCACGGGCCTGGGCGGCTTCGCCCATCCTGCGGGCCATTGGCCCTGGTCATACGACTCGCCAGCGGCCAGCAGCAGCGCGAACAGGCTGCCCTGCCCGCTCCCGAGATCCAGGATGCGCTGGGCGTCCGTCAGCAGGCCGCTGCGCAACAGCTCGGCAAAGATGGCATCGCCACCCAGTTTGCCCCGGGCATAGTGGTAGGCGAAGCGGTCGGCGCGGCGGAAACGCTCGCAAGCCTTGACAAGCAGGCCGCGTGGCAAAGTAGTGGTCATGCAGGATCGATCGCTTGATGAAGGGTGACGGCAGTCAGGTGACGCGCACGCAGCTGCTGTGCCAGCGTGGACAGCACGGAGAGCAGCACGGGCTGGCCCTGGGCATCGCGGGCGGCGTGGCCGTCGTGCAGCAGCAGGATGTCGCCGTCGGCCAGCCCGCGTGTGAGCCGGTCAAGGACGATGCCAGGGTCGGGCTGGCGCGTGTCGTAGCCACGCCGGGTCCAGGCCGCCAGTTGCAGGTCGAGGCCACACAGCACCGGCTCCAGGAACAGGTTGCGCAGCCCGGCCGTGGGACGAAAGAAACGCGGCGCCTGGCCGCTGATGTCGGACAGCAGCGCCTGGGCACGGGAGATGTCGGCGCGCAGTTTCGCGGGACCGAACAGCGACAGCGCGTGCGAGTGGCTGTAGCCGTGGTTCTCGACTCGATGCCCGCGCGTGACAATCGCCCGGCACAGCACGGGTTCGCGCTCGGCACGATGGCCGATCAGGAAAAAACTGGCCTTCAGGCCCAGCTCGTCAAGCAGGTCGAGCACGCGGGGCGTCACTTCCGAATCCGGACCGTCGTCGATGGTGATGGCCACGCGCCCCTGCAACCCGGGCGCACGCGGCAGCCGCGTGATGTTCGGCCCCAGCCAGCAGGTGCGCGGCAACAGGCCAGCCGCGGTGATGAGGGCGTGGTTGGCGGCCACGGCCCCCAGGGCCCAGGGCCAGGCGGCGGGATTCATGGCCGTACCCGCCAGCGCCGCCCCGTGGCACAGGGCGGACGCCTTCAGAAAAGCGCTCGGCTGCCAGCGTCGCGCCATCAGGCACCCCCTCCCCGCACGGCCAGCCAGCTCAGGCATTGTTGCCAGAGCGCAAGCCATGCGGTCCAGTCGTGCCCGCCATCGACCTCGCACACCTCGGCCTGTGGCAGGCGTGCGGCCATCTCCCGCATGGGGCCGGCAAACCGGTCCTCGCGGCCGAGGCCGACGAAGGCAGGCAGGTCTGGCCGGCTGTCACGCAGGCCCTGCCAAAGCTGGAATTCCACATCGGCCATCTGCCCGGGCGTAGGCTGCCAGGCATCGAGTCCGCCCGCGCGCGCGATGGCATTGGTCGTGAGGCGGCTGCCCGGGTAAGGCGCGAAAAGACACAGGCCTGCCAGCCCATCAGGATCGCGCTGGGCATGGGCCAGCGCCAGCAGCCCGCCGAGCGAGATGCCCCCGAGCCACAACACACCGTAGCGCGACCTCAGGGATGGCAGCATGTCATGGGCCAGCACCTGCAACATGTTTCCGCTGCACGCCATGTCCAGCGTCAGCTCGGGCACCTGCAGATCCAGCGGCAGGCCAGAAGACGCCAGCACCTGCGGCAACCCGGCCTGCGCCATGTCGGCCGCGCCCATCTGGGCGCCGGGCAACAGCACCAGCGCACCGGACGGTTGCGCATGCAGATGCAGCGGGGTCAGGCTCACGCCGTCGCCTCCCGCCTGGGCGCGATGAACGCCGCCGACAGCAGCAAGGCGATCACCACACCCGGGGCCACGGTGGTGCCCATGGCCTTGAGGACCGGAACATTGGAAGTGGCCAGCGCGCCGAAGCCGATCACCGTGGTGACCACCGCCACGCTCATGGACGACCAGACATCCACGGCCAGACCGCCATCGGCGTCGATCTGGTCGAAGAACAGCGTGTAGTTCGACCCCACGGCCACGATCAGCAGCAACCCGATCAGGTGCAGCAGATTCAGCTCGGTGCCCAGGGCATGCAGCACGGCCATCACGATGGCCACCGTCATGACCAGCGTCGCCATCATGCGGGTCAGCCGCAGCCACGAGCGCATGGTGACGGCCAGCATGGCCGTGATGGCGAACACGCCACCGAGCGCCAGGACCACCGCCTGCTGCAGGTAGCCGGCGTACAAAGTCTCGAACTCCTGCTTCAGGTCGATGAACAGGGCATCCGTCCCTTCCAGCGCCTGGCGCACCGCGTCAACGGGAATGTCCGCGCCACCCGAGACAGTGGGCCTGAGCGGCATCACGATGTTCCACCGGCCATCGGCGCCTTGCGACATCATGGAGTCCACCGCCAGGGCCATCGCGGTGCCCTCCAGGTCGGGACGCGCCAGGACCGGCGCCTGCCTCGCAGCCTCCGCCGCCTCCAGGAATGGCTGCAGGCGGTCGGCCGACAGCGGGGCGTCCTGCAAGGCCAGCAACAGGCGCTCCTGCAGTTCACCACGATCCGGCAACGCGGCCAGGTGGCGGCGCTGGGTGGCTTCGCTGGGCAGGAAGCGTGTGGGCGTGTCGTAGCCACCGATGGCGCCGTCCGCCACCAGCCGGTCGAGGCGCCGTGCGGCGGTTTCTGCAGCCTGCAGCGCCTGCTCGCGCTCCGGCGCCGAGACCATGACCATGTAGCGCGCATCGGGCGCCCCCAAATCGGCGCGCAGGCGGGCATCGTTGAGCGCATCGGCCTCGTTCACCGTCGAGAGGGTGGACAGGTTCGTGCTCCACAGGCTGTCGCGATGCTGGACCAGATACACCAGGGCAATCGCCGTCACGACGAGGGCCGGCCAGCGCAGCCGCCAGGCATGGCCGAGCCAGTTCAGCGAGGTCTGGGCGATCACGCCAGGCGGCGGGATCTCGTGCCGGTCACCGGCCACCACCGGCAGGATGAAACGCGTGACCAGCGCGGCCACGGCGATGCCCGACAGCGCGTACACACCCAGTTGTGCCAGCCCGGGGAAACCCGCGAGGAGCATGACACCAAAGCCCGCGATGGACGTGAGAACCCCCAGCCGGATGGTCGGCCAGAAGGTGTCGCGCCAGGCCTGCAGGCCGACCCGCCCGGACTGCACGAAGAAATAGATGGCGTAGTCGACCGACTCGCCGATCAGCGCGGCGCCGAAACCCACGGTGATGCCGTGCACCGTCCCGAACACCACGGACACGGCCACGATGGCCGCGACGGTGCCGGCCACCACCGGCATCACGCCAAGGGCCATCATGCGGGGCGAGCGGTAGATCCACAGCAGCAGCAGGCCGATGCCGATCGAGCTGATCAGCGAGATGCGCTCGATGGCCGAGCGGATGTCCTCGCGCGACTGCACGGCAAACGTGCCCGGCCCCGACAGCGTCAGCGACAGCGATGCCATCGACGGCTGTTGCCGCACTTCGGCGAAGCGATCGCGTACGGCAGCAATCGCCTGTGCCTGCCCGTCCGTATCCGCGCCCGCGGCGCGTGTCTGGGCCAGCAGCAGGGCCCGCTGCCCGTCACGCGACACCCAGACGCCCGCCCGGGTATCGGGCTCGCTGCCCGGATGCAGCTGCGAGAGGATCTCGATCATCTCTCCCGTCGGGTCCTGCAGCAGATAGGGCTTGAACAGGAAACCCACGGGCGAGACCGCCACACCGATGGCGCGGTTGACAGCCTCGCGCAGCCCGTCGGCCGTAAAGCGCTGCGGCGTCATCGCCGGGCTGAGGTGGTAGCGGTAGCGCAGCAGGAACTCGCGCTCGGCCTCAAGCCCGTCGGCCTCGCCGTTCTGCACCGAAACGAACAGGCCGCTGTCAGCCAGCGCCTCGCGCAGTGCGACAGAGGCCTCGGCCCGGTCGTCCTCGGTGCCCCCCTCGATGCCGATCATCAGCAGCCGCGAGACGCTGCCGTCCTTCATCTGCTCGACCAGCACCTGCTGCTGTGGGCTTGGATCCGAGGGCAGGAAGAAGGACATGTCCGCCGTGAAACGGCCCTGGAAAACGATCCAGGCCACGCCCGCCGTCACGGCCACCAGCCACAACGCGAAAGCCTTCAGGGGAGTGAGCTTCATGACCCTTCGACCGGCTCGATATCCAGCACCGAGCGGTCCCCGTCGGCCTGGATGTAATCGATGCGGCGCACCTGGTTGCCATTGCCGGACACCGTGATGTAGCGGATCAGGGCCGCGACGGCACTGTCCACGGGCGTCAGCGTCAGCGACCAGGCCTGCGGCGCACCCGACACCTCGAGACGGTAGTATTTCTCCAGCGCACGGCGGTCACCCGAGAGGGTGCTGCGGATGCTTTCCACGAAGGCCTGCGCCTCGGGGCGGCTGGCCACATTGATGGTCATGCGGCGGTTGAGCGTGATCATCGTCAGCCGGTCGCCGTCGAGGATCATCTCTTCCAGCTGCGGCTTCAGGGTGCGTTTTTCCAGGCGGCTGGGCGGCTGGTAGAGCATTTCGCCGGTGGACACCACCGGCCGGTCGAGCACAGCCATCGTGCGCGTCTCGACGAAGCGCGCCTTGCCGCCAGTGTGCCGGGCGAGGTCCTGCATAAGGGTGTCGATGTCGAAGGCCGCCTGCGCCGCCATCGACACGCCGGCCAGCAGCAGGACCAGTAAGCGTCGGAAGTTCATTGCTGATGCCAGAAGTCGAAGAAATTGAACCAGTTGTACGGGGCCTCGCGCGCCAGACGCTCCAGCGTGCCCACGTAGGACTGCATGGCATCGTCCATGGCCGCCTGCCGCCGGGCGCGTGGCACCTGTGAAAAATCGGCCAGCGGCTCGAAGCGCACCTGATACCGGTTGCCGCCGAGGTACAGCCCAGCCATGAAAAACACGGGCCTGCGCAGCAGCATGGCCAGGCGCCAGGGCCCGGCCGGAAAGCGAGCATTGTCGCCGAGAAACGGCAGGGACACGACATCATCGTCGTCGGCGTTCAGACGCCGGTCGGCCAGGATGCCGACCAGACAACCCTCGGACAGCCGGTCCTTGACGGCCAGCATGGAGTCCATCCGGCCCAGCGGGATAATATCTTGCACCGCATCCGGGTTGATGGCGCGCAGGGCCTCGTTGACCTTGCGGGCATTCTCCTCGTACATGACCATCGCCACCCGCATGCCGCCGCGCTCCTGGCCCATGACCCGAAGCACCTCGAAGCTGCCCAGGTGTGCCCCCATGAGCAGCACACCCTGACCATCGGCGCAGGCCGCCTGCAAGGCCTCCGCACCCTGTACTTCGACCTGCAGGCCGTGGCTGCCCTTGCCCAGCAGGAACACCCGGTCGTGCACGGTGGAGGCAAAGCTGAGCACATGCCGAAACACCTCGCCCAGCGTTGCCGGTCGGCCCGTCACCCGCTGCAGATAGTCGCGGCTGGCACGTCGCGCCACCGTCGCAAACGCGGTGAAATAGGCGGCAATGCCGTACAGCACAATACGCCCGATACGGCGGCCGAACAGGCGTGAGATGGCCACCATCAGGTGCAGCATCCAGGGATGGCTGCGCTCCTTCTGCTGTCGCCAGTCGCCGTGTGCCGCCTTCGTCATGCGCCTTCGCTCTGCAGCACGCCACTGGCCACCACCTCGCCAGCTTCGCCAATCTCGAAGCCCAGCGCGCCGCGCGGCGTCGGGGTCAGCGTCAGTGCCAGCTGCGCACCAGGGCCCACAGGGCGCAGGAACTTGGCCTGCACCACTGTGCAGCT
This sequence comes from Pseudomonadota bacterium, assembly GCA_023415035.1. GTDB lineage: Bacteria > Pseudomonadota > Gammaproteobacteria > Burkholderiales > Burkholderiaceae_C > Hydrogenophaga. The sequence continues at coordinate 2,904 of JAEZLX010000135.1, read as the reverse complement.
GCGGGCATCAGGCCGCCACAGGCGTGCACGTCCGATCGCCCAGTCCAGCAGCACCACGCCTGGCACGATGGGTCGTCCCGGGAAATGTCCCGCGAAGGCAGGATGATCCGCAGGCACGGTCCAGGTGTCAGCGTCCATCCTGCCCTCCTCGCCCGGCCACATGGGCCGCGTACAGTTGCTCCAGCGTCTCCCGCAGGATCTTGCCCGTCTGGTTGCGCGGCAGCGCCGGCACCAGCACCAGGGGCCGCGGCAGGAAGATCGGGTCGATGCGCCGGCGCAATGCCGCCATCAGGTCGGCCCGGGAGCACCCTGGCTCGGCCACCGCGAACGCCACCAAGCGCGCGACACGAGATTCGCTGTCCTCACGCGGCAGGAAGAAGGCGCCATCGCGCACACCGTCGATCTCGCACAGCTGGTGATTCAGGTAGGCCAGCGAGGTGCGCTTGCCCGCCAGGTTGACCATGTCGGCATGGCGTCCGTGGAGCACGAAGCAGCCCGGTTCGGGTTGCAGACCGATGACATCCGACAGCGCCACGCGGCGCTCGACGTGACCATCGACGGCGTAGGTCGTGTCGCCCTCCTGCTCCAGCCGCACGCCGGGCATCAGGGTCCAGACCGTACCTTGCGTCGTGCGGCGCGTCGCCAGCTGCGAGGATTCGGTCGAGCCGTAGATTTCGTGAACCGGTGCGCCGGACATATCCTCGACCCGCCGTGCCAGCTCCTCGCTCAGCGGCGCCGTTGCGGACAGCCAACGGTCCACCGGTGGCAGCGGTACATCGGCAGCCATGAAGTTGGAGAGGTGGTACGGTGTCGTCACCACCAGACGCGGCCGCGGCACCGCGGCAAGCGCCTCGGCCAGATCCTGCGGATAGAAGGGCTTGCCGGACCAGAACGTGCACCCGCCGTGCAGCGCCAGCAAAAACGTAGACTCGAAGCCGTAGCTGTGCTGTACGGGCACGGTGCCCACCAACACGTGTGGCTGGTCCGCGATGCCCAGCGCCTCGGCCTCGGCACGCCCGTTGGCCACCAGCCGCCCCCAGCTCTTGGCGTGCGGCTGCGGCCTCCCTGTCGAGCCGGATGTGAACAGGATCGCCACCACCTGGTCGGCAGGGATGGCTGGCACTTGGTCACCCGTCCCGGCCTCACGCGGCAGATCGGCCAGCACCGGCCAGCGGAGCACGGGCAAACCCGGCAATTCAGCGCCGACATCGGCATCGCTCAGTACAAAGGCACCTTCATGCTCCTGCGCCAGCTGTTGCAGGGTCTCAAGGCTCTGGGAGGACGGCTGCAGGCTCACCCGCTTGGTGACAGCGCAGGCCCCCAGCAAGACGGCGAAGCGGTAGCGGTCCTCACACAGGTTGATGACCCAGCGGCCCGACGGCAGCCAGCCAGCCAGCGCCTGCACGTCGCCCAGGTACTGCCCGACGGTGACCGGTCCGTCCGGCCGCCACGCAAACAGGTCCGAGGCGGAGCGTCCGCTGATCAGGGGCAATGCGTGCGTCATGGATGGGTAGGCCCCGCGGTGATATCACGCTCCTGGTGCTGCCGGGCACGCCAGGCCTGCATCACCTCCGCCACGCCGGGGCGTTCCTCAGGTGGCAGGACGCAGCGGCGCACCAGCGCCTCGACCAGGAACACCAGGGCGATCAGCGGCCCGGTCAGCACGTTGGCGTGCCAGGACCAGAGTTCGGTGGGCGCGAAGGCGAACAGCAGCGTGGACACCAGCGCGTTGACGATGAAAAACGCCGTCCAGGCCCGGGTCACCTGCCGCGTGTACCGCCGCTTTCGCTCGGAGAGGCCATCCCCGAAGATCATGCGTGCCATGCCGGTCACAACCGGTTCGCGGCCGGCCATCAGCGAGCGGCCAAACCAGGCCGCCAGCGCCATGTGCGAGCCCAGGTGCTGCAGATAGTAAAGCCACGGCAGGTTGCCCCTGAGCCACGTCCAGTGCCAGGCCAGCAAACCCGCCAGACCCAGCATCACGCACCATCCCGCCGCACCGCGCAGCGGAGTCTGCCACAGGATGGTCAGTGCGGCAACCAGCAGCGGCGCGACCGCCACAACGGTATGCAGGTCGGCCGGTCCGATGCCGGAGCTGGCCAGATGGGCCGAAGCCGTCCACCCCACGACGAGCAGCACCGCCAGCAGGGCCTTGGCTCCGTCCGCGCGGCGTTTGTTCATCACCGGGGAAATCCTGACGGGGTCACTGCGTCCGGTTCGCGGCGATGTGCTCGCACAGCGCGCGAAGCGAGGCGAAGATCTTCTGGTTGTTCTCGTTGTCCGACTTGAGCTGGAAGCCGTAGCGCTTGGACACCACGAGCGCGATTTCCAGCATGTCGATCGAATCGAGCCCGAGACCCTCGCCATAGAGCGGGTCATCGGGAACGATCTCTTCCGGCTGGACCTCGAGGTTGAGCGCCTCCACGATCAGGGCCGCCACTTCGGGCAGGAGTTGATCGGCGGACGGGAAGTTGGATGCTTGCGTCATGTTCGTTCAGTCGGAATTGTTCAGTGGGGCTGGGCGGCGCGGAACGCGAGCACGGCATTGCTGCCTCCGAACGCGAACGAGTTGGACAGCGCGGCGCGCATCCGCACGCCGGCACGGCCCTCCAGCACGTGATCCAGACCCTCGCAGGCAGGATCGAGCCGCCCGGCCAGATGCGCCGTGGGGGGGATGGATTGGCGGGCCAGCGCCAGGATCGTCACCAACGCCTCGATCGCGCCGGCCGCGCCCAGCAGGTGACCGTGCATCGACTTGGTGGCACTCACCGGCAATGTGGCGGCATGCGGGCCGAACACCTCGCGCAGCGCCGCTGCCTCGACCGGGTCGCCTTCGATTGTTGCCGTGCCGTGGGCGTTCACATAGTCCACATCTCCCGGCGCCAGGCCGGCCTGGCGCATGGC
>JAEZLX010000112.1 GCA_023415035.1 Pseudomonadota bacterium | reverse complement strand
CACCAGACGTGCGCTGGGGCGTGCACCTGAAGGAGCGCACCATCCTGGCCAAGGGGGTGGTGCGCTTCGCGGGTGAGGAAGTGGTCGCGGTGGCTGCCGAGACCGACGAGATCGCGCGCGATGCGCTTGATCTGGTGCGGGTGGAGTACGAGGAACTGCCCGCCATCCTCACGCCGCAGGAGGCGCTGGACAAGGAGGCGCCCACAGTGCATCCGGGGCGCGAGAACAACATCGCGCACGAGATCCGTTTCGAGCGTGGCAACGTGGACGAGGGTTTCGCCAGTGCGGACCTGATCCATGAAGAAACCTACAGCACCCACGCGCAGTACCCGGGCTACCTGGAGCCGATGGCGACGGTGGCGCGGATCGATCCGTTCGGGCGCCTGGAAGTGATCACCTCCACGCAGGGCGTGTTCCAGGCGCGCACGCGCCTGGCGACGGCGCTGGAGATGCCCGTCTCGCGCGTGCGCGTGATCCAGGCCACGGTGGGCGGCGGCTTCGGTGGCAAGATGATCGAGGACGCCAACAACCTGGTGGCGGGACTTCTGGCGCTCAAGACCGGCAAGCCGGTGCGCCTGGTGAACAACCGGCTGGAAGACTTCCTGGCCGCGCCCAGCAGCGTGCCCGAGCGGATCACGCTGCGCCTGGGCATGACGCGCGAGGGCCTGATCGTGGCCAAGGACGTGCGCATCATCGCCGACTGCGGTGCCTACGCCGGACTGGCGCCGGAGGTGATGCACGTGAGCGCGATGCGCAGCGACAACATGCACCGCAACGCCAATGTGCGCTCGCACGCCATCATGGCGTACACGAACACGCCGCCGCACGGCGCGTTTCGTGGCTTCGGCGGCACGCAGATGCAGTTCGCCCTGAACAGCCACATCGACACGATGGCTCGCAAGCTGGGACTGGACCCGGTGGCGGTGCACAAGCTCAATGCGATCGGTGCCGGCGAGGAGTCGATCCACGGCTGGAAGATCGGCAGCACGGGCCTCAAGGAATGCGTGGATCAGGCCACCGAGGCCATCGGCTGGGTGGTCAAGCGCCAGCGCAGCGATGCCGAGAAAGGCACGGCACGCCGTCGCGGTGTGGGCATGGCGGCGGCCATGCACGTCAGCGGCAACCGCACGATGGGCAACTGGGACGGCTCGACCGTGGTGGTCAAGGTCAACGAAGACGGCCGCGTCGTGCTGCACAACGCCGAGGCCGACATGGGCCAGGGCGCGATGACGATGCTGGCGCAGGTCGTGGCGCACGAGCTGGACATTCCCGTCGATCACGTGCATGTGGCAGCGCCCGATTCCGAGCACTCGCCGTTTGCCATCGGATCGCTGGCCTCGCGCGTGACCATCGTGGCGGGGAACGCGGCCATCGTGGCTGCCCGGGCGGCGCGCGAGAAGCTGCTGGAGCAGGGCGCGCGCATGCTGGAGGTTCCGGTGGAGGAGCTGGAGCTGGCCGGCGGTTTCGTGCGCTGCAAGAGCGATCACGCCAAGAGCAAGCCGATGGGCGAGGTGGTGCGCGCGCACATCTGGCGCCACGGTGGCGAGGGCATCCAGGTCAGCGGCACCTGGGACGCCAAGACGCAGATGTTCGACAAGAAGACGCTGATGGGCAACATCTCGCCGGCGTACTCCTTCGCGGCACAGGCGGTGGAGGTCGAGGTGGACACCGAGACCGGCAAGGTCCGCGTGCTGGACAGCTTCTGCAGCGACGACTGCGGCAAGGCGCTGAACCCGCTGACCGTGCACGGCCAGAGCAATGGCGCGGTGGCGCAGGCGATTGGCTGGACGCTGTTCGAGCAGCTGCAGTTCGAAGGCGGCCGCATCACCAACGGCAACTTTGCCGACTACACGATGCCGACCGCGGACGCGATCCCGGTGCTCAAGAGCGGCATCGTCGAGTCCAACGATCCGAACGGTCCCTACGGGGCCAAGGGCGCGAGCGAGTGCGCCATCCTGTCGGTGGCCCCGGCCATCGCGAACGCGATCTACGACGCGGTGGGGGTGCGCATCACGGAGCTGCCCATCACCCCTGAAAAGGTGCTGGCCGCCCTGAAGGCCAAGCGCGAGGAGGCATCCCATGCATGATTTTGATTTTCTGGAACCGGCGAGCGTGGCCGAGGCCAGCCGCATGGCGGGCGAGCTCGGTGACGAGTGCCGCGTCATCGCCGGCGGCACGGCCCTGGTGCTGGTGATGCGCCAGCGCATGATTGCGCCGACGCATCTGGTGTCGCTGGGTCGCCTGGCCCACCTGCGTGCCATTTCGGCCGACAGCCAGGGCTGGCTCCGTATTGGTGCGCTGTGCACCCATTCGGACATTGCCAGCTCGCCTTTGGTGCGTGCGCAGTGGCCGATGCTGGCCTCGATGGCCTCGCGCGTGGCCAACCCGCAGGTGCGCCACCAGGGCACCATTGGCGGCAACCTCTGCTATGGCGATCCGTCCACCGATCCACCGGGCTGCCTGCTGGCGCTGGACGCGCAGGTGGTGGTGGAGAGCGTGCGCGGCGAGCGCGTCATCCCGATGGCCGAGTTCCTGGTGGATTACTTCACCACGGCGCTGGCCGAGGACGAGATCCTGACCGAGATTCGCGTGCCGCCCCAGGCGCCCGGTGCGACGGGTGTGTACACGCGCTACCTGCGCACGGCGGCGGATCACCGCCCGCTGCTGAGCGTGGCCGTGCACGGCCGCAGCGAGGGTGGCGCCTGCGCGGACCTGCGCATCGCCATCGGTGCCTCGACGCCGGTGCCCACCCGTGTGCCGCGGGCCGAGGCGCTGCTGCGCGGTCGTGTCGTGACGCGCGAACTGGCCGAAGAGGCGGGGGCGATCGTGGCCGCCGACATCGAGGCGATTTCCGACGCGCGCGGCGAGGCTTCCTACCGGCGCGAGGTGGCGCGGGCGGTGGCCGCGCGCAGCATCGCGCAGCTGTTCGGGCTGGCACAGGAGTGAGCACATGAGCCAACACACCATCACGTTGACGATCAACGGTGAAAAGATCGAAAGAACGGTTTCGGCGCGTCGTCTGCTGTCGGATTTCCTGCGCGACGACCTGATGATGACGGGCACCAAGCGCGGCTGCGAGACCGGCGTCTGCGGCGCCTGCTCCGTGCTGATGGACGGAAAGGTCGTCAAGTCCTGCCTGAGCCTGGCGGTGCAGGCCAACGGCCGCGAGATCACCACCATCGAGGGCCTGTCGAAGGGTGACCAGCTGCACCCGGTGCAGGAGGCCTTCATGCAGTGCGGCGGCCTGCAGTGCGGCTACTGCACGCCGGGCATGGTCATGGCCAGCTGCTCGCTGCTCAAGGACCAGCCGCGTCCCTCGGTGGACGAGGTGCGTCACGGACTCAACGGCAACCTGTGCCGCTGCACGGGCTATGCCCAGATCGTGGAGTCGGTGCTCCACGCCGCGGAGAAGATGAATGGAAATTGAAAAGACCCTGTTGCTCGACGCGCCGCCGGCGCGTGTGTGGGCCCTGCTGCTGGATCCGGCCGAGATGGGCCGTTGCGTGCCCGGCATGGAATCGGTGGAAGTGCTGAGCGAGGATGAGTACCTCGCGGTGATGAAGGTGAAGATCTCCTTCATCTCGGCACGCTTCAAGCTGCGCACGCGCATCGTCGAGCGCGATGCGCCGCGCTACCTGCGCGCCGAAGGCACGGGCGAGGACGCCTCGGTGGCCAGCTCGCTCAAGCAGACCAGCGAAATGTGGCTGACCGAGCGCGAAGGCGGCGGCACCGAGCTGCGCATGAAGGTCGTGGTCGATGTGCTGGGTCGCATCGGCACCTTCGGCCTGGGCGTGATGAAGACCAAGGCGGACCGCCTGTGGGACGAGTTCGGTGTCAACGCCGCCGCGCGTCTGGCCGGTGGCGAGGCTGGCGG
>JAEZLX010000091.1 GCA_023415035.1 Pseudomonadota bacterium | reverse complement strand
CGCCACGCTGATCATCATGGTGGGCGTGTTGCCGCGCTGTGGGGGCTGGCCGTTGACGGCCAGCCACAGGTCCACGTCCTGACGATCACCCAGTTCGTCCGGCGTCACCAGCCACGGGCCCAGCGGGCAGTGGGTCGGGTAGCTCTTGCCCTTGACCCACTGGCCACCGCGCTCGATCTGCGCGCTGCGCTCGGACACGTCATTGACCAGGCAGTAGCCCGCCACGTGGTGCAGGGCATCCGCCTCGTCCACCTGAAAGGCACGCTCGCCGATCACCACGCCCAGCTCGACCTCCCAGTCCAGCTTGACCGGACCCGGGGGCAGCCAGATGTCGTCGTTTCGGCCGCTGACCGACCCGCTGTGCTTGTTGAACACGATGGGCTCGGCCGGGACCTCCAGGCCTGCCTCGGCCGCGTGATCAGCGTAGTTCAGGCCGATGGCGACCACGTTGCCGATGCCGCCCACGCACGGCCCCAGGCGCGCGCCATCGGGTACCAGCGGCAGGGAGGCGGGATCGATGGCAGCCAGTCTGGCCATAGAATCGGGCCCCAGGCTGGCCGGCCCGATGTCGGCGACGTGCCCGGAAAGGTCGCGCCAGGTGCCATCGGGCGCGACCAGGCCGGGTTTCTCGGCGCCGGGAGCGCCAAATCGGATGAGTTTCATGGGTGGGTCTCCTTGCGTGACAAATTACTCATGGATGCCCGATTGTCGCCTCCGGCATTCCGGCCCTTGAAGTTCCGGCAGGCATCCCCACATGGGGCGCAATGGCAGCCCGGAAGCTGCCTGCCCGACCTTTTACATCCGTCCGTCCACGGACGACCGACCCATCCTGGAGCGCCATGACAGCAGAGAACAAGACCCCTGAGGGTACGCCCGCGACCGAGAACCCCAGTCCCGAAGAGACCCAGGCAGCCGCCGCGGCTGCCGAGCACGACGAGCTGGCCGCGCTGACCGGTGAAGTGGCCGACCTCAAGGCCAAGAACGCCGACCTGGCCGACCAGTTCCTGCGCGCCAAGGCCGAGGCCGAAAACGCCCGCCGCCGCGCCGAGGAGGAAATCGCCAAGACCCGCAAGTTCGCCGTGGAAGGCTTCGCCGAAAGCCTGCTGCCCGTGCTCGACAGCCTCGAGGCGGGCCTGGCCGTGCAGGAAGCCACCGCCGCCCAGCTGCGCGAAGGCACCGAAGCCACGTTGCAGCAGCTGCTGGGCGCCCTGGCCCGCAACAAGGTGGTGCCCATTGCCCCCGCTGCCGGCGAAAGGTTCGATCCGCACCAGCACCAGGCCATCAGCATGGTGCCCGCCGACCAGGAGCCCAACACCGTGGTGACGGTACTGCAGAAGGGTTACCTGATTGCCGAGCGCGTGCTGCGCCCTGCTCTGGTGACCGTGGCGGCGCCCAAGTGACGACCCCGAAGGAAAGCCACAGCCAGCCCGCTTGAATTCCACAGACTTATCCACACCTTTTCGACAATTCAGACATTCCTTCGCAGGAGCCACACATCATGGGAAAAATCATCGGCATTGACCTGGGCACCACGAACTCGTGCGTGGCCATCATGGAAGGCAACACCACCAAGGTGATCGAGAACAGCGAGGGCACCCGCACCACGCCGTCCATCGTGGCCTACCAGGAAGACGGCGAAGTGCTCGTCGGCGCTTCCGCCAAGCGCCAGGCCGTCACCAACCCGAAGAACACGCTGTTTGCCGTCAAGCGCCTGATCGGTCGCAAGTTCGAGGAAAAGGAAGTGCAGAAGGACATCGACCTGATGCCCTTCACCATCACCAAGGCCGACAACGGCGACGCCTGGGTCGAGGTGCGCGGCAAGAAGCTGGCCCCGCCGCAGATCTCCGCCGAAGTGCTCCGCAAGATGAAGAAGACCGCCGAAGACTACCTCGGCGAGCCCGTTACCGAGGCCGTGATCACCGTGCCGGCCTACTTCAACGACAGCCAGCGCCAGGCCACCAAGGACGCCGGCCGCATCGCCGGTCTGGATGTCAAGCGCATCATCAACGAGCCCACTGCCGCTGCCCTGGCCTTCGGCCTGGACAAGAGCGAAAAGGGTGACCGCAAGATCGCCGTCTACGACCTGGGCGGCGGCACGTTCGACATCTCGATCATCGAGATCGCCGACGTCGACGGCGAGAAGCAGTTCGAGGTGCTGTCCACCAACGGCGACACCTTCCTGGGCGGCGAGGACTTCGACCAGCGCATCATCGACTTCATCATCACTGAGTTCAAGAAGGAGCAGGGCGTCGATCTGTCCAAGGACGTGCTGGCCCTGCAGCGCCTGAAGGAAGCGGCCGAAAAGGCCAAGATCGAGCTGTCCAACAGCTCCCAGACCGACATCAACCTGCCTTACATCACGGCCGACGCCTCGGGCCCCAAGCACCTGAACATCAAGCTCACGCGTGCCAAGCTCGAAGCTCTGGTCGAGGACCTGATCGAGCGCTCGATCGCCCCCTGCCGCACCGCCATCAAGGACGCCGGCATCAGTGTCAGCGACATCGACGACGTGATCCTGGTCGGCGGCCAGACCCGCATGCCCAAGGTGCAGGAGAAGGTCAAGGAATTCTTCGGCAAGGAACCGCGCCGCGACGTCAACCCTGACGAGGCCGTGGCCGTCGGTGCCGCCATCCAGGGCCAGGTGCTCTCCGGCGACCGAAAGGACGTGCTGCTGCTGGACGTGACCCCGCTGTCGCTGGGCATCGAGACCATGGGCGGCGTCATGACCAAGATGATCCAGAAGAACACCACGATCCCGACCAAGTTCTCGCAGGTCTTCTCGACCGCCGAGGACAACCAGCCGGCCGTGACGATCAAGGTATTCCAGGGCGAGCGCGAAGTGGCCGCCGGCAACAAGCTGCTGGGCGAGTTCAACCTCGAGGGCATTCCCGCCGCGCCGCGCGGCATGCCGCAGATCGAGGTGACCTTCGACATCGACGCCAACGGCATCCTGCATGTCTCGGCCAAAGACAAGGGCACGGGCAAGGAAAACAAGATCACCATCAAGGCCAACTCCGGCCTGAGCGAGGACGAGATCCAGAAGATGGTCAAGGACGCCGAGCTCAACGCGGCCGAGGACAAGAAGAAGGTCGAGCTGGTGCAGGCCCGCAACCAGGCCGAGGCCATGATCCACGGCGTCAAGAAGAGCCTGGGCGAGCACGGTGACAAGCTGGACGCTGGCGAGAAGGAAGCCATCGAGTCGGCCATCAAGGCCGTCGAGGAAGCCATCAAGGGCGACGACAAGGCCGACATCGAGGCCAAGACCGAAGCCCTGATGACCGCCAGCCAGAAGCTGGGCGAGAAGGTGTACGCCGCCTCGCAGGCCGAAGCTGCCGCAGCCGGTGGTGCCGCCGACGCCCAGCAGTCTGCCGAAGCCTCCTCCGGCAAGGACGACGACATCGTCGACGCCGAAGTCAAGGAAGTGAAGAAGGGTTGACGATCGGCGGCCGGCTCCGGCCGATGCCGCACAGCCGCCGCGTCGGGGTGACCTGACGCGGCGTTTGCGCTCAAAGCAACCCGCGCACACGACACAGGATTCCCACCATGGCCAAACGCGACTATTACGAAGTGCTGGGCGTGCCCAGAAACGCTTCGGTCGACGAAATCAAGAAGGCGTACCGCAAGTTGGCGATGAAGTACCACCCTGACCGCAACCAGGGTGACGCTGCCAAGACCGCCGAGGAGAAATTCAAGGAGGTCAAGGAAGCCTACGAAATGCTCTCGGACCCGGAGAAGAAGTCCGCCTACGACCAGTACGGCCACGCCGGGGTGGATCCGAACATGCGCGGCGGCCCGGGCCCCGACGGCTTCGGCGGCTTCGGTGATGCCTTCGGCGACATCTTCGGTGACATCTTCGGCGGTGCTCGCCGAGGCGGCGGTCGCCAGGTCTTCCGTGGTGCCGACCTGTCCTACGCCATGGAGATCACGCTGGAAGAGGCGGCCCACGGCAAGGACGCGCAGATCCGCATCCCGGCCTGGGACGACTGCGACACCTGCCACGGCAGCGGCGCCAAACCCGGCACCAGCGCCAAGACCTGCACGACATGCCATGGTCAGGGCGTGGTGCAGATGCGCCAGGGCTTCTTCAGCGTGCAGCAGACCTGCCCGCACTGCCACGGCACCGGCAAGATCATTCCCGACGCCTGCCCGTCCTGCCATGGGCAGGGCAAGATCAAGCGTCAGAAGACGCTGGAGATCAAGATCCCGGCCGGCATCGACGACGGCCAGCGCATCCGCTCCACCGGCAACGGCGAGCCAGGCACCAACGGCGGTCCGTCGGGCGACCTCTACATCGAGATCCGCCTGAAGAAGCACGACATCTTCGAGCGCGACGGCGACGACCTGCACTGCACGGTGCCCGTGAGCATGACCACGGCGGCACTGGGCGGCGAGATCGACGTGCCCACGTTGCAGGGCAAGGCCACCATCGACCTGCCCGAAGGCACGCAAAGCGGCAAGACCTTCCGCCTGCGCGGCAAGGGCATCAAGGGCGTGCGCAGCAGCTACCCGGGCGACCTGTACTGCCACATCGCGGTCGAGACGCCCGTCAAGCTCACCGAGCACCAGCGCAAGCTTCTCAAGGAACTGGACGAGTCCTTCAAGAAGGGCGGCCACAAGCACAGCCCGAACGACAAGGGCTGGTTCGACAAGGCACGGGAGTTTTTCTCCTGATCCGCCGATCCAGGGCCACCTTCGGGTGGCTTTTTTGTGCGCGCGGTTTACAGGGTTCGCCCGACAATAGATAATTCAACCAACCGTTTGATTGAATTTCTGAAGGAATCAGCATGTCCACCGCATCCGGCGCCCTCAAAGGTCTGCGCATCCTCGATCTCACCCATGCCCTGGCCGGGCCGTTCTGCTCGCAGGTCCTGGCCGACCATGGCGCCGACGTCATCAAGGTGGAGCCGCTGGAAGGCGACTTCTTCCGCCGCATGGGGCCCTTCCGCGAGGACGATCAGGTCAGGTCCTACGGCGGCCTGTTTCAGGCCTGCAACCGCAACAAGCGCTCCATCGCCATCAACCTCAAGCACCCCGAAGGCCAGGCCGTGCTCAGGCGCCTGGTGCAAAGCGCCGATGCGCTGGTCGAGAACTACCGTGCCGGCGTGCTGAACAAGCTGGGCCTGGGCTACGAGGCGCTGCGCGAGATCCGGCCGAGCCTGGTCTACACCTCGGTGCGCGGCTTCGGTGACGTCGTCGGCGGTGCCAGCCCCTACATGGACTGGCCCGCGTTCGACATCGTGGCACAGGCGATGGGCGGCTGGATGGGCATCACGGGTGAAGACGCCCAGCACCCGGTCAAGGTGGGTGGCGGCGCGGGCGACACGGTCTCGGGCCTCTTTGCCGCCTTCGGCACCATGGCCGCCCTGTGGCACGCGCGCGCCACCGGCCAGGGACAGTACGTGGACGTGGCCATGACCGACAGCATCCTGGCCCTTTCCGAACTGGTGGTCAGCCAGTTCAGCTACCGCGGCGTTTCGCCCATGCCGGTCGGCAACGGCATCCCCGGTCTGGCGCCCTTTGGCACCATCGCGGTCAAGGACGGGGTGATCGCGATCGCCGCGCCTCATGGTCCGCAGTTCAAGCTGCTGTGTGAACTCATCGGCATGCCGGAACTGGTGGACGATCCGCGCTTTGTGGACGAAGCCCACCGCTGGGAAAACAACCAGGCGCTGATCGCCCTCGTCGAGCGATTCACGCGCCAGCACACCAAGCAGGAACTCAAGGCGCTTCTCGGCGGCAAGATCCCGTTCAGCCCGATCTACACCGCCGGCGAGATCTTCGAGGACCCGCATTTCGCCGCGCGCGACATGCTGCCGCGCGTCGAGCAGCCCGGCAGTGCGGAACCCGTGGCCGTACCGGGCGTGCCCGTCAAGCTCTCGGCCACCCCCGGCCAGGTGCGCCACCGCGCGCCAATGCTGGGCGAACACACGCGTGAAATCCTGCAGTCCCTTGGCATGGATGCCACAGAAACCGAGCGCCTGATCGAAGCCGGCGCCATTACCGCACCATAATGGCCTCCATGTCCGATTCCACCGTCCCGCCCACTGAGACCGTCGGAGCGACTGCCAGGAGCACGACCCGCGCCGCCGCCAAAACCGCCACCGGCCGCCGCCGCAATGGCACCGGTACCAAACACGAGGACAAGCGCACCGCGATCCTGCGCACCGCCGCGCAACTGTTTGCCGTGCACGGCTACGAAGCCACGTCGCTGGACATGATCGCCGACCAGCTAGGCATGCACAAGGCCACGCTCTACCACTACGTGCCCAACAAGGAGAGCATCCTCTACCAGTGCCTGGTCAAGTCCTTCGGCAACCTCGACGAGGTCATCAGAAGCATGGAGGACCGCTCCGTGCCCGTGCTCGAACGCATGCGGCTGTTCGTGCGCAGCCTGGCGCTCGCGCAGAACAACGACTTCGGCCGCTGCCTGGTGCTCGTCGGCTCCCGGCCGCTGGACATGGCACCTGGCGGCGAGATCCGCCAGTTCCAGCGCCGGCTCGACAACACGGTGCGCGCACTGATCACCGAAGGCATTGCCGACGGCACCATCAAGCCCTGCGATCCGTCGCTGTTCTCGGCCCTGCTGTTCGGTGCGCTCAACTGGGTGCCGCGCTGGTACAGCAGCAAGGGCAAGTACAGCATCGAGCAGGTGGTCGACGCCTTCATGGACATGGTCATCGACGGCATCGGCTCAGGCCGGCACTGAGTCTTGCTTTTCACCCGCCCATGAAAAACCGCCGCATCGCGGGGGTTCTTCTTTGGGACCTGGCCGGCGCTCACATGCCGCGGGCGATCACGTCCTTGAGCGTCTCGTTCGAGCCGCCGTAGATCTTGGCGACGCGGGCGTCCATGTACAGCTGCGCGATCGGGTACTCGGTGCAGTAGCCATAACCGCCGAACAGCTGCAGGCAGCGGTCGATGATCTCGCACTGCTTTTCCGAACCCCACCACTTGGCCATCATGGCGTCGTTGGGCTGCAGGGGCTTGCCATCGACCAGGTCCTTGACGAGCTGGTCGATGAAGACGCGACCAATGCGTG
>JAEZLX010000075.1 GCA_023415035.1 Pseudomonadota bacterium | reverse complement strand
CCTCCGTGCTGCGCGATGCCAATGGCGAGCGCCTGCTGGTTCAATCGGCCAAGACCGGCGAAGCCAGCGGCTTTCGCATCACCGCCGCCGATGACGACGGCAACCCCACCGACGCCACCGGCCTGTCAGCCCTGGCCTACGATGCCGGCCAGGGCGGCGGCATGAGCCTGGCCCAGTCCGGGCTCAATGCACAGGCGGTCATCAACGGCGTGACCGTGTCGTCGGCGACGAACCAGCTCAGCGATGTCCTGCCCGGCCTCACGCTGCAGCTGTCGCAGGTCACGAGCCAACCGGTGGACGTCAGCGTCGATGTCGACAAGGCCGGCATCACCAAGAACATCCAGGCGCTGGTGGACGCCTACAACACCATCAACACCACGCTGGCCAATGCGCTCAAGTACGATCAGGCCAGTGGCAAAGGCGGCACGTTGCAGGGCGACTCGACCGCAGTCGGCCTGCAGAACGCCCTGCGCGGCATGATGCGCTCGATCACCGGCAGCGAGCCCTTCAGCCGCCTGTTGGATGTGGGTATCGAGCTGCAGTCGGGTGGCGCGCTGAAGATCGACAGCGCCAAGCTCAACGCGGCGCTCGACAATCTTGAGGGCATTAAGTCGCTGTTCATGGTGGACACCGGGAACGCATCGACCCAGGGCTTCGCACTCAAGCTCAAGGCCTTCGCCAAAGGCATGCTCGATACCGAGGGATCCATCAGCACGCGCTCCAATGCCCTCCAGGAGACCATCACCCGCAACACCAAGGAGCAGGAGCGGCAGGAAGATCGCGTCAGCCGCGTCGAGAAGCGCCTGCTGGCCCAGTACACGGCCCTGGACACCAAGATGGCCGGTTTCAACACCCTGAGCGCCTTTGTCATGCAGCAGCTCAGTCTCTGGAATAATGGCAGCTGATCACGTTTTCCTCAGGACGTTGGTCCTCTTGTGGCCCGCCGGCGCTTCCCCAGAAGCAGCAGCGGGCCATTTTTTATGGTGCCGCCGGCATTCGCGCCATGAACCGTGAAATTCCCCGCCATTTGTGGTGCTCCGGCGCTTCAGTCCCGGCGTCAACGGCCGATAGAGACAGGCATCAGGCACAAAGAACCGACACCATGTTTACCTCTGTCAACTCACGCGCCGCAGCCGCCTATCGCCGCATCGCCGCCGAGACCAGCGTCATGGCTGCCGACCCGCATCAACTGGTCTCCCTGCTCTTCGACGCCTTGCTGCGCCACATCGCTTCCGCACGGGGCTCCCTGGAGCGTGGCGACATCGCCGGCAAGGGCCAGGCCATCGGCAAGGCGGTGCGCATCCTTGAGGAAGGCCTGAAGGCCGGCCTGAACATGGCCGAAGGCGGGCAGATCGCCTCCAACCTGCACGGCCTGTACAGCTACAGCGTGGTGCGTCTGACACACGCCAACCTGCACAACGACACGACGGCACTGGACGAAGTGCGGCAACTCATCGATCCGATCGCGCAATCATGGAAGCTCATCAAGGACCAACCGACCTCCGCCGCTTCGCAGCCAACCATCGCTTCGGGGGCCTGACCATGCAGCTGCACACGCCCCCGCATTCCCTGCTCGACTACTACCGCGCCATCGAAAGCGCCAGCCAGCGCATGCTGCAGGCCGCCCAGGACGAGGACTGGGACGAGGTGGTCAAGCTCGAAGGCGCCTGCGCGGTGCTGATCGCCCAGCTACGCCACCGCTCGCGCAGCTGCGATCTGGCGCCGGAGGAGCGGCGCGAGAAGGCCCGCATCATGCAGCGCATCCTCAAGGCCGACGCGGAAATCCGCTGCCTCGCGGAGCCCTGGCTGAACGATCTGGAGCAGCTGCTGGACCGCCAGGGCCAGAGCCACTCCACGCACTGAAAGGGAAAATGCCTGCGCCGGACGGCGGCGCAGGCGGCATCAGACGCTCATGTTCATGATGTCGGTGTAGGCCTGCACCATGCGGTTGCGCACATGCAGGGTGGCCTGGAAGCCGATCTGGGCCTTCTGCATGGCCAGCACGGTTTCCTCCAGGCTGACATCGGGGTTGCCCATCTGGACTTCCATCTGCAGGCGGGCAGCCTCATTCTGGGCCTGACTGACCTCGCGCAGGGCGGTGCGGAAGTTGCCGGCGAAGCCGCCATCGACGGCCCCGGCGGCAGGGCGGGTGGAACGGGTCTGGCCAGACTGCAGCAAGGCCTGGCTGGCATGCGATGAAATGCGCAGGTCCATGGGAATTCCTTTCACTCGGCGGTATTGCAGGCGATCCTAGGCGCGCGCGGCGCACGCCGTGGCGGGAATAAAGCCCCAAAGCGGGGGCTTTTCGCGGCTATGCCGGGCCGGTGTGGCCCGAATAATCGGTCGCAATGAGGGCGCCATCCGCCCTGCCCCAGCAGCCGAGAAAAAACACCCCATGAGCAACGCCGTCGCCGCCAACATGGATCTTCAGCCCGTCACGCCACCGCCCCGCGCGCTGGGCGCCGGGCTGGCACGGCTGGACAAGACCCAGAAGATCCGCCTCGGCGTGGGCGTCGTCGCCCTCATCGCCATCGCGCTGGCCACGTTCTTCATGAGCCGCCCGCCGGACTGGCGCATCCTTTACGCCAACCTCGGCGACAAGGACGGCGGCGCCATCGTCGCGCAAATGACCCAGATGAACGTGCCGTACCGGCACACCGAGGGCGGCGGCGCCATCATGGTGCCGGCCGACCGGGTGCACGACGTGCGGCTTCGCCTGGCCTCCCAGGGCCTGCCCAAGGGATCCGTCTCGGGCTTCGAGCTCATGGAGTCCAACCGCTTCGGCATGACGCAGTTCCAGGAGAGACTGACCTTCCAGCGCGGGCTCGAAGGCGAGCTCACGCGCTCGATCCAGTCGCTGTCGTCGGTGCAGGCCGCGCGCGTGCATCTGGCCCTGCCCAACCAGAACGGCTTCTTCCGCGCCCAGCAGAAACCCTCGGCCTCGGTGCTGCTCACGCTGTACCCTGGCCGCACACTCGACAAGGCGCAGATCGCCGGCATCGTTCATCTGGTGGCCTCCAGCGTGCCCGAGATGAACCCCAAGGCCGTGAGCGTGGTCGATGATGCCGGCAATCTCCTGTCCTCGTCCCCCGAAGGCCAGGAGACGGGCGTGGACCTGCGCAAGCTCCAGTACGCCCAGCAGGTCGAACAGCTCTACACCCGCCGCATCCTGGACATGCTCGAGCCCCTGGTGGGCGTGGGCAACGTCAAGGCCCAGGTCAGCGCCGAGATCGACTTCTCTCAGGTCGAATCGACCAGCGAACAGCACCGTCCCAACCAGAGCCCCGAGGCGGGTGCCGTCCGCAGCCAGCAGATCGTGGAAGACGGAGCGGCCCCCACGCCTGTGCCCGCCGGCGTGCCGGGTGCCGTGAGCAACCAGCCCCCGGCGACGGGCGAGTCGCCCATCAACGGCCCCGCCCAGGCCACCGGCGTGAACGGCCAGGGGACCGACCGCCCCGGCAGCCTGCGGCGCGAGTCGGTCATCAACTACGAGGTGGACAAGACCGTGCGCGTGGTGCGCGAGTCGACAGGGCAGATCCGCCGCCTGAGCGCCGCGGTGGCGGTGAACCATCGCCCGGTGCTCGACAGGAACGGCAAGGAGGCGCTGGCGCCGATCCCGGCTGAGCAGCTCGAGCAGATGACCGCCCTCGTGCGGGAGACGATCGGTTTCAACGCCACGCGTGGCGACTCGGTCAACGTGGTCAATGCCCCCTTCACGCTCCCGAAGAAGGAGGAAGAGGACGCGCCCGTGGCCTGGTGGCAGAAGCCAGAGGTCATCGAGCTGGGTCGCAGCCTGGCCTGGCCGCTGGCGCTGGTCGGCGCCGGTCTGCTGGTCCTGCTGGGCCTGGTCCGGCCGGGCGTGCGCCTGATGACCAGGCCTGCGCCGGTCGTGCGCAATGCCCCGCAACTGAACGCCATCGTCAACGAGACACCGGAACGCCCGGGTCTGCCCCAGCCGGAGTCCGCCGGCACCGCCCTGATGAGTCCTGACGAAGCGCGTCTGTCGGACGCGCGCCGCCTGGCACTGGAAAACCCCGCCGCCGTGGCCAGCATCGTCAAGACCTGGGTGCACGGCGACGGGTCGGTCTGAGGCACGGAACAGCGAGGAACGAGCCATGGATGAACAGGGCCTGCAGGACGCCGCCATCTTCCTGATGTCGCTGGGCGAGGAGGAAGCGGCGGAGGTGTTTAAGCACCTTTCGCCCAAGGAAGTGCAGAAGCTCGGCGAGACCATCGCGCGCACGCGCGCCGTCTCCACCGAGCGGGTCTCGGAGGTGATGCAGCGCTTCACCTCCGCGGCGGCATCGCAGCGGCTGCTGGTGTCGGACACCGACAACTACGTGCGCGCCGTGCTGCGGCGAGCGCTGGGAGACGACAAGGCGGCCCTGCTCATCGACCGCATCCTCCAAGGCGGCGACGTCTCGGGCATCGAAAGTCTCAAATGGATGGACCCGCTGTCCATCGCCGAACTGCTGCGCAACGAGCACCCGCAGATCATTGCGGCCATCCTGGTGCACCTGGAGTTCGACCAGTCGGCCGCGGTGCTCAAGCATTTCAACGAGCGCCAGCGCAACGACGTGATGGTGCGCATCGCCACGCTCGAAGGCATCCAGCCGACAGCCCTCAAGGACCTCAACGAGGTGCTCTACAAGGTACTGGCCGGCGGCGACAAGATCCGCAAGACCTCGATGGGTGGCATCAAGGCCGCCGCCGAGATCATCAACATGATGGGCACCCAGATCGAAGCCTCCGTTCTCGACGCGATCCGCGGTTTCGACCAGGAACTGGCCCAGAAGATCATGGACAAGATGTTCACCTTCGAGGACCTCGCGAAGCTGGACAACCGCGCCATCCAACTCGTGCTCAAGGAAGTGCCGGGCGACGTGCTTGTCATCGCCCTCAAGGGCGTCTCCAACGAGCTCAAGGAACTCATTCTGGGCAACATGTCCACGCGGGCGGCCGAAAACGTCCGCGAGGATCTCGAAACGCGCGGACCTGTCCGGCTGTCAGAGATCGAGAACCAGCAGAAGGAGATTCTCAAGATCGCGCGCCGTCTTGCCGACGAGGGCCAGATCGTGATCGGTGGTGCCGTCGAGGAGGAAGCCTTTGTCTAACAAGCTCGCACGCTTCATCCCGCGCGAGGAAATCGACGGCTTCTCGGCGTGGCGCTTCAGCTCAGTCGACGGCAGCGACGAGCTGGAACAACATGCCGCGGACGACGCCCCTGAGGCCGAGAAACCCACACTGGACGAAGCGCAGGTCGAGGCCATCCGGCAGGAAGCCCTGGCCGCAGGCTTTGCGCAAGGCCGCGAAACCGGCGCCCGCGAAACGCGCGAGGCGATGGAAGAGGCGATCCGCCGCACCGCCGAGGAAACCGGCATCCGCATGGCGCAGCTGCTGCAGGGCATGCGCGAGCAAGTGCAGCGCAGTGAGGCCATGATGGCCGAGCAGGTCATGGAACTGGCGTGCGAGCTGGCGCGCCAGGTGCTGCGCCAGGAACTGCGCAACCCGGTGTCACATCTGGTGCCGGTCGTGGCCGAAGCCGTCTCGCAGCTCGTGGACGATGGCCTGCCGGTCACGGTGCGCCTGCACCCGGACGACCTGGCGCAACTGCGCGATGGCATGACCGGCGTGTTCGGCAACCGGGCAGTGGAACTGGTGGAGGACCCCTCGCTCTCGCCGGGCGGATGCCTCGTCGACACCCCGAGCACCAAGGTGGACGCCCGCATCGAAAAGCGCTGGGCGCGCGCCATCGGCAATCTGGGCATGACGGCGGAATGGAGCCCGGAGGACGGCAATGCCTGACCAGGCCGATCCGCGCTGGGAACGATTCATGACCGACCTGCGCGGTTGCGCGGGCACGGCCACATCTCTGGAGACCAGCGGCACGCTCACGCGGCTGGCCGGCCTCGTGCTCGAAGCCGTGGGCCTGAAGGTGCCCGTGGGCTCTCAGTGCCTGATCGCCAACGGCGACAAGGAACCCGTCCTGGCCGAGGTGGTGGGCTTCTCGGGCGACAAGGCCTATCTCATGCCCGCCGGCGACACACAGGGTCTGGCCAGCGGCGCTCGTGTCACCCCGCTGGCGCCCTACCGGCCAAGGCCCGTGTTCGGGCAGCCCAACCGCCTGCCCGCCCCGGGCGACCTGGGGGTGTTGCGGCTGCCGCTGGGTGCCGGCCTGCTGGGGCGCGTGGTGGATGCGCACGGCCAGCCGCTGGACCATCTGGGGCCGATCACCAACATCGACATCGCCCCCATGGCGCGCGGTCCGCTCAACGCCATGGACCGTGCCCCGGTACGCGAGCCGCTGGACACCGGCGTGCGTGCGATCAACGCGCTGCTCACCGTCGGCCGCGGCCAGCGCCTTGGCCTGTTTGCCGGCTCCGGCGTGGGCAAAAGCGTTCTGCTGGGCATGATGGCCCGCTACACCAAGGCGGACGTGATCGTGGTGGGCCTGATCGGCGAACGCGGCCGCGAAGTGAAGGAGTTCATCGAGGACATCCTCGGCGAGGAGGGCCGCCGCCGCTCGGTGGTGGTCGCCGCGCCGGCCGATGCACCGCCGCTTCTGCGCATGCAGGGTGCGGCCTATGCCACCGCCATTGCCGAGCGCTTCCGCGACGACGGCCTGGACGTGCTACTGCTGATGGACTCGCTCACGCGCTATGCGATGGCGCAGCGCGAAATCGCGCTGGCCATCGGCGAGCCGCCGGCCACCAAGGGCTATCCGCCCAGCTGCTTCGCCCGCCTGCCCCAACTGGTCGAGCGCAGCGGCAACGGCCTCAACGGCGTGGGCTCGATCACCGCCTTCTACACCGTGCTGTCCGAAGGGGACGACCAGCAGGACCCGATCGCCGACGCCGCGCGCGCCATTCTGGACGGTCACATCGTGCTCTCGCGCCAGCTGGCCGAGTCGGGACACTACCCGGCGATCGACATCGAGGCCTCGGCTTCGCGCGTCATGTACAACGTCGCCACGCCCAAGCACATTGAGATGGCCCGGCGCTTCCGATCGGCCTGGGCGCGCTACCAGCGCACGCGCGACCTGATCCAGCTGGGCGCCTACGTGGCCGGCAGCGACCCGGAAACGGACCGCGCCATCCAGCTTTATCCGGCCCTGCAGGCCTTCCTGCAACAGGGCATGAACGAACCCGCTTCCATGGCCGAATGCCTGCAGCAGATGGAAGGCATTGTGCTAGGCGATGCCCAACCCCGGCGGCCCCAACGGCAGCAGCAGACCGCGACTGAAGGAAGCCGATGATGAAGAGCACGATCCGCACCATCGAGAAGGTGGTTGAAATCGCCGAGCAGCGACGCGACGAGGCACTGGCCCAGCTGGCCCAGCTTCAGCGCGAACTGCGCAACGCCCAGGACCAGATGGACCAGCTGACCAGCTATGCCGATGAAGCGACACAGCGCTGGCATGCACGCAGCGTCCAGGGCGTGGACGCCAACCTGCTGTATCACCACCGCCAGTTCATGCACAAGATCGGGCACGCCATCGAATTCCAGCGTAGCGTGCTCGACAGCCACCACGCCCGCATAGAACAGGCGCAGGCCAAGGTGCAGGACGCGGAACGCGACCTCGCCGGCCTGCGCATGTACCAGCAACGCAAGCAACAGGAAATCGACCTGCGCGCGCAGCGCCAGGACCAGAAGGCCATGGACGAAATGGCCCAGAACGTCTATCTGCAGCAGCTGCGCCTCAACAGCCACGGAGCCCGACCATGAGCACCACGGGAGTTTCCCATTCCTCGCCCGCCGCAGGCAAGCCTGTCCAGACCGAGAACAAGACCTCGGGCACCTCGGAGCGCAGCAAGGAAAACAGCGCCGCCACCGGCGCGTCCGGCGACCTGTTCGCCCTGCTGCTGGGGTTGGCCGGCAATGCGCTGGAGCCCGCGCAGCCGACACCCGTCATCGACACGTCGGAGCTCGTGGATGAGCCCGCCACCGCAGGCGACCCGGTTCAGGCGATGCTGCAATCGCGCTATCCCGCCACAGTGCGTGACGCATCGGACGATGAAATGGCGGCACTGGGCATGCAGCCCTTGCACAGGGACGGTTCCTCGGACCTGCCGCAAGACATCGACCTCCTGATCGAGCATGAGCGGCGAATGAATGACCCTGCCAGCAAAGGGAAAGCCTCTGCCCAGGGACAGTCGCCGGCCGCAGGCTTTGCCAAGGGAGCCACTGGCCACGCCACCACCACACATACCATGACATGGCGCGCGTCGTCCGTGGGTGTCGCCGGCCTTCAGGCCGGTCAGGGCACGACGGCACTGCCACCCACCGTAAGCCTGCTGCGAGGCCAGGACGCCCAACCCTGGCATCCCGGAGCGATGGCTCGCAGCACCCTGACCCTCGATGCCCGCACGGCGATCGAAGCGGCCGACCTCTCGGGCAGCGTTTCGAACGGTGTGGCGACGGTGACGGGCCCGTCCGCCGGCCACGGCACCGGCCAACAGGGTGGCGACAGCAGCCAGACACACACGGACGATGGCACCGCCGACACAGAATCGATGGCGGAAAGCCGCACCGAGAACAGCGAAGCCGCGGCCTTCCAGGCTCGCGCCGAAGAGATGCAGGAAGAGATGCTGGCCCGTTGGGAGGCCGGCCCGCTGCAGCAGGCTCGGCTGAAAGTCGGCGACGGCGACGAAGCACTGGACGTCCAGCTGCAACTGGCCGGACAGACCGTGCAGGTGGAGCTTCGAACCGATGACGAGCAGACGCGCTCGCGCCTGATGCAGGACGCCGGCCAGACCCTGGCCGAGCGGCTTGCCCAGGAAGGCATGACCCTGGCTGACCTCTCCCTGGGTGGACGGCAGTCGTCCGATGCACGGCGTGATGGCAGGCCAGAAGCACCCTCCACGGTGGCGCTCGCGCGCGGCGCCGCGGCGCACCGCCAGGACGAGACCCAAGCCACGTCCGCGCCGAAGCGGCGCGCCGACGGCAGCCGACCGCTGGACCTGTTCGTCTAAGCCCGATCATCCCCCGCGAATAGCGGGGAAAACGGGTGTTTTTCTTCCATAAGGGCAGCCCCCGGGCGCCGAATAATGCCTTCCATGCCCCGGGCCACCGCGCCTGCGGCAGCCCGCCCAGTTGCGGCGGCGCCCCTGGAGGAAGAACATGTCCGCATCTGCTACCGCACCTGCCGGCGACGCCGGCCAACCAGCGCCCAAGCGCAAGGGAAAACTGCTGCTGATCATCGCCAGTCTGGTTCTGTTGGCGCTGGCCGTCGCTGTCGCCGCCCTGCTGTGGATCAAGAAGCAGCAGGCCATGGAGGAGTACGACGAACTCGACGAAGCGGTGCAGGCCACGCAGAAGGTGGACCCCAAGCACCCGCCCGTCTATCTGGAGCTCGACAGCATGGTGGTCAATCTGGCCGACCCGGGCGGCAGCCGCTTTGCCCAGCTGGGCATCACCCTCAAGCTCAAGGACGAGTCAACGGCCGCGGCCATCAAATCGCGCATGCCGTCGATCCGCAATGGCATTCTGCTGCAGGTTTCGCAGCGTACGGCCAACGAGCTGC
>JAEZLX010000021.1 GCA_023415035.1 Pseudomonadota bacterium | reverse complement strand
ATGCCGTCACGGGCGCTGGCGCCTCCAGCTCAGACAGAGCACCCAGCGGGATGCCGAAGTCACCCAGATCCAGGCCACCGTCCAGCAGCGCTGCCAGCTCTGAGGTCAGGACCTCATCGTCCCATTCGCTATTGAGGCCGATCTGGTTGTCAGCGATGATGAAGGCTCGCTTCTCCAGATCGGTCAGTCCCGCACGGCGGATACACGGCACGGCCTCCAGTCCAGCCGCAATCGCCGCGAGAGTTCTGCCGTGACCTGCCAGGATCACGTTGTCCTCATCGATCGTGATCGTGCTGTTGAAGCCGAACTGCCGTATGCTGGCCACGATCTGCTGGATCTGCTCATCCGCGTGCACACGGCTGTTCTGCGGATGCGGCTTCAGCTCTTTCGGGTCGATATGCTCTATCTGCATTGCTATCGATTGAAAAGCGGAACCCCCTTAGGGAAGGCTCGTGACTAGAGAGTGAGAGGGGCGCGAATTACCCTCACCGGATACCCCCCGGAAGGACCCGCGACCCCCGGCGGGCCGCTTGCCACTGGGCACGGAACCCGAGTGCCGTGACCTGCACCCGGTGGAGTCGGTCCGGTTGATCATTGGCCCACAGCCTCCCGAATCCTGCAGCGCAGTCGCTTGGCCAGGTAGTCCTCAACCCCTGCCCGCTCTGCAATGGCCTGCATGCTGATGCGTGGCGAATAGCTGGGCATCTTCACAAACAGCAGCACCGGCCTCACGTCAACACCATGGGTGCCAGACTTGGCCCAGATGCCCGGAGCCAGATGGCGGTCGGGCCCGTTGCGCAGCCGCCCGTAGGAGACGAAGTACACGACGCCACGGATCATCTTCTGCTGTCGCCGCGTGGCGATGCTGCTGTAGGTGGTGCGGTCTTCCAGCTTCGCCATGCGCCTGGCGCTCATGTTCGCGCGGAAGCCCACCTCGCTATAGGCCTGAAAGTAGCTGATGAGCTGAGCCAGGAAGGCACCCCTCAGATTGCCTCGGCCATCGTCGCTGCCCGGGTAGGGCTCGCGCGGGATGGCGGTCTGGTACCCGTTGGGCAGGATGCCGGCGCGGCGCAGCGCAACCTCTGATCGCTTGTCCGCCCGGTGGCCACCGAACTCTTGCGCCTGCAGCACGTGCTGCGGGTCAACGCCTACTTTCCCTCCCCTGCTGGGCAGGTTGCGTGCATCGAGCGTCGGCAGTATCCGCACCGTGAGGTTATCCGGTGTGGCCTGTACGTACTTGGGCGAACGCGCGATGAAGGGCGTGGGTCGATCGAATGCGGAAGTCAGTTCCTTGCCCATCTCGCGCCTCACCATGGCAGCGGTGTCGTTCAGGGCCTTGACCTGCGCCTCTCTCAACGCCGGGCCAGATAGGCGTTGCAGTTGCGCCTGCACGCTCTCCAGCCCTGTCATCTTCAGCTTCAGCTTCAGCTCGATCATCGCTCAGTCCACTTTCGGAGCTGTGCGCATACGAGCCCGGAGCGTCGACATGGCGTGATTGATGGCTGCGATAGCCTCCTGGGCGTGGTACTCCACACGGCGCATTTCGTTGCGCGAGACGGCATCTTTCCCTTTCAGCACCGCATCAGCGAAGGCGCGAACCAGCTCGCACCAGGCCATCGTCATGTGCATGTTGGCTTCGACCGGGTCACCCTCCGCCTGATCCGGCGTGGCGGTGACGCACGTGTAGCCAAGGGCGTGCGCCATGGCGAACAGCACGTCGTGCTTTCCGCCGAACAGCTGGGCATCCACCAGCTCCTGCGGCTTCATGTGGTGCGTGGTGTTGTTGGGGTTGGCCTTGTGATTCAGCGTGCCTGCGGGGATCCCCATCCTGGCCGCCAATGCCTGCACACCGCCAGGCGCGCCATGCACCACCCGATAGACCGCGTCATCGATGGACATCGGCGCTGGTCTGTCTGGAAACGGCTCTCCATCGACATAGGCAGCGTGATCAGGGATCGACATACTGAGTTTCATGGATCACACCTCACAGAGCACGAAGAAGAAGCCCGTCGCCGGCCACTCGCCCACCACCAAGAGGAGGAAAGGAGGAGTCATCGGTGCGCGCGCGACCAGCCCGGATCTGCCGGGCCAGCGTGGCGACGGGGAAAACACGTGGATGGCGGGCCGCTCCAGTGCGGGCCTCATTCCCCACACAGCACCTATTGATTCCCGCAAAGGAGCGACCCATGAACACCGAACGATCGACATCCGCGGTTGCGACGGCGACCACCGAGGAGCGCCTGCAGGCGCTGGAATTTCTGGTCGGGCAGCTGGTGCTTGCGCTCGACGGGAGCGGACGCCTGCGCACCGAGGATCTGGCCCACTGGATGGCTTTGTGTACCAGGCGCATGAGAGAAACCGGCTCAGCAACACCGCGCCAGATCGCGGCCATCGAGGAGGTTGCCGGGCGCGTGCTGGAGGCCAGGCTGGGGCCGGCAACGACGCAGTGACGGGCGGGCCGGTCCATTCCAGTACGATGAACATCGCTACATGCTTCATCGAAACCGGAGGACCAGCCCATGCACGATCCAGAGCAGTTCCAAAGAGAAACGATCAAAGCCATTACCGATCTTCAGAACACGTTTCGACAGACGTTGAGCCGCCAGCTGGCGCTCGGGGCGATGGTGAGAGCATTGTTGGCTCGGGTTCCTCTGGAGGACCTCCACGGTGTTTTGGAGGAGTACGAAGCAGAGGTCGACCATCTGGCCACTTCTCTGCACCCGAAGTACCAGGAACCGCAGTACTGGGAAGAGTGGTCAGCCTTGATAGAAGCGCGGATACGGCAGCTGCAGCAGGCCCAGGGCATAGCCAGCGGCACCGGAACCGGACCATCGACGAAGCGCGGCTGAGCTCAGACACGTCCGCATACACCTCAGGCATATCCGCCCTCCTTTTCCGGGGTTGGCGCAGGCGCTGGCAAGTCCGGCCAGATGAGAAAGGATGGGCGCTCCAGCCTCAGGGAGAATTGGGGTTCCAACATCTCAACCCTGCCCTCGAAAGGAGCGCCCATGAAATCGGTTCTGGACTCGCAGACCATCGACATCTCCTGCCCGAGCTGCGGCCACAAGCTGCGCCAGAGCATCGGACGGCTCAAGCTGAACCCTCAGTTGATCTGCCGATGCGGCCAGGTCATCAACGTGAACGCATCGAACATGAGCCGCGAGATCGCCAAGGTCGACAAGGGCCTGGCGGACCTGGGGAAGGCGCTCGGCCGCCTGGGCAAGCGCCGATAGATCGCGCGCTACCTCATCTGCGCCGACCAACTGAATGGTTACGGTCGAGGACATCACGCAGCCTCCTTCACCGGCGCAGGCCGCTGCGACAGATCGAGCAGTGGCCGGCCTGCCGGATTCGGCCAGTTGGGGTCGGGAACCCGAACCCAAGTGTCCTGCGGACGCATCTCTTCAAC
>JAEZLX010000232.1 GCA_023415035.1 Pseudomonadota bacterium | reverse complement strand
CACAGCGCTGGCCCAGCGCCCCCAGGCCCACGCGCGCCAGCGCCTCGGCGGTGCGGCGGCGCACCTCGCCGGCAGGCAGGTGTTGCATCTGCAGTGGGAAGGCCACGTTGGCCTGCACGCTCATGTGGGGCCAGAGCGCGTAGTCCTGGAACACCATGCCCAGGCGGCGGCGCTGCGGCGGCTCGATGGCGTGCTCGCTGGCGACGACGCGGTCGCCGAACAGGATACGGCCGCTGCTGGGCCGGTCCAGTCCCGCCAGCAGCTTGAGCAAGGTGGTTTTGCCACAACCCGAGGGGCCGAGCAGGGCCAGCACGCGCCCGGGCGCGAGCGCGAGGCTGATGTCGCGCAGCGCGTGCTGCTCACCAAAGCGCCGGCAGAGATGCTCCACGGTCACGGCGGTGCCCGTGCGGTTGTCGGTGGGTTTCATATGGCCAACGATCGTAGGCGGGGTATGTGTCATG
Source organism: Pseudomonadota bacterium (assembly GCA_023415035.1). Classification (GTDB taxonomy): domain Bacteria; phylum Pseudomonadota; class Gammaproteobacteria; order Burkholderiales; family Burkholderiaceae_C; genus Hydrogenophaga. The sequence goes on along the minus strand of JAEZLX010000232.1, from coordinate 10,891 downwards.
CTCATGACGGTCACGGGGCTGACACGCAGGCGGACGGGAAAGGGAAAAAGGAGCCACCCGAAGGCGGCTCCCGAGACGCTGGAGAAGCAGCAGGCCTGGCGGCGTCATCGCCGCTACCGTGGCGCTCGCTCAGAACTTGTGGTTGATGCCCAGACCGAAGGTTGTGTCCTTGGCGCCCTTGGTGACGGACTGGTGCGCCGCATCGTTCACACCGCCCAGGGCCGCGTACAGGGCGGTGCGCTTGGACAGCTTGTGGTTGGCGAACAGTTCCCAGGCCGATGCGCCGTCCTTGTCGGCGTTGCTGCTGTCGGTGACGCGGGCGAGCTGCACGCCGACGGTCGTGCTGCCCAGTGGCACGGCCACGCCCAGGCCGAAGCCCTTGCCGTCCGAGCGCGACTCGTCCTGCGTGTACAGGCCGCTGACGACGACGCTGCCGAAGTCGTATTTGGCGCCCAGGGCGTAGCCGTTGCGGTCGTTGGCGGTGTCACCCATCTTGGACTGCACCGCGAAGCCCACGGTGAGCTGCTTGTTTTTGTAGGCGCCGGCCACTTGCGTCCAGTTCTTGCTCAGGCCGGTGCCGTCCTTGCGGGCGAGGCCGACGTTGAACGAGAAACCACCCATGTTCGGCGACACGTACTGGATCATGGCATTCTGGCGCGAACCGCCCAGCGATCCGTTGGCGGCCAGCTTCAAGGCCTTCAGGGCGGACGAGCCATCGGCGGTGCCATTCAGGTCGAACGTGCCCATGACGCGGTTCTGGGGCGTGGTGCTGCGGCCCAGCATCACGGTGCCGAAGCCGCCGCCGATGCCGACCCAGGCCTGGCGGTTGAAGCCGCCGTTGCCACCGACCTCGCCGGTGGTCATGTCGAGCGCGCCCGACTCGAAGTTGAAGCTGGCCTTGAGGCCGCCGCCCAGGTCTTCGGTGCCGCGCACGCCCCAGCGTGAGGTGCCCAGGTAGTTGGTGACCATCCCGGTGGTGTCTTGCGTATAGCGGCGGCCGATGCCGGCCTCGGCCTCACCGTACAGGGTGACGTTCGACTGGGCGGCGGCGGTGCCGCAAAGGGTAGCCATGGCCGCGAAGGCCAGCAGGGTTTTTTTCATTGTCTGACTCCAAGCAAAGTGGAAGTGCCTGGTCCATGGGAACAAGCGAGGTGACGGAATGCATGCAGATGTGCAGCGAAAGGCATTCCACCAAGCTTGTGTGACAACTTGATAACACCCCCATGGGCGTCGGAAAATGACAAAGGTGTTGCTTGTCTTTCAATAAACCGCGTCAGCCTGTCTGGACAGGCTGCAGCTGGGCGGCACCGTTCATGACGTCAAGCCATCGGCATGCGGTGCCACCACATCGCTCGCTGATACGATGCGCTGACCCATCCATGCACCAGTGCTGAACCATGCCCACACCCCTGACCGAAACCGAACTGCGTGCCCATGCGGCGCAGGCCGCCCAGCAACAGCGCTGCGCCGATTGCGCTGCATTGCAAAAACCCGGCTGGGAGTCGATCTCGGGCGCGATGAACACCTCGCGCCTTGCGTGCGTGGGGCCTCTGGGTGCCGAAGACGGGTGGGACCGTCTGGACGAGTACCACCCTCAGGGCTCAAGCCTGTGGTCGCCGGATGCACCCATTGCCCTGGGCTGGCACCCGTACACGCGCAGCACGCTCTGGCGATGTTCGCGTTGCACGGGGGTATTCCTGCGCTACACGGAGTACGGGGGCTACTACGAGGATGAGCGCATCCGGCCCCTGCGGGCCGAGCTGCTGTGCACGCCGCCACTGCCGGGCGGCGACTGAGGCTTACAGTCGGGCGCGGTGGCGCTCGATCTGCGCCCGAATCTGCGCCGGCGCGGTGCCGCCCAGGGTGTTGCGGGCATTGAGGCTGCCGCGCAGGCTCAGCACCTCGTACACGTCCTTGTCGATGGCGTGGTGGAAGCCCTGCAGCACCGTCAGCGGCAGTTCCGACAGGTCGCAGTTGTGGCTGGTGGCGGCCTTGACGGCGTGGGCGACCGTCTCGTGCGCGTCGCGGAAGGGCAGGCCTTTCTTGACCAGGTAGTCAGCCAGGTCGGTCGCCGTGGCATAACCCTTCTTGGCTGCTTCTTCCATCGCTGCGGGGTTGACGGTGATGCCGCCTTCCTTTTTGCCGGTGGCGGGATCGAGCTGGCCTCCCACCATCTCGGTGAAGATGCGCAGCGTGTCCTTGAGCGTGTCGACGGTGTCGAACAGCGGCTCCTTGTCTTCCTGGTTGTCCTTGTTGTAGGCCAGTGGCTGGCCCTTCATCAGGGTGATCAGGCCCATCAGGTGGCCGACCACGCGGCCGGTCTTGCCGCGCGCCAGCTCGGGCACGTCGGGGTTCTTCTTCTGGGGCATGATGGACGAGCCGGTGGTGAAGCGGTCGGCAATCCTGATGAAGCCGAAGTTCTGGCTCATCCACAGGATCAGCTCTTCCGAGAAGCGGCTGATGTGCACCATGCACAGCGAAGCGGCGGCGGTGAACTCGATGGCGAAGTCGCGGTCGCTCACGCCGTCCAGGCTGTTTTGGCACACCTGCGGCACGCCCTGCTCATCGACCATGCCCAGCGTGCGTGCCACGCGCTCGCGGTCCAGCGGATAGGTGGTGCCGGCCAGTGCGGCGCTGCCCAGCGGCAGGCGGTTGGTGCGGCGACGGACGTCCGCGAAGCGCTCGGCATCGCGGCTGAACATCTCCACATAAGCCAGCAGGTGGTGCGCGAAGCTCACGGGCTGGGCCACCTGCAGGTGCGTGAAGCCGGGCAGGATCACGTCCACGTTGCGCTCGGCCACCTCGACGAGTGCCTTCTGCAGGTCGGTCAGCAGGCCGCCAATGAGGTCGATCTCGTCGCGAAGCCACAGGCGCACGTCGGTGGCGACCTGGTCGTTGCGGCTACGGCCGGTGTGCAGGCGCTTGCCGGCGTCGCCCACGAGCTGGGTCAGGCGCGCCTCGATGTTCAGGTGCACGTCTTCCAGGTCGAGCTTCCACTCGAAGGTGCCGGCCTCGATCTCGGCGCGGATCTGTGCCATGCCGCGCTGGATGTCGGCCAGATCCTGGGCACTGATGATGCCCTGGGCGGCGAGCATGTCGGCGTGCGCGAGGCTGCCAGTGATGTCCGCCAGCCACAGTCGCTTGTCGAAGAAGACACTGGCCGTGTAGCGCTTGACCAATTCGCTCATCGGCTCCGAGAATAGGGCGGACCAGGCTTCGGATTTCTTGTCGAGTTGGTTGGTGGACATAGGTTTGCCAGCGTCGGGAGGATGGGGGTGGCGGTCGCCAGCAACAAGGGCAGGACGAACGACGAGTGGAGGACGGGGTTGCAGACGGGGCCGTGCGAGGGCACGAAGCCGGCAGCCGCATTTCAATGAAAGATTCCCGGATTTTATCGAGCTACGCGGAACTGTATCCGAGCAGCCAGACAACGTCCGCTCCGGGCGCCGATGTCACCCCGCGCATGCGCCCTTACGTGTTCGACACCTGTCAGCCCAGCGTGGTGCTGCGTGCGGTTCTTTTCGTGCAGGCCATCGTGATGGTCGTGTCGCTGTTCGAGACCTCGGGGTGGCGGGCGTGGGGCGCCTATGCAGCCGCGCTGACCGGCGCGGCCTTGCCAGGGTTGCTGGTATGGCTGCTGTCGGTGTGCCTGCTCAAGCGCGTGTTCGATCGTCTGCCGGTGCGTGCCCAGTGGGCGCTGTCCCTGTTTCTTGGGTGTCTTGCCGGCCTGTACGGCTGCGCCATGCTGGCCTGGGTCGGGCTGGTGTCACCGGCACCCTGGGCGGCCAGTGGCGCCAGCGGCGTGTTGCTGGCCACCGTCATCACGACCTCGCTGTTTTGGCGCGCACGTGCGCGCATGCCCGCCGCGACGACGGCACGGCTGGCGGAGTTGCAGGCCCGCATCCGGCCGCACTTCCTGTTCAATTCGCTCAACAGCGCCATCGCACTGGTGCGCGAGGAGCCAGCCAAGGCAGAAAGCCTGCTGGAAGATCTGAGCGAGCTGTTCCGCCATGCGCTGGCCGACGCCAAGGAGGCTGTGGCGCTGAAGCAGGAGCTTGAGCTGGCGCGCCACTATCTGGCCATCGAGCAGGTGCGCTTCGGTGAGCGCCTGCGTATTGAATGGAGCATTGACGAATCGGCATCCCGTGCGAAACTCCCGCCATTGATCCTGCAGCCACTGGTGGAGAATGCGATCAAGCATGGCGTCGAGCCCAGTCCGACCGGCGCCACGGTGCGCGTGAGCACCCGGCGGCGTGGCGACGTGGTGGTCATCAAGGTGACCAACACGGTGCCAGCTGGCACGGGCGTCAGGGGAAACGGGCTGGCGCTGGACAATGTTCGGCAGCGCCTGAGGCTGTTGCATGATCTGGAAGGGCGTTTCCAGAGTGTGCTGATCGACGGGGTCTTCCAGGTGCGCCTGGAGATCCCTTTGTGAAAGGTCCATCCGCATCACCGTACGGAGCGTGGCATGACATTGAAGGTCCTGATCGTTGACGATGAAGCCTTGGCGCGCTCGCGCCTGCGCACCCTGCTGGCCGAGTGCACCGATCCGCGCACCGAGGTGGTGGGCGAGGCTGCCAACGCGGTGCAGGCGATGCAGTTCGCCCAGCGCCAGACGTGCGATGTGGTGCTGCTGGACATTCATATGCCCGGGGTTGACGGCATGGCGCTGGCTGCCCAGTTGCGCGAGCTGACGCCATCGCCCACCGTGGTGTTCGTGACGGCCCATGCCGAGCACGCCGTGCGCGCCTTCGAGCTTGATGCCACCGACTACCTGACCAAGCCGGTACGGCGCGAACGCCTGCAGATGGCGCTGCAGAAGGTGATGCGCCAGCGATCCGATGCCGGGCGCAAGGTGGAGGCACCGGGCGCGGGCGAGTTCCTCATCATCCAGGAGCGGGGCCGCAGTGAGCGGGTGTCGCTGGCCGACGTGATTTACCTGAAGGCCGAGCTCAAGTACATCACGGTGCGCACGTCGGACAAGGAATACATCTATGACGGTGCCCTGAGCGATCTTGAGGCGCGCTACCCGCACCTGTTCGTTCGGGTGCACCGCAATGCGCTGGTGGCGCGGCGCTGCGTGCGTGCGGTCGAGAAGGTGGCCGATCCGGTCGAGGGCGAAGGCTGGACGGTTCGTCTGGATGGTGTGGACGACCGCCTTTCGGTGTCGCGCCGGCAACTGGCCTCGGTGCGCGAGGCGCTGACCGGCTGAGCGGGGCCGGCACAGGGTGCCGGGCGACCCTCACAGGCGCATCAGCATGTCCGCTTCAAAGTCATGCAGGAATTTTTCCTGCGCCTCGGTTTGCACGTAGGCCTTGTTGATGCCGCGCAGTCGTGCGATCGCGCTGCCGGCATTCAACCCGCCTTCGCGGATCAGCCAGGCGGCCAGGATGGTGCCCGTGCGGCCGATACCGGCCTTGCAGTGCACCGCGATCACCTGGCTCTCGTCGAGAAGCCGCTGCATGCGCCGCAGCAGCATGTAGGACTGCGCGATCGATGGTGTTTCGCGGTCGAAGACCGGCAGGTGGATGTTTTTGAGACCGTGCCGCGCCAGCGCTGCCTGATCGAGGTCCTTTTCGGTCAGTGTGATCAGGTGGGTCACGCCGATGCGAACCAGCAGGTCCAAATCGTAGTCGATGGGAGTGGTCAGCCCGGGCTCGGCGCAGCCTGCCAGGCGTCCCGGCACGATCCAGTGGAATCCGCTCGGACCGCGTGAATCGGCCGGTGCGGCCGTACCGACCAGGGCTGCCGTACTGACGCCCTTGGGCGACAGGGGCGGTGGCACTGCCAGACGCCGGACGGGCGCCGCTGGCGTGCCCACCGGCTCGGACCAGGGTGGAGGCACGAGCGGTGAGGCCAAGGGGGCCGCCTTGGCTGCCGGCGGCCGGGTCGGTGCGGGTGCCGGTTCCAGGCGGCACGCGGCCTGAATCTCAGCCAGGATGCGCCGTGCCTCATCCGACAGTGGCGGTAGCCTGGGGGCATCGGGGTCCAGGTCTTCCGGCCGTGCGTCGGGGGAGGGTACGGCGATGCTGCCTGATCGCACGAACTGCGCCACCCAGTCGTTGTCGGGGTGGGTGAAGAAGTGCTCGGCGTCCTGATGGGCGAGGATGCGCCCGCCGCCCAGCAGGATGATGCGGTCGGCCAGTGTGCGGGCTTGTTTCTGGTGGTGCAGGACAACGAGCAGCCGCTGCTTGTCGCCAAGCGCCTTCAGCCACTGGATGAGCCAGCGGGAGGCCTCGTCGGGCAGGCCGTAGGTCGGCTCGTCAACCATCAGCAGCGTGGGGCATTCCAGTGCGTGCGCGAGGATCGTGATGGCGCGCTGGTGTTCCAGCGGCTGCTCGATCAGCGGTTGGTTCAGCTTCGGGAGCAGCTCGGACAGGCCGAAGGTCGCCAGAGCCTGGCTGGCCTGCTCGTTCCATTCCTGGATGGAGCGCTGGCTGTTTGCCCGCAGCCGGTGCAGGAGGGCATCGCGCAGGGAAGCCTGGATGATGGCCACATGCTGCTGGACGAGCGCTGGCCGGTGGCCGGCGCCCAGTGGGCGACCGGCCAGCCATGCCTTGCCCCAGGCACGGAAGTTCGGGTTGTTGTCATTCAGGCCGCTGAGCGCGCGCAGCAGCGTCGACTTGCCGGCCTTGACGGGGCCCATGAGCACGTCGATGCCGCTGTCGCCCAGCTTCAGCTCGATGTCGCCCAGGATGAGCCGGTTGCCGAACGTGGCCCCGAAGCCCTCCAGCGCCAGCAGGGGGCTGTTTCCAGAAGATTCCTGCACGATACGACTCAGACGGCCGCCTCGATTTCCGGCATGGCCATGCGTGCCTTGGTCAATGCCATGCCGAGATTGGCGGTGCGGCGGCAAACAAATACGGCCACGTAATCGGGATAGCGTTTGCCACGCAGGAACACGTGGATCAGGTTGTCGCTGTTGACGACGATTTCCTGGAAATAGTGGTGGCCATCGTCCTCCAGGCCGCGCGAGCGCTTGAACAGCTTTTCGATCATGGAGATGTTCTGGCCGGCAAACAGGTCGGCCGTGGCGGCCGCCACCAGCGCGATCACTTCCTGCGGATGCGAATCTACGGTCTTGACGCTCAGCAGCATGCCGGAGCTGATGTCGACATAGCCTCCCGCCACGCACTCGGGGATGGTGTTGATCATGGCAGCAAATTTGGAGTCAAGGGACATGGCAATAAAGTATTAATTGGTTGATGTGCTGCCGGCCGGGATTTGAACGTATTTCGCAAAAAAATGCACCGGGAATTTCCTGGAAATTATATCGGAAATACCCAGTTTCAATTTTGATTGATATCACATTCAATGACGTAAGCCCTTCCGGCAATATGAGTATATTGACAAAAATCAAGTGGGAAATGGAAAGTCAATGCGCCCCGGATGACCGGCGCATTTTCCCGATAGCCGGAACTTCTCTGGTGAAGTCAGATTTCAGCGCCTTCCACGAGAAAGCGCACGCGCCGCTGGCCCTGCCAGTCGTCGACATCCAGCCGGAAGGCGATCCTGACCCGGCCTGGGAGCGGCTCGGTGCGGCCGAACCAGATGCCGTCCACGGGGTCGCCCTGGTGCCTGAACTTGAGCTGCAGGTGGCGCTCGCCCACCAGTCGCTGGGAGATGACTTCCACCTCTTCGCAAAATACCGGCGGCGCAAAGCCCTGGCCCCAGACCTCGCGGTGCAGCGTTTCCACCAGGTCCGGGCGGCGGTACTCGCGCTCCAGCGCGCCGTCGGCTTCCAGTGTGCGCTGCAGGGTGGCCGCGTCGAGCCACTCGTGCGCGACCTCGGCGAAGGCCTGCTCGAAGGTGTCCAAGTGGTCCTCGTCGATGGTGCAGCCGGCAGCCATGGCGTGCCCCCCGAAGCGCAGAAGCACGCCGGGATGACGCTTGGCCACCAGGTCGAGCGCATCGCGCAGATGGAATCCCGGGATGGAGCGCCCCGAGCCCTTGAGCTCGTTCTCCTTGCCTTCGGCGGCGCTCGGCGCGAACACGAAGGTCGGGCGGTGGAGCTTTTCCTTCAGGCGCGAGGCCACGATGCCAATCACGCCCTCGTGAAAGTCCGGGTCGAAGACGGTGATGGCAGGCGGGGGCGTTTCCGAGTCGTCGAACATCTCCTCGGCCAGCATCAGCGCCTGCTCGCGCATCTCGCCCTCGATGCTCTTGCGCTCGCGGTTGATGCCGTCGAGGGCGCGCGCCAGTTCGTCGGCACGTCCGGCGTCGTCGGTGATCAGGCACTCGATGCCCAGCGTCATGTCCGCGAGCCGTCCGGCGGCGTTCAGGCGTGGGCCGAGGGCGAAGCCGAAGTCGAAGGTGGTGGCGGCTGCCGGGCGACGCCCGGCGACTTGGAAAAGAGCCGCCATGCCTGGCGGCATGGCATCTGCGCGCACGCGCTTGAGGCCCTGGGCGACCAAGCGCCGATTGTTGGCGTCGAGCCGGACCACGTCGGCCACAGTGCCCAGCGCCACCAGGGGCAGCAGGCTGTCGATGCGTGGCTGCGATCGCTGGTCGAACACGCCGCGATCCCGCAGCTCGGCACGCAACGCCAGCAACACGTAGAACATCACTCCCACGCCCGCGATCGATTTGCTCTCGAACTCGCAGCCGGGCTGGTTGGGATTCACGATCAGGCATTCCTGCGGCAGGGTCACCCGGCCGTCGAGCACTGCGGGCAGGTGATGGTCGGTCACCAGAACCTTCAGGCCGGCTTCCCGCGCGGCCTGGACACCGGTGACGCTGGCGATGCCGTTGTCCACGGTCAGCAGCCAGTCGGCCCCGCGCTGCTTGACGCGGTGCGCGATGGCGGGTGTGAGGCCATAGCCGTCGGTCACGCGGTCGGGCACGAGGTATTCCACGCTGTCCCAGCCCAGCGGCGCGCCCAGCATCCGCAGGCCGCGGACGGCCACGGCACAGGCGGTGGCGCCATCACAGTCGTAGTCGGCCACCACGCACAGGCGCTCGCCGGCCTGCATCGCATCTGCGAGGGCGCGGGCCGCATCTTGCGCACCCTTGAGCCGGGCTGGCGGGATCAGCAGCGCCAGCGCGTCGTCCAACTCCTCCTTCTGGCTGATGCCGCGTGCGGCAAGCAGCCTCGCAAGCAGGGGATGAAGGCCGGCCTGCTCCAGCGCCCAGGCGGCGCGAGGTGGCACATCGCGAATGATGATCTTCATGGGAAGGGTGTCACAGGGTGTCGAGGACGGCCAGCGAGGGTCGCTTGGCGAACAGGCCGGTCAGGCGCGCGGCCAGCCCGCCGGTTGCCGCTTCATAGGTGACGGCCCGGCGCTCGCCCGCCAGCGTCAACCGGACCTGTTCGCCGGCTCGCAGGCGATCCAGCAGGGGCGCTATGGTACCCGCATCGATCCGCCTCCAGGTCTGCGCGTAGGTCTGCGCATCGAGCGCGAGCGCACTGTCGCGCAATCCGTGTTCCTCGTCCACGGCACTCATGGCAGACGGGATGGTGTCCAGCATCCCCGCGCCGAAGACCCAGATGGCGTTGATCAAGGGCAGGCGCTGTTGGGCGCGGCGGTCGTTCATGGGGTGGGCGTAAAACAGCATCTGCATCTCGTTGTGCAGGCGCTGCCAGAGCGCGGCGTGAGGGTGTCCGTTGAAATGCAGCACCTCGGGCGTGAGGTGGCGGCCGGTCAGCCGATCCATGGACCAGGTCGGCAGATCGCGCAGAGGCTCGCCCGTGGCAAGCCAGGCGTCTGGGGTGACAAAGCGCAGCGAAATGCCGTCCTCGGAGAGAAAAGGTGCTGCGGCGTCGAACAGGGCGCGCGAGGCTGTCTCGTCCAGCGACAGCTGCGCGCCCGGCGCCAGCAGCACCTGGTCGGCGCCCACCTGCAGGTGGCAGGGCCGGATCCAGCCGCAGGGTGTGCCGGTCGTTCCGGTTTCCCAGGAGGCCCAGGGGATCCGACCGGGTTTGGCGGGCAGGCCAAGCAGGCGAGCGCGAACCAGCTCGTGCGGCATCGACGGGACGTCGGCACCGGCTTCGATCACATCCACCTCCCGCAGCTGCCGCAGCAGCGCGGCCAGGTTGGGCAGATCGCGCGCGGCCGGCGAAGGCCACAGCGGCCGGCCTTCGTGGTCCAGTGCGCAGGCGTGGGAAAGCAGCAGATGGGTCGCTTGGGACATGGGGTGATTGTCGGGGATGTCAAAATCCGACGGATGCAGATGCCTTATGAACTCCTGCTGGGCTGGCGCTACACGCGCGCCGGCCGGGCGACTCGCCGCAATGGCTTCATCTCGTTCATCTCGGGCGTGTCCATGCTGGGCATCGCGCTGGGGGTGGCTGCGCTCATCGTGGTGCTGTCGGTCATGAACGGCTTCCAGAAGGAGGTGCGCGACCGCATGCTGGGGGTGCTCTCGCACATCGAGGTGTTCGACGACGCGGGGCAGGCGCTGGCGGATCCGGCATCCACGGTCGCCGTCATCGAGCGACACCCGGAAGTGCTCGGCGCAGCGCCTTTTGTCGCGGCGCAGGGGCTGCTGGCCCGGGGTGAGGACATGAAGGGCGTGATGCTGCGCGGCATCGATCCGGCGCAGGAGCCCAAGGTGACCGATCTGGCGCGGGATCTGGCCGACACCACACTTTCACGTCTGGTGCCCGGGGAGTTCGGCATCCTGCTGGGGCTGGATCTGGCACGAGGCCTGGGCGTGGGGGTGGGAGACAGCGTGACGCTGATCGCACCCAGCGGGCAGGTGACGCCGGCCGGCGTGGTGCCGAGGGTGCGCCAGATGACGGTGGTGGGCACCTTCAGTTCCGGCCACTACGAATACGACTCGGCGCTGGCGATGCTGCACATGGACGACGCGGCGCGCATCTTCCGTCTGGAGGGGCCGACGGGCGTGCGCGTGAAGTTCCGGGACCAGCAAGAGGCACGTGACGTGGCCC